>DASZPP010000349.1:0-7508 GCA_035549975.1 Opitutus sp.
CCTCGCCGGGCGTCGCATTGTCGTCGTCGAGGACGTGGCCTCCACGCGCCGCGCGCTCACCGCCGTGCTCAAGGGCGCCGGCGCCGACGTCGTCGCCGTGGATTCCGCCGCCGCCGCCTGGCCGGAGATCGAGCAGTCCCGCCCCGACTTGATCCTCAGCGACCTCGGCCTGCCGGCGACCGACGGTTTCGCCCTGATCCAGCAGGTGCGCGCAACCGAGCGGATGCGCGACGTCGCCCCGGTGCCCGCCGTCGCGCTCACCGCCTTCGCCGGCGAAGGCATCGAGCAGAAGGCGCGCGAGAGCGGCTTCCAGCTCTGCCTCGCCAAGCCGATCCAGCCGCTCCGCCTCGTCAAGACCGTCGCCTCGCTGCTGAAGTAGCAGGCGCGCAGAGCCTCGACGCAGCGTTCCCGTAGCCCTGCGCGTGAGCGCAGGGAGCGACCGCCCCGCTACCGCGTTCCCGCTGCTCCCGTCCCGCCGCCCCACCCCCCGGCGCACCCAGCGCTTCTCGCCTCGGCGCCGACCCAAAGCGGCGGCCGACCGCCGCACTCCAAATCGCCGACGCGTTCCTTCGTGGTACCGCGGAATCCGCCAGGCTCCGGAGTGCGGCAGTCTCCTGCCGCTTTTGACCCCTCGCCTTCGTCTCCGGTTAAGCTTGTCCGCCGCCACCTCGCCTGCCGCACTCATCGCGCCGATGAGCCCGATCGCCCGCCCCAGCGACGCCGCCCCGCCCGTCACGCCCGACTCCACTTCTGCTGGAGGCGGGGTGCCCCCACCCCGCACCGACCACGCCACCCGCCTGCGCGACCTCACGCCCTACCAGTGGAAATCCGGCCTCGCCGCCTGGCTCGGCTGGTTCTTCGACGGCCTCGAGCTGCACCTCTACACGCTCGTCGCCACGCCGCTCGTCATCGAGCTGCTCCATGCCGCCAGCGCCGCCGATCCGAACGTGACGGAGAAAAGCGCCTACATCCAGGCCGCGTTCCTCGTCGGCTGGGCGCTCGGCGGCGCCTTCTTCGGCCGGCTCGGCGATCTCCTCGGCCGCAGCCGCGCGCTCGCGCTCACCGTGCTGACCTACGCGCTCTGCACCGGGCTGTGCGCGTTCTCGCAGACGTGGTGGCAGCTCATGTTCTTTCGTTTCGTCGCCGCGCTCGGCATCGGCGGCGAATGGGCCGTCGGCGCGTCGCTGCTCGTCGAAACCTGGCCGCGCGCGTGGCGCCCGTGGCTCGCCGCCGTGCTCCAGAGCGGCGTCAACCTCGGCATCCTTTTCGCCGCCGCCGCGATCGCCCTCCTCTCCTCGCTGCCGCATCCGCCGCCGAACCGTTTCGTTTTCCTCATCGGCGTCGTGCCCGCCCTGCTCGTCTTCTGGATCCGCCGCCGCGTGCCCGAGCCGCCCAACTGGCAGCGCGCGCACAGCACCGGCGAAAAGCCCCGGGTCCGCGAGCTCTTCCGCGGCGGCATCCTCCGCACCACGATCGACACCACCGCCGTCTGCGCGCTCAGCCTGTCCGCGTGGTGGCTGTTCATCTTCTGGCACGCGCAACATCTCCGCCGGCTTCTCGTCGACGAAGGCCTCGCGCCCGCCGAGGTCACGCGCCGCCTCTCCGCCGCGTTCTTCCTCGTCATCGCCGTCTCGATCGCCGGCAACTACCTCGCCGGCGCGTTCGCGAAATGGATCGGCAACCGCCTCGCGATCGTCGTGATGTTCCTCGGCCTCTTCGGCAGCATGGCCGGCGCCTTCATCGTCCCGCGCAGCTTCGGCGCGCTCGCGCTCTTCTGGGTGCCGCTCGTCGGCCTCTTCTCCGGCGTGTTCGCGCTCTTCACGACATACCTTCCGCCGCTGTTCCCGACGCTCCTGCGCACGACCGGCGCCGGCTTCTGCTACAACATCGGCCGCCTCGCCGCCGCGTTCGCCTCGATCAGCTTCGGCCTGCTCGCCCCCGTCGGCGACTTCCGCACCGCGCTCCTCGTCTCGAGCCTCCTCGCCCTCGCCGCCGCGCTGTGGGCCTGGCGTCTGCCCGACGACAGCGCCGCCCTGGCCTGACCGCCAGCCCGCCGCCATCCCCGCGCCTCGCCGCGTGACCAAGTGTCACGTAATACGTGACACTTTACCAAAGCAATCCAGCTGAAGTGTCACTTATTACGTGACACCGTGCGCCGGCCATTTTTTTCCTCGCCTTCGCGCCGCAGGTTTTTTCCGCAAAAAACGGCACCTTCTTCGCAAGGAATGCACACGTTCGCTGCTTCGCTCGCGATCCCTTTGCTGCCACGCTGTTCGGGTCGAAAACTTTCCATGAAACGCACCCTTGCCAACTGGACTTCGCGCGCCGTCTCCCCGGCCGAGGCCGCCGCCGTCATCAGGAGCGGCAACCACGTCTTCCTCCACGGCGCCGCCGCCACGCCCGTCCGTCTCGTCGACGCGATTTCCGCGCGGCCGGATCTCGAGGGCGTCCGCCTCTACCATCTCCACACGAACGGCCCCGCGCCGTTCGCCGCGCCCGGCCGCGAACACGAATTCCGCTCCGTCTCCTTTTTTATCGGCGCCCCGTTGCGCACCGCCGTCGCCGACGGCCGCGCCGATTCGATCCCGATTTTCCTCTCCGACATCCCGGGCCTTTTCCTCTCCGGCACCATCAAGCTCGATGTCGCCGTGCTCCATCTCTCGCCGCCCGACGAACATGGCTTCTGCTCGCTCGGCACCTCGTGCGACGCCGCCAAGGCCGCCGCCGACACCGCCCGTTTCGTCGTCGCGCAGATCAACCCGCGCATGCCCCGCACCCATGGCAACAACGCCGTCCGCTTCGACCGGCTGCATGCCTTCACGATCGTCGACGAACCGCTGCACGGGCACGACTCCTCGCCCGAGTCGCCGGTCGACGCCCGCATCGGCGAGCTCGTCGCCGGTCTCGTCGAGGACGGCTCGACCTTGCAGATGGGCATCGGCGGCATCCCCGACGCCGCGCTCGCCCGCCTCAAAAACAAGCACGACCTCGGCGTCCACACCGAGATGTTTTCCGACCGCATCGTCGACCTCGTGGAATGCGGCGCCGTCACGAACCGCCTGAAGGCAGTCGGCCAGGGCCGCATCATGACGAGCTTCATCAACGGCTCGCAGCGGCTCTTCGACTTCGTCGACGACAATCCCGCGGTCGCGTTTTATCCCTGCGACTGGACCAACGACACGTCGATCATCCGCCAGAACCCGAAGGTGGTCGCGATCAATTCCGCGATCCAGATCGATCTCACCGGCCAGGTCTGCGCCGACTCGATCGGGCACCGGCTCTACTCCGGCATCGGCGGCCAGATGGACTTCATCCGCGGCGCCGCGCTCTCGCCCGGCGGCAAGCCGATCATCGCGCTCCCCTCGACCGCGGCCGGCGGAAAATTCTCGCGCATCGTCACGCAGCTCGCGCCCGGCGCCGGCGTCGTCACGACGCGCGGCCACGTGCACTGGATCGTCACCGAATACGGCGCCGTCAATCTCCACGGCAAAACCGTCCGCGAACGCGGCGAGGCGCTGGTCTCGATCGCGCATCCGGATTTCCGCGCCGAGCTCCGGCGCGACCTTTGCGCCATCCGCCACTTCCCCGCGACCGTCGCCGCCCCGCAACCCGCCACCGGCGCGTAGCCCGCCACCGGCCCGCAGCCGCCCACGCCATTTTCACGTAATACGTGAAAATGGTGATCCCCGCCCCGCCGGTTCGTGGACCGGAGCAGTTCACCGAACCGTCCGCCGCAAACCCGATTTTACGAGATGCCTTTGCCGCTGCTGCCGTTCCCGGCTCGCAGTCGTCCGCACTTCAACTCAACCGCGGCAAGGCCCCGATCTATTTTCACGTAATACGTGAAAATGAATCGGGCTGCTCGAAGGTCTTTGCGCGGAACAGGCGATAGCTGAGCGCGGAAGACGGCGGGACGGCGGCAAGGGGCGGATCAGGCGGCTGCCCGCCGCTTCGGCCCGGGCTTGCGCTCGGCGGGAAGCGCCGCTCATTCGTCGATGTCCGCATCTGCGCGCGTCCCCCGATTCCCTTCCGTCATGCGACATCATCTGGTTTTTATCGGCACCTACACCAATTCCGGCAGCCGCGGCATCCACGCCGTCGAGCTCGACCCGGCGACCGGCGGGCTCTCCGCGCCGCGCGTCGCCGCGGAAACGCCGAATCCCACTTACCTCGCGCTCACGCGCGACCACCGGTTCCTCTACGCCGTTCACAGCTCGACTGCGCTCGCCGCCGGCTTCGCCATCGATCCCGCGCGCGGCACGCTCACCGCGCTGCCCGCGCCGCCTTCGAGCACGACCAAGGAGCCGTGCTACGTCGCGATCGACGAAGCGGCGCGCCTCCTTTTCGTCGCCCACTATCATGAGGGTTTTGTCGCCGCGATTCCGCTGCGCGACGACGACGGCGTCGGTGCGCCGCCGCAGATTCTCCGCCATCGCGGCCCCGGCTCCGGCATCGTGCCCGACCGCCAGGCCAAACCCTACGTCCACTGCTCCGTGCTTTCGCCCGACGGCCGGTTCGTCTTCGCGTGCGACCTCGGGCAGGACCGAATCTATCGTTACAACGTCCATGCCGCCGCGCGCTCGCTGGTTCCGACTGCGCCCGCTTTCATCGATGTGGCGCCCGGCTCGGGTCCGCGGCATCTCGCCTTTTCGCGCGACGGACACCATCTCCTCTGCATCACCGAGCTGGCCAACACCATTGTTTCCTATGCCTGCGATCGCGACACCGGCGCGCTGACGCCGCGCGACACGCGTTCGACGCTGCCGGCCGGTTTTTCCGGGAGCACCAAAACCGCCGCGATCCGCGTTCACCCGAACGGCCGCTTCGTTTACGGCTCGAACCGCGGACACGACAGCCTCGCCGCCTTCGCGTTCGACGAAAATTCCGGCGCGCTTTCCCTGGTCGAAATCGTCCCGTGCGGCGGCCGCGGCCCGCGTGACTTCGCGCTCTCGCCGGACGGTCGCTGGCTCGTGACCGCGAATCAGGATTCGAACTCGCTGACGGTCTTCGCCGTGGATCCGCAGACGGGCCGCCTGACCCGCGCCGCGGGCGCCGCCGAAATTCCCGCGCCGGTCGGCGTGGTCTTCGCGAGCTGATCCCGGTCGCGCGGCCTACGCCGCGGGCGGATGATCCCCGGGCATCACCGCATCGAGTGCCGCCAGCAATTCGTCGTGGCCAAACGGCTTTTGCAGCACCCCGTGCGCGCCCATCCCTTTCGCGATCTTCAGATACTGGCCCATCGCCACATGCCCGCCGCCCGACATCGCCACGATGCGCACGTTCGGCTGCTGCCGGCGCAGCTCGCCGATGACCTCGATCCCGTCCTTTTCCGGCATGATCACGTCGGTCAACACGAGGTCGAATTTCTGGGTCGCGATCGCCTTGCTCGCTTCGTCGCCGTCGTTCGCGCACGTCACCTTGTGCCCGGCGCGCGTCAGCATCCGGCTGATCAGGTCGCACAGGTCCGGTTCGTCGTCCACGACGAGAATCGAGCTGGGTTTCATTAGCTCTTAATTATCGGCCACTTTTTATTTCAGGCAAGCCGTGGCGCTCGGCCGTCGCAGTCAAATCCGCCACCGCCGGACGCCACGCACCAAACTGAAAATGAAAACCGGAATCCTGCAAGCGGCGCGGCACGACTCGCCGGCTCTTCAACAGCAGTTCCGTCTCCGTCCGCAGGAAAAACGCCCCGATTCGCAGCATCCACGCGGTCGCCGGCAGCCCGACCTTCACGCCGCACGCCTCCCGCCAGGCGCGCATGAACTCCGCGTTCGGCAGCGGCACCGGCGCGCACAGGTTGACCGGCCCGCTGATTTCGTCGTGCGCGAGCAGCCACTCCACCGCGCGGCAGAAATCCGTCACGTGCAGCCAGCTCACGAACTGCCCGCCGTCGCCCTGTCTGCCCCCGAGCCCGAGCCGCACGATCCGCTGGAAAATCCCGAACACCCCGCCCGGCGCCGGGCCAAACACGATTGAAAGCCGCATCGCCACCTTCCGGGTCCGCGGCGCCGGCGCCTCGAAAAACGCCCGCTCCCACGCCTGGCAGACTTCGACCGAAAATCCCTCGCCGGGATCGCCCGCGGCCTCGTCCATCGCCCGGTCGCGCGCATCGCGATAAATCGTCGCCGAGCTCGCATTGAGCCACACCGCGGGCGGCCGCGCGCACCGCGCCACCGCCGCGCCGATCGCCCGCGTCGCATTCACGCGCGAATTCAGGATCTCCGCGCGATTCCGCGCACTGTAACGGCAGTTCACCGAGCGCCCCGCGAGGTTCACCACCGCCGCCGCGCCGTCCAGCTCCCGCGCCCAGTCGCCGACGTTTCCGGCGTCCCACCGCACCTGTTTCACGCCCTCCGTCTCGCCACCGGCGCGGCGCGACAGCACCACGACGCGACGTCCCGCCGACCGCAAGTGCTCCGCCAGCGCCTGCCCCAGAAATCCCGTTCCGCCCGCCAGCACGATGTCGCCCGTTGCCATTTCCTCATCTTGTCCTCCGCGCCCGTCAGCGCAACCCGCCCGCCGCGCCGCGCGTCGATTGACGCCTGGTGGAAATCGCGCTTGTGTTCCACCCCTTCCAACTGATGGCCGTATTCCCCTCCGACAAACCCTCGAGTCTCGAGCGCGCATTTCTCATCGGCGTGCAAACGCACGCCATGCCGCCCGGCGAGGGCGCCGAGCTGCTCGGCGAACTGAAGGAGCTCGTGGAAAACCTGCGCATCACCGTCGCCGGCTCCGTGCTCGTCAACCTCCGCGCGCCCAATCCCGCGCTGCTCCTCGGCAGCGGCAAGGCCGCCGAGCTCGCCGAGGCCGCCAAGGCCGCCGGCGCCGACGTGATCGTGTTCGACGAGCAGCTCTCGCCCGCCCAGCAGCGCAACTGGGAGGAGCTTTCCGGCGTCGCCGTGATCGACCGCGAGGAGGTCATCCTCGAGGTCTTCGCCGATCGCGCCCACACCCGCGAAGCCGTGCTGCAGGTCGCGCTCGCGCGGATGGAATACTCGCTGCCGCGCCTGACCCGCGCGTGGACGCACCTTTCCCGGCAGCGCGGCAAGGGCGCCCTCGGCGGCGAGGGCGAAACCCAGCTCGAGCAGGACCGCCGCATCGTGCGCGACCGCATCGCGCGCCTCAAGGCCGAGCTGGCCACCGTCGTGCAGCAGCGCGCCGTCCAGCGCCGCCGCCGCCTCCGCGTGCCCGTGCCCACCGCCTCGATCGTCGGCTACACCAACGCCGGCAAGTCCTCGCTGCTCAACGCGCTCACCGGCGCGCGCCTGCTCGCCGCCGACAAGCTCTTCGCCACGCTCGACCCGACCACGCGCCAGCTCCAGCTCACCGGCCACCACAAGCTGCTGGTCACCGACACCGTCGGCTTCATCCGCCGGCTGCCGCACGGCCTGGTCGAGGCGTTCAAGGCCACGCTCGAGGAAGTCGTCGTCGCCGATTTTCTCCTCCACGTCCTCGATGTCACCAACCCGGATTTCGAGAAACATCACGCCACGACGATGGGCGTGCTC
>DASZPP010000350.1:0-7611 GCA_035549975.1 Opitutus sp.
GAACTACGGGCGCAATATTTTTACGACGACCGACTATCGGGAGCTCCTCACCCGTGAGCTCGACGCGGTGATCGTCTCGACGCCGGATTTTTTGCACGAGGAGCAGGCGGTGGCCGCGCTCGCGCTGGGGCGGACGGTTTATCTCGAGAAACCGATGGCGATCACGATCACCGGCTGCGACCGCATCCTGCGCACGGCGGCAAAGGCCGGCGCGCGGCTCTACGTCGGCCACAACATGCGATACATGTCGGCCGTGCGAAAGATGAAGGCGCTCATCGACGACGGTGCGATCGGCGAGGTGAAGGCGTGCTGGGTGCGGCACTTCGTCGGCAACGGCGGCGATTATTATTTTCGCGACTGGCACGCGGAGCGGCGGTTTTCAACGGGATTGCTGCTGCAGAAAGCGTCGCACGACATCGATGTCATCCACTGGCTGAGCGGCGGCTACACCCGCGAGGTGAGCGCGATGGGCGAGCTCACGCTTTACGGAAACGTCACCTCCCGCCTGCCCGCGATTCGCGGGCCGCGCCGCCGCGAGGGGCCGCTCACCCGCGCGGCGCTGTGGCCGCCGCGGAAGCAGCGCGAGCTGAACCACCGCATCGACGTCGAGGACCTGAACCAGGTTTTGATGCGACTCGACAACGGCGTGCTGGCGCAATACGCGCAGTGCCACTACACGCCGGACTACTGGCGCAGTTACACGGTGATCGGCACGGAAGGCCGGATGGAAAATTTCGGCGACGGCGGAGCCGGCACCTGCGTGCGCTTGTGGAACCGGCGCACGCTCGGCTATTCGGCGCGGGGCAATGTCACTTTCAAAATGCCCACCGACCGGGGCAGCCACGGCGGCGCCGACGTCAAGATCATCGCTGATTTCCTGCGCTACGCGCGCGAGGGCGGCCCGACGGCCACCTCGGCGATTGCCGCGCGCGAAAGCGTCGCGACCGGCTTTGTGGCCACCGAGTCGTTGCGGCAGGGCGGCAAGCTGCTCCCGGTCCCGCGGCTCGCGGCGTCGATCCGCCGGGTTTTCGAAAAGGCGAACGCGGGCGAGAAAGCCCGATCGTAACCGGCGTCCGCCTGGCGTGGGCGCAACGCCGCGCGGGAGCGCGCGCCTCACTTGAGGCTCTTGATATACAGGATGAGCGATTCGACCTGCGAGTCGGTCAGGATGCCGGCGTAGTTCGGCATCCCCACCTCGAATCCTTTGACGATTTTCGCATTCGGAGTCATGATCGACTCCTTCAAGTAGGCGTGGTCGGCGCGCACGCGGGTGCCATCGGCGAGCTCCACCATCGAGCCCGCGAGCGATTTCCAGGTCGGGCCAAAGGTTTTCGAGCCGTCGACGCTGTGGCAGGCCATGCAGCCGTTGAATTCGTAGAGCCGTCGTCCTTCCGCTGCGCTCGCCGGTGCGTTTGCGCGGCTCGCGGGCAGATGATGCGGCGTCAGGTCGACCGCGAGGTCGGCGAAGCCTTCCGCGACCGGATGGAATGGCCTCAGCTCATAGGGCGTGAGATAGG
Organism: Opitutus sp.; assembly: GCA_035549975.1. Lineage (GTDB taxonomy): Bacteria > Verrucomicrobiota > Verrucomicrobiia > Opitutales > Opitutaceae > Opitutus. Next base: position 1,518 of record DASZPP010000350.1, read on the forward strand.
CGTTGCCGTCGAAGTCGCCGCCCGCCGCCGTGCGCAACATCCAGCCAACGTGCATCTGCATCACGCCCGTTCGCATGTCGGGAACGCCGATAAACAGGCTCCGGCGGTCGCGCGAAAGATAGATTCCGCCGACCGGCATCGGATCCTGCCCGAGCGAGCCGTCGAGCCGGAGATGCGGCGAGCCGTAGTCGTGCGTGCGCTTGTAGTTCCATCGCTCCACCACGAAGCGCGCCGGATCGGTGTCCGCGGCGTCGAGCGCGACGTCGAAGCGGAGCAGCAGTCCGTGATCCATCGGTTCGACCGCGGCCGGGAGCGTCGATGGCGCGCCGGTGTAGCGCACGCGGGCGAGCCCGCTGACCTGCCGCGAGACCGTGCCCCAGATCCGAAAACCGGCGACATACAATTGTCCGTCCGCGGGGTTGACCGCGCCGCTGAAGGGAGCGAAGGCAAAATCGTGCGTGAGGCTGACGATCGCCGCCTGCGGCACGGCGCTTTTGTCATCGAGCATCACGCGAAAAATCTCCGGACGGCTGTAGGCGACGTGGATCAGTGCGCCGTCGAGCGGGCCCATTTTCGCGCCGGTCAGCCAGACTTGCGACGCGCCCGATGCATTGACCATGTGCGGAATCCAGAGCAGCGGCTCGGCGATCGGCGCGGGATATTTTTCCCGCGGCTGCAGGGAACTGAGAAAACCGTAATACTTTCCGTCGCGCACGATGTAGAGTGGCGTGGTCGGGACGTAGTTGCCTTCCTGATCGCTGGCGGTCACGAGGCCCGTGCGCGGGTTCACGCCGATGAACGGCTGGCGAAACCCCCAGCCGAGCCGGGTGATGCTTTTGCCGTCGGGCGCGACGCGGATCACCGTGCCGTTGTCGCGGCCGAGGGTTGCTCCCTCCTGGCCGCCCTTCGCGATGACGAACGATCCGTCCGGTGCGAGCTTCATCGAGTTGGCGAATTCTCGCGTCTCCGCCGTCTGCGTGAACTCGTTGCAGAAGAGCTCGTGTTCGTCCGCCATCCCGTCGCCGTCGCGATCCTTCAATCGCCAGATTCCGTTGCGATCGAAGACGAACACCTCGTCGTCGCGAATCGCCAGGCTCTGCGGCTCGTGCAGGCCCGACGCGAAGCGCCGCCACGTCACCGTATCGAGGTTGCCCTTCAGGCCGTCGATCAGCCACACGTCGCCGTCGAACGTCACCGCGGCGGCGCGACCGCTGCGGAAGAACTGCACGTCGGCGAGGCGGACGTTGCGATGCCACGGGTTGTCGAGCGGCAGCGCGATATTGTCGACGACATAGGCGCCGGGACCCGATGCGAGCGTGCCATGCGTCGTGACCGATTGCGGCCCGAACGAGGGCGCGGGTTTTTCGGCCGCCGCCGGAAAACCGGCGAACGCGGCGGGGCGGATCGCGCGGTCGCGCGAAATCGTCACGCAAAACTCCGCCGGCTGGTCGTGCGGCGCCACACGCACGAGCCAGGCGCTGGTGTCTGCGAGGAGGGCGGCGTTCGCGTCCGCCGATCGGTTGGCGACCGAAACCGCGACCGTGGAATTCGCCGGACGCTTCAACCCGAGCGCGAGGAGCAGCGGCTCCTTCGCCGGTCCGACGCGGAAGGTCCGGCGGATGCCGTGTCCCTCCGCCGGCGGGAGAGCGGTGATCAGCTCCTCGATATTCGCCCCGTGCGCCGTGTAGCACAGGCACGCGCCCGCCGGCGAAAGCCGGATCGCACGAAATCGGCCCTCGGCGCGGGTGAGCGGCCCGCGGCCGATTTCCTGCGGCGAGCGGACGCTCGGGCGCGGATCAGCGAGCGAGAGGCGTTCGCCGGACTGCCAGCCGGGGTAGATGCCGTTCGCGAGCCAGACCGAGCCGCGCGGGGTGGGGAGCTTCGACTGGCCCTCCGGCGTCTTCTGCCCCGCATCGTGATAGGAAATCGCCGCGAGGCCGAACGGCGTCAGCCCGTTGCCGTCCCACACCGCCGAAACCCGCAGGAGTTCCGTGTCGAAACACGCCCACGCTTCGCCGCCGAGGTTCAACACCAGGCCGCGCGGCGTCAGGTTGTCCGCCGGCGAAACCGCGCCGGCCTTTCGCGCATCCACCACCGCCGAGAAAAACGGAAAGTTCGGCTCGACCCAGTCGCCCCACGGGTCATGTGCCGCCGGATTCGGCTTCGCCCCGGCAGCGCGGCCGGATTCAGCCGTCGAAACCCCCAGCCCGACGGCGACACCCCACAAAATCAATCGAACGAGCGGCGCGAACCTCGGCCTTGGCTCCGGACCCAGGCCGGCGCGCGCGAAAAAAGGGCGGCGGATCGTCATGGCCGCCCACTATGCAGGGCGGGGAAGAGTTTGCGCAACAACATAAAAATGTTGCAGAACAAAACCAGATTGCTTCAGGTGGCGCGATGAGTCTCACGTTGGTGGTTCTGGCGGCTGGCCTGGGCAGCCGGTTCGGCGGGCTGAAGCAGCTCGAGGGGGTCGGCCCGGCGGGCGAGACCGTGCTCGATTACGCCGTGTTCGACGCGGTGCGGGCGGGATTCGATCGCATCCGCTTCGTGATCCGCCGGGATTTCGAGGCGGACTTCCGCGCGCGCGTCGGGGGGCGTTACACGGGCGGCGTGCCGGTGGACTATGCGTTCCAGTCGGTCGATGATCTGCCGGCGGGCGTCGTCGCGCCGGCGGGCCGCACGAAGCCGTGGGGCACGGCGCACGCGGTGTGGTGCGCGCGGCACGGTCTGGGCGGGCCGTTCGCGGTCATCAACGCCGACGATTTCTACGGCCGCGATTCCCTGGCCCGGCTCGCCCGCTTCCTGCGCGGTCCGGCCGGTCGCGCCGCCGGGCCCGTGCAGTTCGCGACGGTCGGGTTTCGCCTGGCCCAGACACTCTCGGAAAACGGCGCGGTGGCGCGCGGCGTGTGCGCCGTCGCGGCGGACGGCGCGCTGTTGCACGTGACGGAGCGCACCGGCATCCGCCGGGAGCAGGTCGGCGCGGGCCGGGAATTTTCCGGCGAGGAAATCGTTTCGATGAACTGCTGGGGTTTCACGCCGGCGCTTTTCCCGTGGATCGAGCGCGGCCTGAAAACGCTGTCGAGCGAGCGGCCTGACGACCTTACGGCGGAATACTATCTGCCGGCGGCGGTCTCGGCGATGATCGACGCGGCGGCGGCCGAGGTGCGCGTGCTGCCGACGGCGGCGACGTGGTTCGGGGTGACTTATCGCGAGGACAAGCCGCGGGTCGTCGAGGCCATCCGCGCTCTGGTGGCGGGCGCGGAGTATCCGGCGAATCTTTGGGAGGCGGTCGCGTCATGAGTCTCGAGGCGATCGCTTCGGCGGAAATCGACCTGGCGGCGGTGGCCGCGGCATTTTCGCTCCAGGGCTCGTTTCGCGAGGGCGTGCCCTATGGCAGCGGGCACATCAACGACACGTTCGCCGTGACCATGGACCAGGCGGGCACGGCGGTCCGCTATATTCTGCAGCGGATCAACCACCGGGTATTTCGCGATGTGCCGGCGCTGATGGACAACATCCGCCGCGTCACGGCACACGCGGCCCGGCGGGTCGCGGGGACCGCGATGGACGATGCGTCGCGCCGGACGCTGACGCTCGTGCCGGCGCGCGGCGGCGGCGCCACGCATCGCGATGCCGCGGGAAACTGGTGGCGGTGCTACCTGTTCATCGAAGGCGCGCGGACGCACGACATCATCGAGCATCCGCGGCAGGCGCGCGAGGCCGCGCGGGCGTTCGGCGAATTTCAGAAGCTGCTGATCGATCTGCCGGGCGGCCGGCTGCACGAGACGATCCCGGATTTTCATCACACCCGCCGCCGGTTCGAGAATCTCCAGCGGGCGATCCACGCGGACGCGCAAGGCCGGGCGGCCGCGGCGCGGGCGGAGATTGCGTTCGCACGGGAACGCGAGCCTCTGGTCGACGTGTTGCTCGGGCTTCACGCGGCCGGCGAGATGCCCGAGCGCATCACGCACAACGACACGAAGCTCAACAATGTGATGATTGACGACGCCACGCAGGCGGGCATCTGCGTGATCGATCTCGACACGGTGATGCCCGGGCTCGCGCTCTACGATTTCGGCGACATGGTCCGCTCGGCCACGAACTCCGCGGCGGAGGACGAGCCCGATCCCGGCCGCGTGCAGGCGCGGCTGCCGATCTTCGAGGCGCTGGTCGAGGGCTACGTGAGCGCGGCGCGCTCGTTTCTCACGCCGGCCGAGGCGGTCCATCTCGCCTTTTCCGGCCGGCTCATCACATTCGAGATCGGCATGCGGTTCCTCACGGACTTTCTCGAAGGCGATTTGTATTTCAAGACGCGGCGGCCCGGGCAAAACCTCGACCGGGCGCGAAACCAGTTCGCGTTGCTGCGCAGCATGGAGGCGCAGCGCGCCGCGATGGAGCGGATCGAAAAAAAGCACGCGCGCCTATGAAAGTCCTGATCACCGGCGGCGCGGGCTTCATCGGCAGCCATCTCGCGGAACACTTCCAGGGCCGGGCGGAGGTGCGCGTGCTCGACAACCTCCGCACCGGCCACCGGCGGAACCTCGCCGGCCTCGCGGTCGAGTTCATCGAGGGCTCGATCCTCGATCGCGAGCTCGTGGCGCGCGCGGTGCGCGGGGTCGACTACGTGTTTCACCTCGCGGCGCTGGTGAGCGTGCCGGAATCGGTGGAGCGGCCGCACGAGTGTGTCGCGCTCAACGTCACCGGGCTGCTCAACGTCCTCGAGGCGGCGGCCGCCGCCGGCGTGCGCAAGCTCGTTTTCAGCAGCTCGGCGGCGGCCTATGGCGACAACCCCGAGGTGCCGAAGCGCGAGGACATGCGGCCCGAGCCGCGCAGCCCCTACGCGGTGACGACGCTCGACGGCGAATACTACTGCCAGCAGTTCACCGAAGCGCGCCGGCTCGAGACGGCGGCGCTGCGATTCTTCAACGTCTTCGGCCCGCGGCAGGATCCGGCGGGCGCCTATGCGGCGGCGGTGCCGATCTTCATGCAGCGCGCGCTCGCGGGCGAGCCGCTCACGATCTTCGGCGACGGCGGGCAGACGCGGGATTTCATCTACGTGAAGGACATTGTGGCCGCGAACGTGTTTGCGGCGACAACGCCCGGGCTGACGGGTGTGTTCAACGCCGGCTACGGCGGGCAGATCACGATCCTCGAGCTGGCGCGCCGCATCATCGCGCTGGCGGGCTCGCGCTCCGAAATCCGCCATGCGCCGGAGCGCGCGGGTGACGTGCGCCATTCGCGCGCGAGCGTGGACAAGCTGCGCGCGGCCGGCTTCCGGCCCACCGGGCTGCTCGAGGCGGGCCTCGCGTCCACGCTCGCGGAACTGCGGAAAGCCCCGACCTCCTCTTTGCAACCATGATCAAGAGCACCATCGAGGCCCGGCAACGGGAGCGGATCGCGACGGAGGTTTTCGCGAGCGCCGACGAGGCGTGCGCCGGGCTGGCGGCGGAGATCGCGGCACTCATCCGGGCGAACGACGCGGCGGGGCGGGCGACCGTGCTCGGGCTCGCGACGGGTTCATCGCCCGTGCGGCTTTACCGGCAGCTCGTGCGGCTGCACCGCGAATCGGGACTGAGCTTCAAGAACGTCGTCACGTTCAACCTCGACGAATACTACGGCCTGCCGTGCACGCACCCGGAGAGCTACTGGCGGTTCATGCACGAGCAGCTCTTCGCTCACATCGACATTCCCGCCGCGAATGTGAACGTGCCCGACGGCACGGTGGCGCGTTCGGAGATCTTTGCGTGGTGCCAGCGCTACGAGCAGAAAATTCGCGACGCCGGCGGGCTCGACCTGCAGGTCCTCGGCATCGGCCGCACCGGCCACATCGGCTTCAACGAACCCGGCTCCGGCCGTGATTCGCGCACGCGGCTCGTGACGCTGGACGCGCTCACGCGGCGCGATGCGGCGCGCGATTTCCAGGGCGAGGCGAACGTGCCGCGGCATGCGATCACGATGGGCGTCGGCACGATCCTCGAGGCGCGCCGGGTCGCGCTGCTCGCGTGGGGCGAGGGCAAGGCGCGCGTCGTCGCCGAGGCCGTGGAAAACGCGCCGACCGATGCGCTGCCCGCGAGTTTTTTGCAGGGCCACCCGG
>DASZPP010000351.1:0-32859 GCA_035549975.1 Opitutus sp.
CGCGTGCGTCGCCGTCGAGCTCTGATCGGTTTGCAGCTGCCCGGGCACGCCGCCCAGCTCCCACAACGCCGCCGACAACCCGGCCTTCAGCGAGAGGAACGACTCCGACCGACACGGCACCGCCCACTCCCAGTTCGAGTATTGGCCCACGCCGTCGCCGGCGTTGTTGCGCAACCACCAATCGTTGTTCGTGCCGCCCGGACCGACTTCGGTCGAGAGCTTGTTGTCGAGGGCCGGGATGTAGGTCTGCTGGGACGAATCGTGCGTTCCCTCCATCACGTTCGTATAGGTCGATAGCACGAGGTTGGGGTTGAGCGCCTTGACCGCTTGCAAAGCCGTCTGGAGCGCCGAGCCGCCGCCGCCCCACGACGTGTAAATGCCGAGTGTCGCGGCGTCATGCTTCGCCAGCAATTGCCGATAGGTCGAATTATTCCACGGCTGGGAGCCTCCCGAGATGAAGTTACCGTCGATCTTCGGGAAAGTTTTCTTGTAGGGATCGAGACCGTTCGTGACCACGACGTCGTCGAACTTTGCCGCGCTGTTCGACACCGCCGATACGCCAACTTTTCCGCTGGTCGTGAGATCGTCCTGTTGGACATCGGTGAAAACACGCCGGCCGTTGACATTGACGCTCGTGTTCGAGCCGGAGCGCAGAACGGTGATCTCGACCCATTCGTTCGCGCCGCCGCCGGCGTACGCGGCGGTGCCCTGCGAGGTCGGGGCTCCGTGAAAGACCTTGCGGATTTCCGCCGTGCCCGCGCCATCGATCAGCACCTCGTAATAGTTGCTTGCGTCGAGGTAATTGTAGATCGCGCCCATCTTGTTGCCCGATCCGGTCAACGACGACGCGACGCTGATGCTGTAAGTGTAATCGCTCAGCCAGGTCGCGCCGCTGGCGCCGTAAAGCGCATAATCGTGCGAGCCGCTGGTGGACAAGTTGTAGGTATTGCCGCTGACGGCCCAGGTGCCGCTGACCGACGACCAGCTGGGCGCCGAACCGCCCGAAAAATCCTGCGAATACGCGACCACCGGAATCGGCATCACCGAGACATTGTCGAAATTCGAGGTGTTGCCGCTGTCCGTGAAGCCGACCTCCCCCGCCCCGAGATCCGTCTGAACGATGTTGTAGAAGACGCGAGAGCCGTTGATGCGCACGGTCGTCGCGTTGGCCTCGCGGTCAATCTCCACGTCGACCCAGGGATTGTTGCCCGTCCCGGCGTAGTAGCCGGCGTAGCTTCCTGCGCCGGTGGACGCCACGCTCACTTCCGATCCGCCGCTGGCGGTGGTTTTTTTCAGGAGTTGCGCCGATCCGTCGGCCGCGAGCAGGAGCTTATAATAATTGTTCGAATCGACGTAGTTGTAGACGAAGCCGACCTTCGCCGACGCGCCCGACCCGGTCGAGTGCATGGTCGCGCGCAAGATGTAGTTCGTGGTCCACGTGGTCGCGGTGTAGGTGGCGGTATGGCTGCCACTGCTCGTCGTGCCATAAGTTCCGCTCGAGACGGACCACGTGCCGCTGACCGGCGTCCAGTTTGCCGCGACGCCGCTGTCGAAATTTTCGCTGTAGAAGCCCGCCGTCGGCGGCGGCAGCGTGCCGGTATTGTTGACCGTCACGGCCACGGCTGACGAGGTCGTAGTATTCCCGGCGGCATCGCGCGCAAGCGCCGTGACAGAGTGCGAACCGTCGGCGACGGCCGTCGTATTCCAATTCAAGCTATACGGCGGGCTGGTGATCTCGGTGTCGAGATCGGTCCCATCCACCTTGAACTGCACGCCGGCGACGCCGACATTGTCGGACGCACTGGCGGTGACCGCAACGGTCGTGCCGCTGACATACTCGCCGGACGTCGGCGCGGTGATCGACACGGTCGGGGCCGTGACATCGCCCGTGGCGACGCTGAGGTTGTCGAAGACCGCCGTGCATAACGTCGAAACTTTCTCGCTGGTGACAGCGAGGCCGACATACGGGGATGACGCCATCGTGACCGTCTGCGGCGAACCGAGCGCCGTCCACGAGCTGCCATCGTTCGAAATCGACGCGGTGAACGTGTTGCCGGCCCGCGTCAGCTTCAGCCAATAGGGAAAGACGTGCGTCGTGTCCGACCCCAGGCCCACCGCCGATGCGCCCGTCGAGGTGCGCGCTTCAAAAAGGATGCCGCGCGTCGCGGTCTCGTAGAGACCGACGTAGGCGGAGTTGGGATTAAGGGTCTCGCGGATGATGATGCCGCCATGCTCCCAGCCCGCATCGGCGCCGGTGTCCTGCACGCTCGTCACATGCACGACCACGCTGCAGTCGCCGGTGACCTGCTGGTCCACGAAGCGGAATTCATCGGAGGTGCCGAAAATTCCCGTCCCCGCGCCGCTCACGGTGAACACGCCGCTCGCATAGCTCGCGTTGCCGGTCGCGCCGACCGCGCCGATGTCCTGGGTCGTCCACGGACTCGGCAGGCCGCTGCCGTTGCTGACGGTGGCAAAAATGCCGCCCGATGTCGTGGTGTTGCCCGCCGCATCGCGCGCGACAGCGGCAAGGACATGCTGCGCGTTGGACGCCGTGGTGGTGTCCCATGTGACGGAATAGGGAGAAGCCGTGTCTTCCGTGCCGAGATTGACGCCGTCGAGCTTGAACTGCACGCCGGCCACGCCGACGTTGTCGGACGCGGAAGCGGTCACGGCAATCGATCCGGACACCGTGGACATGTCCACCGGCGCCGTGATAGTCACGGTCGGCGCCGAAAAGTCCCCGGCGGTCGCCGTCACATTGTCGTAAGTGGCGGTGCAGGTCGTGGCATCCACCTGGCTCGTCACCGCGAGGCCGACGTAGACCGTCGAAGCCATCGTGACGGTGTGTGATCCAACGAGAGTCCACGAAACGCCGTCGGCCGATTTGTATGCGGTGAAGGTGCTGCCGCTGCGAACCAGCCGCAGCCACGCCGGCGGCACGGTCGACGAATCGGCGGCCACGCCGACGGCATTGGCGCCGGTGGCGGTTCGCGCTTCAAACAGCAAACCATTGGTCGCGGTTTCGTAGAGTCCGGAGAACGTCGAGTTGGCGTTGAGCGACTCGCGGATCATGATGCCGCCGTGTTCCCAGCCGCTCGCTCCACCGGTGTTCTGCACACCGGTTACCCGCGCCGTGATGCTGCAGTCCCCGGTGAGTTGTTGATAAACGAAATGGAATTCGTCCGCCGCCCACCAGATGCCCGCGCCCGCGCCGGCTGCCGTGAATGTGCCGCCGCTCGCGCTCGCACTGCCGGTGGCTCCGACCGCGCCGACGTCCTGCGACTGCCACGGGCTCGGCAGATTGCTGACTGTCACGGTCACGGGCGACGAGGTGGTGGTGTTGCCAGCGGCGTCGCGCGCGACCGCCGTGAGCGTGTGGGCGCCCGGCGAAGCCGTCGCGGTGTTCCAGCTCACGCTGTAGGGGGAGGTCGTGTCTTCGGAGCCGAGGTTGGCACCATCGAGTTTGAACTGCACGCCCGCGACGCCGATATTGTCCGCCGCCGTCGCCGTCACACTGATGGCGCCGGAAACCGCCCCGCCCGTCGGCGACGAAATCGACACGCTCGGCGCGGCGGTATCGGCGACGGAAATGTTATCGACCCAGACATTCGCCCAGCGATCGACTGCGCCAATCTTGCCGCCGCCTGTCAGCCCCGTCTGGGTGCGCGTGATGACGATGGTGCCGTTGACCTTGATCGTGGTGGTCGTGCCGCTGCGGACAATCGAAACGGTTTGGAAGGTGCCGCTGCCCGTCGTATTGTTGTAGGTGCCAGTCGCCACCTGCGTGCCGGCTGCGCTGTTGATATGTTCGAAGAGCTGGACGTTGCCACTGACATTGAGCGGCCCGAGCTCCACCTCGTAGTAGTTCGTGCTGTTTTGGTAATTATAGACCAGGCCGGTCAGATTGCCCGAGCCGGAACCCCAAACGCGGACGCTGGCGGTATAGGTGACGCCCGTGTCCCACGACGCGTTGTTGTAATAGGCGACATTCGGGCCGCCGGTGGCGGTGGTCTCGTCGTAGCTGCCGCTGGCCACCGCCCACGTTCCCGCGGCAACGGTCCAGCCGGCGGCCGTGCCGGTCGAGAAGTTTTCGGAGTAGAGCTGGGCGCGGCCGGAGCAAACCGCGATAAACAAGGCGACAAACGCAGCCGCGAAGCTGCGGAACAACCCGATACGGGGATACGACGATGCGCAGAGGATACCAGACAGTTTCATGGGGATGGAACGTGAGGGAACGGTGGGTAAGGAAAGCAGACCGGCGCGGCTCGAGTGCGGCATCGGTGCGATTCTTCTGCCGGAAAGGGCGGGAAAATTCGCCGCCCGCATTATTGACCAGCGCGTTTTTTCAGCCACCAGTTGTCTGCCGAAAGACCGGTGGTTTTGTAACCTGCCCGCTGCATGCGCGCGATATACGAAGCGATCCACATTCCCGAAAAGGCCTCCTTCCGGTGCATGCATTCACTCGGCCGGGCGTTTATCGGCCGCTGGCATTTTCACCCGGAGATCGAGCTCATGTTCGTCGAGCGAGGCAGTAGCGGCATGCGGTTCGTCGGCGACCACAGTGAATCGTTTCGCGAGGGTGACCTGGTGCTGGTGGGGCCCGACCTCCCCCACTTCTGGCTCAATGACAATCCGCATGGTCCGCTCGGCGCCGCGCGCGCGTATGTCGTGCAGTTCCCCGAGGATTTCCTCGGGCCGGCGTTCTGGCTGACACCGGAGTTCCGCCCGATCGGGGCACTGCTGCGGCGCAGCCAGCGGGGAATACGCTTTGCGGGACCCGCCGTCCGGAAGGTCGCCGCGACGCTACGGATGCTGTCGCGTGCGACCGGCGCCGCCCGCGTGCTGCTGTTGCTCCAGATTCTGGATGTGCTCGCGCGGTCGCGCGAACAGGTGGTCTTGTCCAGCGCGGCCTACCTGCCGGAGCTGAATCGCGCGGACGCCGCTCGCATCAACGCGGTCTGCCGCTACGTTGGTGAGAACCTCTCGGGCGAGATTTGGCGCGACAAGGCGGCCGCGCTTGCCCGATTGCAGCCCGAGACATTCAGCCGGTTCTTTCGGAAGAAAATGGGCTGCACCTTTTCCGCCTACGTTAGCCAGCTGCGCATCTCGCGAGCGATCCACCTGATGACCGAGGAGAACATGAACATCTCCGAGGCGTGCTTCGCCAGCGGTTTCAACAATCTCTCGAACTTCAATGCGCAGTTTCGCGCTCTGAAAGGCATGAATCCCCGCGGCTATTTGGGCCGGTTCGCGGCCGGCCTGCAGCAACCGTCGCGCGGCGTCGGAACCAGCGGCTCGCGCTCCGCGGTGAACGGCGCCGCATTCAGAAACCGGAGCCTTGGATCCGGATTTTTCGCCTAAAAGTCCCCTTGGTTTCCCACCGGTCCCGCCGCCGGTTTCGTGTCGCCGGGTGTCACGCATCCCCGCCGCGCTTCGGTGCTGTTCAGCAACCCGATGAAATTTCGCGGATCTTTCCGAGTTTCCCGATCAGCAGGCAGACAAGCGCGAGCGCAATCAGCTTGAAGCGCCATGGCCAAACATCGCGAGGGTGCCCCGACTCTTATGATGAGCAGACAAAAACAGGGCATCAGGCATGAGACCGTGAACATCACGGCGGGGCGAACGAAGCCCGCACCAAAAGAGCGCGGGCTCGTCACGCGACGCGGCGCCGGTGCGGCTCGTGCCTCGCCGAGAAAATCAACCGGCGCCGATCAGCGATCAAGGCAGCGTTTGACCTCCCGGACGATCGTGGAAAGCGGCGAGGTCTTGTGCAGGTAGACGGAAATTTTGTCGGCGAACGTCTCCTCGACCACCTGCTGGTCGAACAGCACGCCGGTGAGCAGGATGACGGGAAGCTGCGGCTGCGCCGCTTTCAACCGGGCGATCAGCCCCATCCCGTCGGAATCCTCGAGTTGCAGATCGGTGATGACGAGCTGCGGTGGGTCGTCTTTCACGACTTTCCCGGCTTCGGCCGTCGAACTGGCCGTCGTCACGCGGTAACCTTGTTTCGTCAGGGCGAGTTTCAGCATCTCGCGGATGGGCGCCTCGTCGTCGACGATCAAAATGTGGTGGCTCATGGTTGTCTCCTCCTCGGAAAATGCTGGGCGATGACTCGGATCAGGTGGGTGATGCGGTCCGGAGGATCACGATGCCTCCGATGACCTTGTCGCGATCGCGCATGGGGAACACCGTACAATGGACCGCGGTTTTGCGTCCCAGTTTGTCCTGCACCACCGCGGGCAGGTCCCGCAAATCCCGGCCCTCCCTCAGCGCCTGGACGACCGGATCGACCAACTCCGCCGGCGCCACGGCGTCCTGGGAGCGAAGGGTCACGATGCTGCGCAGGGGCCGGTTGACGAGTTGGGGCGCCTCGAAGCCGGTCAGCCGGACCACCGCGGGGTTGATCCGCGAGATGTTCAGCGCCTTCGTCAGGACGAGCACGGCGTCGTTGACCGAGCTGATGATCAGGTCGCTGTAGTGCACCTGGTGCTCGAGCGCCTCGTTCGCCCAGCGGCGCTCGAGATTGTCGGCGGAGAGCTGTTCGTTGGCCGAGGACAGCTCGGCGGTGCGCTCGCGGACCTTGGTTTCAAGCCGCGCGTTGGCCTCCTCGAGCACGGCCGTCGCGCGACGTCGCGCGGCGAGATCGTCGCGAATCAGCCAGGCCGCGCCGGCAAGCAGGAGGAAGTTCAGCGCGACTCCGGACCACACGATCCAGCGCGTGGTGTGCGCCTGCAGGTAGGCGCGGGTGTCGCGGTCGGCCAACAACGCCATCTCGTCGTCGCGCAATTTTCCGACCGCGCGCCGGATTTCCGCCGCCACCGCGAGCCCGTCGTCGCGTGCCATCAGGGCGCGGGCGCTCTCCAGGCTGTTCGAGCGGGCGGCCGCGAGCACCGAGTTCGCGAGTTCGTCCCGGCCGCTCGTCATCTTGGCGATGGCCAGCACTTGTTCGCTTTGCGCGGGCTCCTGCCGCGTCAAGGCCTTCGCGAGCTCGATGTGTTCCGACATCTCCTCGAACGCTTCGCGGGCCGCACCGCGATCGGTCGCGGAGCCGGTTGCGACGTAGGCCCGCAACGCCGCCTCCCCCACCCGCACGGAAGAATAGATGCCCTCGACCTCGTTGATGACGGCATGCGTGTGATTCACCCAGTCGCTGGTGGCCGCGGCGCGGCTGGTGTTGCGGGCGGCCACGATCGCGGCGAAAATGGCCACCGCACATACGAGGAGGAAGGCGGCAAGAACACGACGGACGGCTGGATCGTTCATGCTTCGGGAACAGGATGTTGCTGGATTGGGGTATGTCAGGCGTTTTTCCCCGCCGTTTTGGTTTCGTTCAATAGGTGAAGTCCCGGTCGATGTCGCTGTCCGGCGGATCCGTCTTCACGACGGTGAGGAGAAAGTGTTTCCGATCCTCCTTGTAGGTGTAGGTGAACTGGGAAACAGAGGTCCAGTTCGCCTGCACGTAGTCGCCCACATGGTCGGCGATTTCACGCAGGTGCGGCCGGCAGCGCTCGAGCGTCACGAAGAAGATCCGGTTGTTGTAATCGAGATAGGCTCGATCCTCGTTCACGTAACAGATCGCGTGGGCCACGCGGCCGACGAGGCGGATGAAGATCAGCCGGGTGTGATAATTCTTCCGGCTGAGGACATAGTCGGCGAGGATCGCGTAGTCGTCGCAATCGCCCTTGCGCGAGCCGAGGAACTCGTCGGGCGCCTGTACCTCGTCGTGCGCCTCGAAATCGAAGTCGTCGAAATTGCTGGCGAAACGCTTCGGAGTCATCCGGGGCTCGTCCAGCAATTCGCGCAGCGTCACCGTGCGCGCCCGCGCCGGAATGCCGGCCCAGGCGATCGCCGCAACCAGCGCGATCCACGCGGCCCGCGCGACCGGGTTTGGGCTGCGACCGCGCGTTGGCGGCGAAATGGAAACCGGGCGCATGAGTCGTCAAATCCTGTCCATCTGTAATCGGAAACCCGGGCGGGCAGTGCAGGATTATTGGCGGTGATCGCGTTTCATTGCGCAGCTCCGAAGCCCCTGACGAAAACCGCACCGGCCCCGGCTTTGCAAGTTACAATCCATGCCGCCGCGACATCCGAGGCCGCGCGTTCGCGCACCACCCAATCGTGTCCGCCTCACTGCGATCCCAGCAACGCGCGCGCCGGTGCGAAATCCGGGTCGACGGCGAGCGCGCGCCGGGCCGCGGCCCGCGCGCCTTCGCGGTCGCCCGTCTGGAGCAAGACCGTCGCGAGCGCGTACGGATAATCCGCGGTCGTGCGATCCAGCGACCCGGCCTTTTTCAGCGCCGCGATGGCTTCCGCCGGCCGCTGCGCCTGCGCGAGCAAGAGCCCGAGATTATACCAGGCGCGCGCGAACTGCGGATCGCGCTGCAGTGCCAGGCGAAGGGCCGACTCGGCGTCGCCGAGCCGGTTGCCCGCCGCAAAATCGAGCGCCGCGCGGAAGGCCGCCTGTGCGTCGTGGGGCTCGAGCTGGGCCGCATGGAAAAATTGCGCCGCGGCCTCCAGCGGCTGGTCGCGCGCATCGAGGACATATCCGAGCGAATCGAATATCGCCGCCGAATGCGGATCCCATTGCGTCGCCTGTCGCATCTCGCGCTCGGCGTCGGCCAATCGTCCCCGATTCGCAAAGTCCTGGCCGAGCCGCACGCGGCCCACGGGTTGGTCGAGCGTCAGCGCGAGGTAGGCGTCGAGTTCCGTGCGCGGCGGCGATCCGGCGGCGAGCGTCGGCGACAGCGCCCACTCCGCCTCGATCCGCACCGCGCGCCTGGGATCGCGCAGCATCGGCTCGAGCAGCTGCTCCGCCTCCTTCGCACCGCCCAGCACGCGCACCGCCGCGGCACGCTCGAGCGGGTCGGCCGCCTTCAGCGACGCGCGCGCCGCGTTTTCCACGTCGGGCCGCAGCGGTTGGTAGGAGCCGGCGAGGTCGATCAACGTGGCCCGCCACGCCGGCACCGTTTCGTCGTGCAGCGCCGCCAGGAGCGCCGATACCGCCGCGGGGTCGTGCGCCTGGGCGGCGGCGACGGCGCGCGTCCGAGTGCGCTGGTGGGAATTCATTTTTGCGCCATACCACGCATCCGTTTTTTCGATCGCCCAGTCGACCGTCTGGTCGGTGTGGCAGCGGTTGCAGGCATTGGGGATGCCGAGTTCCTTCGTCAGGAGCGGGTCGGGCCGCAGCCAGCCGTGGTCGTGCCGCGGCGCGCGCTGCATGTAGACTTTTGTCGGCATGTGGCACTCGACGCAGGAATTGCCGGCGCTGCCGTCCGGGTGGTGCGAGTGCGCGACCGGATCGATCGGCACGGCGCGGATCCCGCTCATCATCACGCGACCGGGCGCCGCGTGGCATTGCAGGCAGAGGAGGTTTTTGGCCACCGGCAGGATCGTCCGGGTCGTGTGCGGATCGTGGCAGTCAAGACATGTGACGCCCGCGTGGCCCATCCGGCTCAGCAGGACGGACGTCCAGTCGAAGTCCTCGTCCTTTTGCTGGCCATCCGGATAAAACACCGCGGGATCGACCGGCAGGGTGACGCGGTAGTGATCGTTGTAATCGTCGCCGGGCTGGAAGCTCGCCGTCAGCGGCTCGTTGCGCGCGTGGCACGGCGCGCACGTCTGCATCATCCGCCGGCGATCGCCATGAAACGGCGCGACGGTCGCCGGGTCGCCCCGGACGCCAGGTTTGAGCCGGTCGTGCCCAGGCGGCATCGGACCGTGGCATTGGATGCAGCCGACGCCCTGCTCGACCCACGTCGAGGTGTAGCTGTCGGTCGACGCGTGATAATTTTTTTCGTAACCGGTCATGTGGCACTGCGCACACATGGAATTCCAATTCATGCCGCGGCCGGTCCAGTGCCCCCACTCGCCCGGTTGGCGGTTTTCATGGTCGAAAACATTGAACCACTCCCGCTTCGCCGGATCGTAAGCCATGTCGGTCGGCTGCCAGCGGCCGCCCGGCGCCGACACGAGCGGCTGCCACAACGGCTTCGAACCCAGGATGAATTCGACCAGGTGCCGTTGCGCCGGGCTGCCCGGGCGCGCTTCGGTCATGACTCCGTGGCCGTCCTGCCAGCCCAGCTCGAATCGTGAGCCCCCGTCGGCGATAACCTGCGCCACGAGGAAAGCCACGTGCTCGCCCTCGCCGATCTTTCGATTGGCGTTCGCGTGGTCGGTGGTCCGCCACGCCGCCTGGATTTTGGCGTGGCACTGCGCACAGGTGGCCGACGTTTGATCCACCGCCTCCGCCACCGTCCGCCGCCGGACCGCCTCAGGCGCCCGCCGCGCGCAGCCCGAAGCTGCGGCCAGCAACAGCAGCATCATCACGCTGCCACCGAAATATCCCATGCGCGCCAAAACCACTGGAACGAAGGGTTTGGTGCCCGCGTTCCGGATTCAAGAACAGTTCGCCGACAAAACCGCCTGCCTCGCCGGCCGGAATTTCCGCGATCCCGCGGTCGCCCGCGAACCGCCGTCACCGCGGCAGCAACGCCTGCACGCGCGGTTCGTGGAGGTTGTCCTTCGTGATCACGAGAAAATCGCAGAAGGTGACCTCCGGCACGCGCTCGCCGTGCAGGAGCGCCAGCGCGGCGTTCACGCCGCGGCTGCCGACATCGCCGGGCAGTTGCGCGATCCAGCCGCTCATCGCGCCGCTATCGAGCGCGGCGGCGACCTGTGCGTTCAGGTTGAAGCCGAAGCCGACGAACTTGATCGAGCCGGCGCGACCGGTTTCCTGCAGCGCCTGTAACATCGCCATCGTCCCCGGCGTGCCGGATGCGAGCACGCCTTTCACCGCGGGATATTTGTTCAACAGCAACAGCGCCTGCTTCACCTCCTGGCCGCTCACCGTGCCGCTGTAGATGTCGCGATGCACGATGATGTGGTCCGGATGGGCGGCGAAGATCGCCGCATAACCGCTCGACTCGCGCAGCAACGTCGCGCCGCCGGTGCGCGAATGCCGCAGGATCGCCACTTCGTCGCCATCGTGTACGAGCGAGCCGAGCAACCGCCCCGCGGCCGTGCCCGCGTCCGTGTGGTTCGTCGCGATGTAGGCCGGCATGTCGAGGTCGAGCGGCGAATCGATCACGACGATCTTGACGCCCTTCGCGGCGACGGCCGACACCGGGTCCGCCAGCGCGGTGCTGCTGCACGGCGCGATGACCAGCGCCTGGATGCCGTCCGCCGCGAGCTCGTTCAGCTCGCGGATCTGCACTGCGATATCCGACTCCGAGACCGGCTGCTTCACCTCGACCTCGGCGCCGGCCTCGCGCGCGGCGTCGCGACACCCCTGCTCGACCGCGCTCCAAAACGCACTCGTGCCCTTCAGCAGCACGCCGAGCTTCGGCGCCGTTCCCGCGCCGCGGCCGGTGTCGAGGAACGCGAGGGCGCCGAGCGCGCAAACGGCCAGCTTGATGGTGCGGTTCATGGCGTGGAGGCGGTTTTTGCCGCGGCGATCTTGGCGCGGATTTCCTTCATCAACTCGTCGTGGCCGATCGTGCCTTTCTGGATGATGTTTTCCACGCCGGCGCGCAGCCGGTCGCGTTCGTCCGGCGTCAATTCCTTCGCCGTCACGACGACGACCGGCACGGCGCGCCCGTCCGGCCGGGCGCGCAGCTCGCGGAGGAATTCAAAGCCGTCCATCACCGGCATCATCAAATCGAGGAGGATCAACGCCGGTTGCCGGTCGGCGAACGTCGCCAGTCCCGCGCGCCCGTCGCCGGCCTCGGCGACTTCCCAGCCTTCGCTTTCGAGCGCGTGCCGGAGCATCTCGCGATTGTCGGGCAGGTCGTCGACCACGAGCGCCAGCCGGTCGGCCGCGTGCGGCGCGAGCCGCCCGAGGATCGTCGCCAGCCGGTCGCGATCGACCGGTTTCGTCAGGTAGTCCGCGGCGCCGAGCGCGAACCCAAGCTGCTTGTCGTCGACGATCGACACCATCACGACGGGAATGTCGTGCGTGCCCCCATCGGCCTTCAACGCCGCGAGCACGGACCAGCCGTCCATGCTCGGCATCATCACGTCGAGCGTGATCAGCCGCGGTTTCAATTCGCGCGCCAGCGCGAGCGCGTCACGACCGTTGGCGGCGGTGTGCACGCGATAACCCTCGCGGGTCAGGTCGCGGCTGAGCAGGTCGAGCACCGCCGGGTCGTCGTCCACCACGAGGATCAGCGGGCCGCTCGATTCACCCGCGGCCGGCGCCGCCGCCATCGCGGGCGCGGTCGCCACCGGGAACGGCGAGCGCGTGCCGCCCTCCTCGCGCACGCGCAGCGGCACGGTCGCCGTGAACGTCGTGCCCTGGCCCGGCTCGCTCGCGACCCTGATGTCGCCGCCCATCATCACGCAGAACTTCCGGCTGATCGCGAGGCCGAGGCCGGTGCCGCCGTATTTGCGCGTCGTCGAGGCGTCGGCCTGCACGAAGGCCTGGAACAGCTTGTTCAACTGCTCGGGCGTCATGCCGATGCCCGTGTCGGCCACGCGAAACGCGAGCGCTTCGCCGTCCTCGAGGTTCGTCCGCGAAACCGTGAGCGTGATGCGGCCGTGCTCGGTGAACTTCGCGGCGTTGCTCAGCAGGTTGAACAGCATCTGGCGCACCTTGGTCACGTCCGCGCGCATCGCCGGGAGATCCGGCGGGCACTCGACGAGGAGCTGGTTGCCGTTCTTTTCGATGAGCGGGTGGATCGTCGCCGCCACCTCGGTCACCATCGCCGGCACGGAAAAATCCTCGAGGTAAAGCGTCATCTTGCCGGCCTCGATCTTCGAGAGGTCGAGCACGTCGTTGATGAGGCCGAGGAGATGTTTGCCCGCGGCGTGGATCTTCTTCAGGTCGGGCACGAAGCTGTCCTGGCCGAGATCCTCCGCCTCCTCGGTGAGCATCTCGCTGTAGCCGATGATCGCGTTCATCGGCGTGCGCAGCTCGTGGCTCATGTTCGCGAGAAACGCGCTCTTCGTCCGGCTCGCCTCCTCCGCCGCCTCACGCGCGGTGCGCAGCTCCTCCTCGGATTTCTTGCGATTCGTGATGTCGACCTGCACGACGATGTAGTTCGAAACGTCGCCGTTTTCGTCGAACACCGGCTGGCCGTCGGCGAGCACCCACACCAGATGCCCGTCCTTGTGGTAGGTGAGGATTTCGAACTGGAACCCGCGGCCCTCGCGCCGCGCGACGCTCGTCATCGCGACCGTCTCCTCCGACGGGTTCGGCCCCATGATCAGCTTGTCCGGCCGCTTCCCCATCGCCTCGGCGGCGGTGTAGCCGGTGATGCGCGTGAAGCCTTCGTTGATCCACTCGATCGTGCCGTCGCGCCCCGTGATCATCACGCCGTTGTGCGTGCGCGAGGCGACGAGCGCCAGCTTGCGGGACTCGGCCTCAGCCGTCGCGAGCGCGGCGGTGCGCTGGGCGACCGTCTTTTCGAGATTCTGGTTCCACTCGGCGAGGCGCTCCTCGCGCGACTGGATTTCGCGCGCCATGCTGCGGAAGGCCCGCGCCAGCCGGCCGCTCTCGTCGCTGCGCTCGACCAGGGCGTCGAGCTCGGCGACGTCGAACGAGCCGGACGCAAGCACCTTCGCCGCGCGTTCCAGCTTGACGATCGGCCGCGTGGCCCGCCGCGCGATCAGGCCGGCGAAAACCAGCAGCGCGAGCAAGCCGCCGCCGCCGATCAAACCGGTTCGCAACTCCAGCGCATGGATCGGCGCGAGCACCACGGTGGCCGGCAAATCGAGCACGACCCGCCAGCCCGTCACCGGCGCGACCGACCAGTAGAGAATCCGTTCGCCGCCGCGGGCTGCGTAGCGCGCCGTGCCTTCCTTTTCGCCCATGATCCGCGCGCCGCGCGGCAGCGTGCTCAGCATCACGCCCGCGAAATCGTCGCGCACCGTGAGCGACGCGTCCGGATGAACCATCAGCCGGCCCGCGCGGCTCGCGAGGTAGATGGTGCCATCCGCGGCCGCACCGTGGTGCTGTCGCGCCACGCGCTGGTGGATCGAATTCACCAACTGGCCGATTTCCGGGAGCGGCACGTCCACGCCCGACACGCCGATGAATTCGCCGCTGCCCACCACCGGCATCGTCAGGCTGACCATCGTGATGTTGGAGCCGCCCTCGTCGAAATACGGCTCCGTCACGTAGAACCGCCGCGTGCGCTTCGGGCCGTTGTACCAATCCTGTTTGGCGTCGTGAAAATCATAGTCCGGCCGCCGCAGCACCGGCCAGCTCGTGCGGTCGATCCAGACCATGCTCTGCGGATCGTACCAGTGCTTCGCATCGAACGCGATGTAGGCGCCGAACACCTCGCGGGACGAAATCCGCCGCAGCAGATTGCGGAGCATGAACTGGAGGCTCGGCTCCGGTTCGCGGCCGACACCGGCCTGGTAGGCCGCGAGCATGCGCGGGACGTAGCTCAGCCGGTTGATCGCCTCATCGAGCGCGTTCGCCTCCGTCTGCACTTCGCGAAACCCCTCCGCGTCGACCTGCGCGACGAGCGCATCGCGGCTTGCGCGAAACGTGACGAATGAAATCCCGCCGACCACCACCGCGCCGGCCAGTCCGATGGCCAGCACCAGGCGCGCACCGATCGTGTGGGGGACAAATCGCGAAAGGCTCATCGGTCAAAGCGGGGACCCCACTATTCTGGCGGAGCATCGGCACCGGCAATCGAATTCTCGGCGGCCGCTTGCGCCGGCCATCGCGGCGCGCGCGGCCGCGATGCGAGGGCGACCGCCGCCGCGGCCCGCGGCGGCGCGAAAACTTCATCCGCGCCAAACTCGACGAGCAACTGCGCCAGCCGCTCGAATTTCGCGGCGAGCTGCGGCATCCGCGCGCGCTCACCGGCGGCGCCATCCGCTCCGGCTGCCGCCAGCCGGGCCCGCACCGTTTCCAGCGCCGTGCGGTGAGCTCGTCCCGGCGCCACCGCGGCCGAGGTTGCGCGCCCGCTTTCCACCGCAGCCTGGGCCAGCGTCACGACGCCGGCGTGAATCGTCTCCTGCAATCGCTGCGCGGACTCCGCGACAAAAGTCGGCTCGCACACGATGTCGTAGAGCGTTTTCTCCATCGCGACCAGCCGGTCGATCCCGCGCTGCAACGCCGCCGTGCTGACCGTCAACTCCGCCGGCACCGGCTCCGCCGCCAGCTCCCGCGCACCGGCCCGCAACGCGGCGAGCTCACGACCGGCGGCGGTGTGGAGTTTTTCGATTTCCACCGGCGCCCACGGCCACGCGGCGCCGGACTGTTCCTCGAACCACGCCGGAAATCCCGCGACCAGCGCCCTCGCCCGGTTGGCCAGATCCGCCAGCCTGCGCTCGGGCTGCGCCAACGGATGGCCGAATTGAAACGGATTCGGCCAGTCGCGCCACTGGATCAGCAGCCGCGTGAGGAAGGCTCCCGCCAGCACCACCAGCGTGCCCCGCCGGACCTGGTCGAGACCGATGCCGCGCACCTCCCATTCGAGAAAAAGGCTGAACACGAGCCCCCAAACGAGCGCGACCTCGGCATAGAAGCCCCGCTTGAGCGTGCGATTGTGGGCGTCGGCCCGCACGATGTCGCGCAGGATGCCGCCGCCCGCGCCGGTGAGGATCGCGAGCAGCGGGCCCCACAGCCACAGCGGTTCGCAATTCGTGTCGACCGCGACCCGCACGCCCGTGACGACGAAGGCCGCCAGGCCCACCGTGTCGAAAAACCCGCACAGCGCATCGAACGCGCCCGCCATTTTCCCATGCCGGCGCTCCGCACCCGCCGCGCCGCGATTCGTCAATTTGAAAAATACATAGCCCGCGACGACCAGTCCCGCGACCAGCAGCAGCGGGACCGGCGAGCGCAGGACACCCACCGGCCGCCGTCCCGTGACCAGGTCGCGCAGCAGTCCGCCGCCGACCGCCGGCAGCGCCGCGAGCACGAAGGCGCCGATGAGATTGTAGCGTCCCCGCTGCGCCAGGATCACGCCCGACAGCGCGAAGGCCGCGGTGCCGACGAGATCGAGCCAGAAGAACCAGCGGCCGCCGACGGCGATCTCGAGCAGCGGCGGCAGCAGGTAGCCGCGCAGGATCCGGTCGAATTCCCCGCTCACCTGCACCGCCTGCAACCCGCGGTTGAAAGCGGCCACGTCGGCTTCCGTGGTGGACGCGCGGCTGAACATCGCGCGCACGTCCATGCCTCCGAACGGCACCGGGTGTTCCGCCAGCGTCGTATCGAAGCCGAGCTGCGTCGTGATCGTCGCCGCCGCGAGCCGCTCGGCGAGCGCGGCGTCGACCTCGCCGTTGGCGAGCGCCTGGAGGTTGCCCGCATCGGTGTCGCTGGCCAGCACGTGGCGCGCATTGGCCGGATCCCGCACGAAGGCCTCCACCTCGGGCAAAAGGTAGGCGGTGCCCTTCACCACCCCGAGCCGCAGCCGGTCGGCGCGAACAAGGGCGAGGAACCCGGCGGGATCCTTGAACTTGTACCGCCGCAAGTCGCCGACGCGGAAATAAAGCGCGTTTTCCTCGCGGCGGTAGGGCGCGGAGAAACGCGCGTATTTTTCGCGCTCGGCCGTCCAGGTCGCGCCAAACGCCACGTCGCACTGCCCGTTCCGCAGTTGTTCCTGCTGCTCGTCCCACGGCACCTCCTCGAGGCGGAGTTGCCGGCCGGCCTGGCGCGCGACGGCGCGCATCACCTGCACGTCGAGGCCGGTGACGATCTCGACCTCGCCGCGAAGGTCGAGAAACTGCAGCGGGGGCTGCGGATACCAGCCCGTGCGCCACACCCGCGGCGCCGCCGTCGCGAGGCCGGCGAGAAAAACGCCACCGATGGCGAGCGCGGCCCGGCACCGCCGGAGCAGGACAGCCGCGGTCCGGTGGGCGTTCACAGGTCGAACCGGACGATCGAGAAATCGTCCTCGAGCGGGCCGGGGCCGTGCAGCGATTTCACGTGCGCGAACAAGCGGTCGAGGTCGGATTCCCCGTTCTCCGCCGCATCGGCGAAGAACGCCTGAAACTCCGCGGCGCTCCACATCGAGCCGTCCGGCCGCTTGATCTCGAACGTGCCGTCGCTCACGACATACAGGCTCGCCGGCCCCGGAATCTGCCGCTCGAAAGTCTTGTAGGTCACGCCGCTCATCCCGCCGAGGATCATCCCGGCGCCTTTGAGTGGATCGACCTGACGCGCGCCGCCGGCGCGCGGTGTCGCGAGCAGCGCCGGCGGATGCCCCGCGGTCGCGAAGCGCAGCGTGCGCGTCGACGGCCGCCACACGCCAAACCAGATCGTGAAATACATGTCGTTCTGCTTCTCCATCAGGAACGCCTCGTTCAACGCCGTGAGCATCGCGCCGGGATCGCGGAAATCCACGCCGGGCAGCGCGGCGTTGCGGAGCACGTTGATCGCCGTGACCGAGAGTAGCGCGGCGCCCACGCCGTGCCCGCAGACGTCGAGCAGGTAGAGCGCGAGGTGATCGGGATCGATCCAGTGGTAGCCGAAGGAATCGCCGCCGAGTTCCGTCGACGGAATCAGCCGCCAGTCGATCTTCACCGGCCCATCCGTCACCGGCGCGGGGATGATCGAGCGCACGTAACGCTCGGCCTCGTCGAGCTCCGCCTTCAGGCGCGCCTGCGTCTCCTCGATCGTGCGGACGTAACGCTGCTCCTGGTCGCGAAAGCGTTTTTTCTCGAGCGCCGCGCCGATGCGCGCGCGCAGCAGCGTCGGGTTGAAGGGCTTCGGCAGGTAGTCCTCGGCGCCGCGCTCGATGCAGCTCACGACGTTGCCGAGTTCGTCGAGCGCCGAGATCATGATCACCGGCAGATGCCGGAGCGCCGGATCGGACTTCATCTCGACGAGCGTCCCGAATCCGTCGAGCACCGGCATCATCATGTCGAGCAGCACGAGATCGAACGCTTCCGCGCGCAGCCGCTCGAGCGCCGCGCGGCCGTCGCCGGCCTCGGCGACGGTGTGGCCCTGCCGCTCGAGCTGGCGGCCGAGCATGTCGCGGTTGCCGGGATTGTCGTCCACCACGAGGATGTGCCCGGGAATCGCCGCGGGTGCGTCGACGGCCTTGAAGCTCGGCAACGCCGGCTCGGCGGTCGGAAACGGCTCGCGGCTCGGCGGCACGAGCGGCGGCCGGCTGCCGACGGAGAACGGCGGAATGGTCGCGTCGCCCTGCGCGACGATCTCGCCTGCGAGCGTCACGCGCTCGTCGGTGAGATTGTCGTTGATCAGGTTCAGGAGCGTTTTCGCCGCGCTGCGGATTTTTTCGAGGTCGGGCGCGTAAACCGTGTGGCCCGCGTCGGCGGTGTCCTCGAGCAGCAGTTCGCTGAAGCCGAGAATCTGGTTGATCGGCGTGCGCAGGTCGTGCCGCAGGTGGGAAAGGGTCGTGCGGTCGGTGACGGACATCGGGGCGTCAGGCGGGCGGCGCGGTCGGTGCGCCGGGCCCGGCAAATTTTTCGATCTTCGGCAGCAGGCGCGTGAGCTCGATTGGCTTCGTGTCGTAATCGTCGCAGCCGGCGGCGAGCGCCTGCTCGCGGTCGCCGGCCATCGCATGGGCGGTGAGCGCGATGACGGGGATGTGTTTCGTCGCGTCCGCGGCCTTGATGCGGCGCGTCGCCTCCCAGCCGTCGACGACGGGCAGGCTCATGTCCATGAGGATGACGTTCGGCGCCAGGGTGCCTGCGAGGTCGATCCCCTGCTGCCCGTCGGTCGCGATCACCACGTCATAGCCGCGCCGGATGAGGCGGCGCGAAAGCATGTCGCGATTCATTTCGTTGTCTTCGACGAGGAGAATCTTCGGCATGCCCGCGAGATGTAACAATCCCGAGCCGGAAGGCCATACAGGATTTGCGCAATTTCCGCGGCGCAGGCGTCCCGCCTGCATCCGGCCCCTGGCAGGCGGGACGCCTGCGCTACGCGGTGCCCGCGGCGGGGCACGGGGGCCGGCCGGCCGCGATCCGCCGGTCGGAAGGCGCCGCCTATGGCGCCTCGCTGGTCACGGCGCCGAGATCCGAGGCAATCTTGAAAACCGCGCTCAACCCGGCGATGTCGAAAAACCGGCGGACGTCGTCGCTCAAGTTGCCGAGCACGAGTTTTCCTTTTTTGGCGCGCTGTTCGCGCTCGGCCTGCATCAGGGTGCGGAAGCCGGCGCTCGTGACGTAGTCGACGCCGGTGAAATCGAGCGCCACCGCGCCGCCGGTCATCAGCGGCAG
Organism: Opitutus sp.; assembly: GCA_035549975.1. Taxonomy (GTDB): domain Bacteria; phylum Verrucomicrobiota; class Verrucomicrobiia; order Opitutales; family Opitutaceae; genus Opitutus. The sequence continues at coordinate 19,150 of DASZPP010000351.1, forward strand.
GAGCGCCTTGCTGAGCTGCTCGGCCCCGGCGTGGTCAACCGGCCCGGCCAGCGAAACCACCGTCCAGCCGCCTTGCGTGGAAAATTCGATCTGCATGGGAGGAAGCGTTGAAAGAGTTGATGCAGCGAAAACACCGGCGCGGCGAGCGGCAATGTCAGGCGTGCGGCGGAATGTTACAATTGCGTGTCGGCCCGGCGCGGCCCGTGCGGCGTCGTCGGAAGTCGCGGCGATTGGCGATGACTTGGAGTGCGTCGTTTACCTTCGGCCGGCTCTTCATTCCGCGGCGGCCAGCGACTGGCCGAGCTGCCGCACGAGCCAGACCGCGCGCTCGAACAGCGACGTGAGATAGAACAGGTGGGCCTTCTGCTGGTGATCCAGCGGCTGCGAGCCGCCGATGAGGTTGCGCCGGAGCCGCTCCATCAAGTCGCCGCGATCGGCCGTCATGCCGAGCAGCATCGCGCGATCGGCGGAATCGCCGGACGCCACCGTGTCGAGCGCCGTGACGACGATCACGTGCAGGCTCTCGACCAGGTTTTCGAGGAACGGCGCCACCGGCGGCGCGGCGCTTCGCGCGGTTTCGAAGGCCGTGACGAATTGAAAAATCGTTTCGTCGAGCGACAAGACCAGCGACTGCCGGCGCTCGAGCGCGAGCAGCCGGGCCGAGGTTGCGTGGTCGGATGGCTGGTCGGCGACGTCGTGCAAGAACCCCTGCACCGCCGCGCTCACCGCCATGGTGGCGCGATGCCAGGTCTCCGCGGGCAGCCGGATGGCCGCGCTGGTGTCGTGGCGAATGGTGTCGAGCTGCGCCGGGAGATGCTGGAGCAGCCGGCGCTGTTCCTGCTCGGCGAGGTCGAGGGCGGACTCGGGATCGTTGATGGCCTGCTCGTCGAGGAAGCGCGGACGCGCGAGGTCCTGTTCTTCCGACGGCGGTGCGAGGCGGCCGAGCCAGCCGGCGACCGGGCGCGAGCCCGCCAGTGCCAGGATCGCCGCAACGGACTGCAGCAGGACGAACGCGACGGCGATCTGGAGATTCTGCGTGCCGGCCAGCACATGGCTGAGCGCGAGCACGAGCGGCCAGCCGGACGCACGCTCGAGATAAAAGAGCAGCGACAGCGTGATGCTGGCGCTGCCGTTGATGAGCGCCTGGAACAGCGCGATCTGCCGCGGCACGCCGCGGAGATGCGCCGAGAGCAGGAAGACGGAAACCGCGACGCCGAGGCCGGTGCCGAAGATCATCATCGCGGCCTGCTCCGGCGTGAGCAGGCCGCCGTGCGCGAACGCGATCGCGATGACCGCGATGCCCGACGAGGATTGCAGCAGCACGCGCAACAACGCACCGGCGACGAACACGGCGAGCGCGGAGCCGTGGATGAACGCCGCCACGTCGTTGAACCATGGATAGTGCGGCAGCGGCGCAAACGCCTCCTTCATGAGCCGCAGCCCGAAAAACAGCAGCCCGACCGAAAACAGCGCCGTCAGCACCGGCCGCGCCCGCGGGCTGCCGAGGTTGAACGCGAGCGCGAGGCCGGCGAGCCCGAGCACGTAGAGGAACGCGAGCTGGACGTTGAATGAAACGAACAGCACCAGCAGGACCGTGCCGAGATTCGCGCAGGCGACGATCGGCAGGGCGCGCGGCACGGTCATGAATCCGCTCGACACCAGGCTCGCGACGATGAACGCGACGGCCGTCGAGCTTTGGGTGATCGCGCCGAACAGAAAACCCCACGCGCCCGCGAGCACGGGCCGGCGCGACCACGCGGCGAGCTTCCGCCGCAGCCGGCGGCTCGTGAGGCCCTGCAGGTGGGTCTTGACGCCGTCGACGCCGTAGAGGAACAGGCTCACGCCCACCAGAAAGAGCGCGAAGAGCTCGAGCATGGCGAAACGGCCCCGGCGTCAGGCGTCGCGCGCCGCGGCGGTGGTCGAGCGGGCGGTTTGAAACACGAGCCAGAACGCCACCAGCACCGTGAGACCCGCGAGCCCGAGCACGATCTTGCGCAAGGCGGCGTAGCTCGCCTCGCCGCGCTCGAAGAAGGCTTTCAGCTCCTTTTCGGATTCGACGTGCATCGTCTGCGCCAGCGCGTCGATGTCCTGGTTGAGCTGGCGGTCGATCCCGCGCACCGAGGCGTCGACCGCAAACGTGGAATCGCGCTCGCTCCGCTGGTAACCGGCGATCGCCTTGCGGTAAGCGGCCCCGAGCGCGGCGTGCGCCTCGACCAGCCGCTTCGGGCCGGACGCGTCCAGTCCCAGCCCCGCGAGCTCGGCCTGCAACGCCATCAGCCCGTCGCGCACCGCGGTTTCACGCTGCTCGAAATCGCTCCAGTAGGCCGCGTAATCCGCCGGGCCGTGGCCGCGCAGCAGGACGTCCTTCCACTCCTGCACCTGCGTCTTGAAATTCACCTGGACCTTCACCGCGTCGACCTGCGCCTGTCGCAGCAGCCCGATGCGCTCGAGCGCCGCGGCGGATTTGGCGTGGCTGTAACTGAGGGCGAAGAGCGCCGTCGCACTCAGCAGGAGCACGAGCAGCGACACGAGACCGGCCGTGGGCAGCAGTCGCGGGGAGCTGGCGGTGGCGGAGGGCATGGCGGGAAAGAGAACGACGCGACATGCGGGGCACTTTTTCGTCATTCCACGCGAAGAATGACACCGCGGCGGGACTTGTCACATCCCGATGGGAATCGCGGTCGCGATGGCGCGCGTGACGTGATCGATCGCCGTGGCGACCTCGCGGCCGACCAAGTCCATCTTCGCCAGCGTCGCGATGCGCCCGGCGCGCGCATTGAATTCGGGCCCGACAAAAATCCGGTCGGCCAGATGGCAGGCAATCAAGAGGCTGAGCAGGATCGCGTCGCGCGGATCGGGCAGGTCGTCGCCGAGAATCAGCGCCGACAGCCGCGTGAGCACCTCCGTGCGCTCCTGGTTGTCGATCGTCGGGTAGCGGCGCACGCCGAAGACCCACAGGATTTTCCTTTCCTCGCGGCGCAGGATGCCCTGCGCGACGAGCCGGTCGAGGGCGGCGGTCTCGAGCTCGTGGCGCCAGCTCGACAGCACCGAGAGCCAGTAGCCGACCGGCTTCGATGCCTTTTCCGCCGAGATCGCGGCGAGCGCGGGATCGAGCAGCGCGTCGCCAGTCGGCGCGCTGTTCAGGACGACGAGTTGCTGCGGGTCGGTGTCGATCCGGCCGGCCACGGCGAGATCGGCCACCACGGCCCCGGCGAGCGCATAGTTGAACGCCATGACCGGCATGGGGCGGAGCGCGCCGGCGCCGTCGTCGAGCGCGAGGAGGACGATTTCCTCGACAAAGGTGTGGGTCGGGTGCGGCATGGCGTCAGGTGGTCGCGGCGGCGACGGTCGGGTGAATGGTGAGCACGCCGGTGAACCCGGAGAGTTCGAAGACCTCCTGCACGGCGGGCGGCAGCGCGGCGAAAACGAGCGCGCCGCCGGCGGCTTTCAATTTCTTCGCGCCGGCCAGGAAAACGCGCAGGCCGGCGCTGCTCACATATTGCAGGGGCGCACAGTCGACGACGATCTTGCGCGCGCCGCCGGCGGCGAGCTCGTCGAGTTTCTGCTCCAGCGCCGGGCTGCTGAGGCCGTCGAGCCGGCCCGCGAGCGTGACGACGGTGGCGTGGTTGAGGGAGGCGGTGGTGATGTCCATGGTGAAAAATCAGGCGGAGGCGAACGCGCAGGTGACAGTGATGAGGTTGTGGTCGTTGCGCCGCTCGTAATGCGCGCGCCGGGTGAGCCTCTTGACGAGGTGGACGCCGAGGCCACCGATGGGACGTTGATCGAGCGGCAGCGTCGTGTCCACCTCGGGCCGCGCGAGCGGATCGTAGGCCGGCGCGTCGTCGTCGATCACGGCCGTGACCTCGCGGCCGGCGGTGGAAAGCGACACGGTGAACGTGTGCGGCTGGCCGTCGGTGTAGCCGTGCTTGATGACGTTCGTGACCAGTTCCTCGACCACGAGGTGGAGTGCCATCAGGTCCTTGCTCGACGGCGCGAGCGGCGCGCAATGCGCGTCGATCGCGTCGGCCAGCCGGGGAATCTCGGCGAGGTCGTTCTGCAGGGTGAGGGTTTGTGATGCGTCAGGCACGGAGACCTTCGCGCCGCGGATTTCGCCCGGGTTCAGACATACAGCTCATTCAGCATCGTGGCGGCGCTTTCGTCGAGCTGTTCGCGGCGGCGGACCTCGTCGAAACGATCGAGCAGGTCCTCGGGCCGGAGGCGCTTTTTCTCCGCGCCGCGGAAATCGTGGAGCACGCGGCCGCGATGCATCATGATGATCCGGTCGCCAAGGCTGACGGCCTGCTGCATCGAATGCGTGACCATCAAGGTGGTGAGCTTGTCGCGCTGGATGACCTCGTCGCTGAGCGTGATGACCTGGTCGGCGCTCTTCGGATCGAGCGCCGCGGTGTGCTCGTCGAGGAGGAGGAGCTTCGGTTTCAGCCACGTCGCCATGAGCAGCGTGAGCGCCTGGCGCTGCCCGCCGGAGAGCGAGCCGATGGCGTTGTCGAGCCGGTCCTCGAGTCCCATCCGCAGCGAGGCGATCCGCTCGCGCAACGGCTGCATCAGGTGCGGGGCGAGCGCCCAGCCGAGCCCGCGCGGATGGCCGCGCCGGGCGGCGAGTGCGAAATTCTCCGCGATCGACATCGCGGGCGCGGTGCCGCTGAACGGGTTTTGGAACACGCGACCGATGAGCTGGGCGCGGCGGTGCTCGGGCCAGCGGGTGACGTTGCGGCCGGCGAGCTCGATCGAGCCGGTGTCGACGAAGAAACTGCCGGCGACGGCGTTGAGCAGCGTGGATTTGCCCGAGCCGTTCATGCCGAGGACGATCACGAACGAGCCCTCTTCGATCGTGAGGTCGACGCCCTGCAACGCGCGGACTTCGTTGACCGTGCCCGGGTTGAAGGTCTTGCGGATGCCGGTGATCGTGAGCATGGGTCAGGCGGCGGCGGGCTTGCCGCGTTTCAGTTTGGCAACGAACGGCGGCACGACGAGTGCGGCGAAGACGAAGAGCGCGGTGATGAGCTTGAGATCGTTCGGATTCAAGCCCCAGCGCAGGGCGATCGCGACGAGCAGGCGGAACAGCACCGAGCCCATGACCGCGCCGACGATCGTGAGCCCGAGGCTGCGCGTGCTCGTGAGCGCCTCGCCGATGATCACGCTCGCGAGGCCCCACACGACCATGCCGATGCCCATCTGCGCGTCGGCGAAGCCCTGGTATTGCGCGAGCAGCGCACCGGAGAGCGCCACGAGGCCGTTCGAGAGCGCGAGGCCCATCACGATGTAGCGCTCGACGTTGGCGCCGAGCGCGCGGATCATCTGCGGATTGTCGCCCGTCGCGCGCATCGCGGTGCCGATGTTGGTGCGGAAAAACGCGAACAGCGCTCCCCCGCCCAGCACCGCCGCGAAAAACGCCAGGATCAGCACCGCCGCATCCGCCGAGCTGACCGGCCAGCCCGCCACGTCGATCGTGCGGCCGCGAAACAGCGTCTGGCCGAACGACTCGCCGATGCTCGCCAGCGTGCGCGCCTGCATGAGCGGGACGTTGCTGCGGCCCATCACGTGCAGGTTCACCGAATAAAGCGCGGTCATCACGAGGATGCCGGCGAGCAGGGAATTGATTTTGAACTTCGTATGGATGATCCCCGTGATCGAACCCGCGAGCGCGCCGCCCGCCGCGCCGGCGGCGGTGGCGAGCAGCGGGTTCACGTCCCGCACGAGCAGCGTCGCCGCGATCGCGGCGCCGAAGGTGATCGAGCCGTCCGTCGTGATGTCCGGGATGCTGAAAATGCGGAACGACACGAAGACGCCCATCGCGAGCAGCGAAAGGATGAGGCCGATGGTGAGGGCGCCGATGAGGAGGGTCATTGGAATTGCGAGGGACGAATTACGAATGACGACTGCAAAATAGCGGACAGAACGGCTCCCACTCCGCCGTCATTCTGAGCGCGGCGAAGAATCCATCCGGGCGTTCGCCGCGGCAAAGCGCGCGCGAAACCCGAATTGGATTCTTCGCTTCGCCCGGAATGACAAATGGGAAAGGATGCACTCATGTCGTTTGCACCGACGCGATCCAGAGCGCGCCGCGAAAGAATTCACCCTGGCCGGCGCCGTTGAATTCGCGCGGGTCGGCGAGCAGGTGCAGGACCGCTTGCAGCGCCTGACCGTCGAAGAGTTCGTTTACCGCCGTCTTCATCTCGATCCGGCCCTTGCGCAGCGGCCGATACGGAAACGACGCCGCGTGCACGTGCGCCACGATGCCGGAATCACGGCCGAGCGGACGGAGCAGCGGATCGAGCGCGGTGCCCGGCTTTGCGACGACGCCGACGAGCAGTGAAGTCGAGTCGCGAAATGCGCGTTCGCTCGTGAACGACAGCCAGTCGCGGATCTGCGGAAACGTGAACCGAGCGCCCCCGCCCGCCGCCGGCGACTGCCGCAGCGACGCGCCGACGAGACAGGACGTTTCCGTGACGCCGACGATCGCCGCCGCATCCGCGCCGCTGAGCGCGAGCGCGGTCTGGGCCAGCTCGGTCAGGCCGACGGTACGCGCCTCGGCCGTCGCCTCGAAGCGCGCGAGCAGTGAAAAATTCCCGGCGCCGGACAGCCCGACGAGCAAGTGCCCTTCCGGCACGAGCGCGCCCTGGCTTACGACGAAATCGGGCCGGCTCGAGCCATCGGACGGCTGAAACGCCGCGACGCCCGCCACCGCGAGAAATTCGCCGAAGCGCGATGCGCCGTCGGCGTAGTTCGCCCCGAGTGCGCCGACGCCGAGCGCAAACGCGTCCGCGCCGAACTTCGCGGACTTTGCTGCGTCCGCGTAGCGCAGGCGTCCCGCCTGCCCTTCGTCCGATGCAGGCGAAAGGCCTGCGCCACTCCCGCGAAGCGCCATCGCATCGCCGATCCCCGCAACGCGCACACCGCCCGCGGGCTCCGAGCGAAAAAGTTCATAGCGAGCGCTCGCCGACGCGTGCGCGGCACCCTGCTCGCCGGTCGCAGCGCCCGCCGCCGCCGCGGAGGTGATCAGCATTTCGAGCCCGGCGAGCTCGAGCACCGAGCGGGCTTCGGGCGAGGCCTGAACCACGCCGAAAATGCCGTTGATCGCGCGGAGCTGCTTGTAGACGGACAACAGCACGCGCAGCCCGGCGGAGCTGATGTAAGCGACGCCGGCCAGGTCGAGGTGGAGGCGGTGTTCGCCGTCGCGCACGGCCGCGGCGAGCGCGTTCTGGACGTGGTTGCACCAGTTCGCATCGAGCCGGCCCACGAGCTTGATCGTGAGAATGTCGCCGGATTTTTGACGGGTGATTTCCATGGACGAGCAACGATCAGGGAGCGATGGCGGAGTAGCGGCCGGCCTCGGTGCCGGCCGGTTTCGGCCCGCGATTTTCCGGCAGGCAGGGACGCCTGGCGCTGCCAATGACCGCTGCGACGACACCGATAAGGTGAACGAAATTCGAGTTCATTTGACGACAACCGCTTCGTCCAGGAGCGCCGCGGGCAGCGTCATGCCGACGGCGGCGGCGTTCGCGGGGCTGGCGGAATAGACAACCTTCGGCGGCAGCGCGATCGGGATGTCCGCCGGATCCTCGCCGCGAAAAATCCGTTCGATCACGGCGACCGTCGCCTCGCCCGCATTGTGGAAATCGCGGCCGAGCGCGACCGCGGCGCCGAGCGGCACGACCGTGCTGTTCAATGCGAGGAGCGGCTTCTGCTGCTGGCGCGCCGCGCGGGTGAGCGCGCTGAAGCCGGCGGACGAAAGCGCGTCGGGAATTTGCAGCACCGCATCGATCGGCCGCGAGACGAGCGCGAGCGCCGCGTCGGAGAGATCGGCGGAGGTGTTCGCGGCGACGGTCTCCAGTTCGAAGCCGCGCTGCCGGCACGCCTCGTCGAGCGCTTCCTTCAGGTAAACGGCGTTGGCCTCCGCCGGGCAGTAGAGCGTGCCGAGCCGGTGGTAGGCGGGGAAGTGGCGCTTGATCATGTCGAGCGCCTCGGCCATCGGCGCGAGCACGGCGATGCCGGTGACGTTGGCCACATGGTTCGTGTAGCTCCGGCCCGCGCCCGCGGCCATCGGATTGGTCACCAGCGTGAACACCACCGGGATGTCCTTCACCTTCTTCACGGCCATCTGGAGCGTCGGCGTCGAAAGCGTCACGACCAGATCGGCGCCATCGGTGTGGACCGCGTCGAAAATCCCGCTGAGCAGCCCCATGTCGCCCTGCGCGCTGCGCACCTTGATCTCGTAATCGCGGCCCTCGACGAAGCTGCTGCGCTTCCAGGCGTCCTTCATGCCCGCGAGCGTTTCCTCGGCGGGTGGCGTCTCGTTGTAGAGCACGAGCGCGATCTTCCATTTCTTCGCGGGCGGCGCCGGGGCCGCGGCGGACGTGGACGGCGGCGCCGGTTTCGCCGCCGGCGCGGCGGGAGCGGCGGCCGTTTTTTTCGCGGCCTCGGCTTCGCGGAGCAGCGCCGGCGGCAGGGTCATCCCGACGGCGGCCGCGTTTTCCGGGCTCACGGCGAGAATGATTTTCGGCGGCAGTGTGAACGGGATCCGGCCCGGATCCTCGCCGGCGATCACGCGCTCGATGAGCTTCGTCGTCGCCTCGCCGGAATCGTGATAATCGCGGCCGAACGAGACCGCGGCGCCGAGCCGGACGGTCGTGCTGTTGAGGCTGAGCAACGGCTTCTGCGCCTGGCGTGCGGCGCGGGTGATCGCGGTGAATCCGGCGGAGGTGAGGTTGTCGGAGATCTGCAGCACGGCGTCGATCGGCCGGGAGACGAGCGCGAGCGCCGCATCGGGAAGGTCGCTGGACGTGTTGGCCGCGACGGTCTCGAGCGTGAGCCCGCGCCGGCGGCAGGCGGCGGCGAGGCGTTCCTCGAGGTCGACCGAGTTGGCTTCCGCGGGGCAATAAATCGTGCCGAGCCGCCGGTAGGCCGGGAAATGTTTTTGCACCAGGTCGAGCGCTTCCTCGAACGGCGCGAGCACGGAGATGCCGGTCACGTTCGGCAGGTGGTCCGTGTAACTTTTGCCGGCGCCCGCCGCCATGGGGTTGGCCACCATCGAAAACACGACCGGCATCGTTTTCACCCGTTGCGCGGCGGCCTGGAGCGTGGGCGTCGAAACCGGCACGATGAGATCGGCGCCGTCGGTGATCGCGGCGTCGATCAGGCCGTTGAGCACCGACATGTCGCCCTGCGCGCTGCGCAGCTTGATTTCGTAGTCGCGCCCGGCGACGAGCGGGCTGCGTTTCCAGGCTTCGTTGAAGCCGGCGAGCGTTTCCTCCGCGGGCGGCGACTCGCTGTAAAGGATGACGGCGATGTTCCACTTTTTGCCGGAAGGGTTCGGGTTGACCGGGGCAACGGAGGCGGGGGTGCGCGACGGGGGCGTCGCGGCTCCATCGTTGGAGCCGGCGCCACGCTCGACTTCGGCGATCAGCGCGGGCGGCACATCCAGGCCGAGCTTGGCGGCGACGGCGCGGTTGAACTTGGTGACGTTGACCGAGACATTCTGCATCGGGACCGTCGCGGGATTTTCTCCGGTCAACACGCGCGCGAGGATCGGCGCGGCGGCCTTGCCGCTGTAATAGAAGCCCGGGCCGCAGCTCAGCAGGGGGCCGTGCTCGAAGTAATCGGGATCGTCGTTGATGACGGGAATGTTCGCGCCGTTCGCAACCTTGATGATGCCGTCGAACGCGAGGTAGGCGGTGTTGTCGCCGGGCACGTAGATCGCGTCGACGTGGCGCGTGACGAGCGCCTGGGCGTCCTGGACGACCTCGTTCGAGTTCGCCGCGGTGAGCTCGACCAGCGCGAGGCCGTGCCGCTGCACCGAGTCGCGGAGCAGGCTGAGAATCTTGAGCGAGTTCGCCTCGCCGCTGTTGTAGATCGTGCCGATCGTCTTCACCTGCGGCAGGACGCGGCGGATGATCTTGATCGTGTCCTCGATCGGCGGGAGCGAGCCGACGCCGGTGACGTTCGGCCGATGGTCCTCGAGCGTCTTGCCCGCGCCGGCGGCGATCGGATCGGTGACGTAGGTGAACACGATCGGCTTCAGCTTCGCCATCGCGAGCGCGCCCTGGAGGACCGGCGTGGAGAACGGCACCAACACGTCGGCCTCGGTGTGATCCAGGTTCTGGATCATCTGCGAAATGTTCATCATCTCGCCCTGCGCGTGCGAACGCTGGACGACGAGATTCCGCCCCTCGACGAAGCCGAGTTCCTTCAGGCCATCGAGCAGGCCGCGCTGGCAGGAGTCGAGGCTGGCGTCCGGGGCGAAATAGGCGAAGGCGATCCGATACGTGCGGCCGGGCTCGGGCTTGGGCAAAGCCGGCGCGGGCGCGGCGGTGTTGCGCGACGAGAGCGTCGTGCCTCCAACCGGAGCGGCGGCGGGCTGCGCGTGCGCGACGCCGTTTTCGTCGATCACGAGCTGGGCGCGCGCGAGCAACGCGGCGGGGATCGTCCATTTCGCTTTGAGTCCGGCGAGCGCCTGCTGGTTGATCGTGAGCAGCTCGGGCATCACGTTGTCGATGGAAACGGTGGCGGGATCGCGGCCATTAAGGATGTCGCCCGCGAGCTGGCCGGTAAGCCGGCCGACCGCGGGAAAATCGGCGCCGAGATCGAAGAGCGAGCCCTGCTTCGCCGTTGGCGGCATGACGGTGAAAACGGGAATGCGGCCCTTTTTCGCGGCGGCGATGACGGTGTCGACCGCCGTCATCACGGTGCCGTCGCCGGGCACCCAGAGCGCGTCGGCGCCGCGGGCGACGAGTGCGGCGGCGGCCTCGCCGACGCCGGAGGAATTGTCGACGGCCGCTTCCATGAGCTTCAGCCCGAGCCGGGCGCAGACGGCGCGGGCCATCTTGAGCTGAGCCTCGGCGTTGGCCTCGGCGGGATTCCACGCGACGCCGACGGTCGCGAGCGCGGGATTCATTTCGCGGGCGGTCTGGAACGCGAGTGCGACCGGCGGCTCGGTGGCATAGCCGGCGAGATACGGAGGATGCTGGAGCGGATGCTCGCGACTGACGCCGATGCCGGCGGAATAAGGATCGGCCACGATGCCGAAAACGTGCCGCGTTCCGCCGGCCTGGTTCGCCTGCGCGACCGCCTGCGTCGACGGTGTCGTGAGCGTGAGCAGCAAGTCGTAGCCGCCGGAAACCATTTCCTTCGCGATGGTCTGGCCGACCGGCATGTCGCCGCCGGCGTTGTAGAGTTTCAAATCCATCGTCCGGCCATCGACCCAGCCGCGATCGGCGAGGCCGGCGATGACGCCGTCGCGGCCCTGGTCGATGATCGCCTGCGAGGCGTGCTGGAGCAGCGCGACCCGCATCCGGCGCGCGGCCGGAGCGGCGGCGGTCGACGCGGCTTTGGTGTGTTCGGCGCCGTTTTCGTCGATCACGATCTGGGCACGCGCGAGCATCGCGGCGGGGATCGTCCATTTTCCTTTCAGGCCCGCGAGCGCCTGCTCATTGAGCGTGAGCAGCTCCGGCATCACGTTGTCGATCGGGACGCTCGCCGGGCTGCGGCCGTTGAGGATGTCGCCGGCGAGCTGGCCGGTGACGCGGCCGACCTCGTGATAATTCGCGCCCACGTCGAAGAGCGCGCCGCGGCGGATGTTGGGCGGGATGACCGTGAAAACCGGGATGCGGCTCTTGCGCGCGGCGGCGATGAGCGCGTCGATGCCGCTGATCACGGTGACGTCGCCGGGCGCCCAGAGCGCGTCGACGCCGCGGGCGGCGAGCGCGCCGGCGGCCTCGCCGACGCCGGCGGTGTTGTCGATGGTGGCCTCGAGCAGCTTGAGGCCGAGCCGGGCGCAGACCTCGCGGGCGAGCTTCACCTGCGCCTCGGAGTTGGATTCGGCGGCGTTCCAGACGACGCCGACGGTAGCGAGGGCGGGATTCATTTCGCGCGCGGTCTGGAAGGAGAGCGCGACCGGCTGCATGGTGCCGTAGCCGGCGAGCCAGGCCGGATGATCGAGATGGTTTTCGCGGCTGACGCCGATGCCCGCGCCGTAGGGATCGGTGACGAGCCCGAAGACGTGCGGGATGTGCGTCGTGCGGTTGGCGTTGGCGACGGCCTGCATCGACGGCGTGCTGACCGTGAGGAGCAGGTCGTAGCCGCCGGTCGTCATCTCCTTCGCGATCGCCTGCGCGACCGGCATGTCGCCTTCGGCGTTGTAGAGCTTGACGTCGAGATTCTGGCCGCGCACCCAGCCGCGATCGGCGAGACCGTCGAGCATGCCGTTGCGTCCGTCCTCGAGGACGACTTGGGAAGCCTGCTGCAGGACGGCGATGCGGACGTGGCGAGCGGGGGTCGACGCGACCGGCTTGGTCGCAGGCCGCTCGCGGGCGGCCGCCGGCTTGCGACGCGAGCCGAGATCGGAAAACAGCAGTAACGCGCCCGCGCCCACGATGAGCAGGACGCCCAGGATGAGGCGCTTTAAGATCGCTACCATCGGGCTGAAGTGGAAGGGACGGTTGGGAACCGGACTCGACTAGAAGACGGAACCGCCGGCGCAGTGCAATCCTGTTAACCCGGAAACTTCGCGGCGTTCCCACGGCGCTGTGTAGCGAGGAAAAAAGCGTCGCCGATCGTCCAGGTAACGGCGGTCGTCGCTGACCGCCGCGTCTGAAAGATGGCCATCGGGACGATGGCCGCTACCTGAAAACGCGTTTCCGATCGCCTCCGCTCCCTACTCCGCCCAGTGAAACACGATCGGCCGCTCGACCGAGGGATGCAGGCTCTGGTGAACCGGGCAGGAATTCGCGGTGCTTTCGAGCAACGCGGCAAGCGGGTGCGTTTTCGCGATCGGCATCCAGAGCTGCGTGGCCAGCCGCACGATCCGCCGGGGCGCGTCGGCCGACATCTCCTTGGTCACTTCGAAGCGCACGCGGCCGAGCTCGTGGCCGTTCTTGCGCGCGACGATCGCCATCGTCGTCGCGATGCAGGTGCCGAGGCCCGTCGCGACGAGATCCGTCGGTGAAAACGCCTCGCCGCGGCCCTGGTTGTCCTTCGGCGCGTCGGTGTTCAGCGATTCGCCGGATGGACCGTGATGCGCGTTGCAGTGGAGTTCGCCTTGATACTCGCCGGTGATGGTGACCATGCGGCGAGTCCGGCAGGTTCCGGCGACGGGTGCAACCATCCGCGGCGATTCGCGGCGGATCAGTCGGCGGCAATTGCTGCGTTACAGCGCCGCGGCCGCCCAGGTCGGGACGGGGATGTCGCGGTCGGCCGCAAAATCCGCGATCAGGTTCTCGAGCCACGGCCGGTCGCACGTGCATGGGCCCAGCCGCAGCACTTTCCCGCCGTCGGGCGTGTCCCGCAGCGCATACCCGGTCACCCGCACGGTGATCGGCGCCGCTTCGCCGCGAAGCTGGCAAACCACTTCGATCGTCTTGCGCTGCGCATCGATCCTGAGATCCTGCACCTCGCCGTAGCGCGCGATGCGCTGGTTCGCGTAGGTCTGGGCCGCCTTGCTGGCGATCGCGTTTTTCATCGCGGAAAACATCGCCAGTCTGGATTGCAGGCGGACGCAAATTGTTCCCCCGGTCGCCGGCTGCGAACCGGATGCGCCCGATGCGGTCGGTCGTGCAGGCCGCCGCGCCGCACCGCATGAAGCTCTCCTCGCCCCATTTGAAGCGCTACCGCCAGATCGGCGCGCTGCTGTGGAAATATGGCCGGTCCGACCTTGCCCGGCAGATGGCCGCATCGGATTCGTTCGGTTTGGACGAG
>DASZPP010000352.1:0-2835 GCA_035549975.1 Opitutus sp.
GGACGTTCGACCGCGATGCGCTGGCGAAGACATATAAATTCGCGAGCTTCCGCGAGGCGGTGAGCTTCATGGTGCGCGCGGGCTTCGAGGCGGAGGTGATGGATCACCATCCGGAGTGGACCAATGTCTACAACCGCGTCGCGGTGCGGTTGAACACGCACGATGCGGGCGGGAGGGTGACCGAGAAGGACCTCGAACTCGCGAAGCGGCTGCAGAAGATTTCGTGGGTGGGGTAAGGAAGACGGGGAACGGAGAGTCGGGTGCCGAGAGCAGGAGGTAGCGGCCGTCGCCCCGACGGGCATTTTCAACGCTGGCGATCGGGATGGTCGCCGCCACCGTGGCCAGGACTACAAGCCCTGCATGAAGGCGAAGGTGCGCTCGGATTCGCCTGGCAGGCCTTCGTGGGCGTAGTCGGGGTAGATCGCCATTTCCTTTTTCGAAGTGATTTTGTTGTAGGCGGCGAACTGCGAGCTCGGCGGGCAGATGTCGTCCATCAGCCCGGTGAACATGAGCACGTCGGCCTTGATGCGCGGGGCGAGGTGCTGGCAGTCGACGTAGCCGAGCTTGGTGAACATTTCGCGCTCGCGCGCGTGCAACGGGTCGAAACGACGGAAGTATTCGCGGAGCTCCTCGTAGGCGTTCTTGGCGAGATCCATTTCCCAGACGCGCTGGTAGTCGCAGAGGAACGGATAAACCGGCGCGGCGTGCTTGATGCGCGGCTCGAGCGCGGCGCAGGCGAGCGTGAGCCCGCCGCCTTGCGAGGCGCCGCAGCAGCCGACGCGCGCGGGGTCGACCTCGGGAAAACCCATGACGACGCGCGCGAGCTGCACCGTATCGAGAAAGATCTGGCGGTAGAGGAGTTTCCTCGGGTCGGGATCGTCGAGACCGCGGATGATGTGGCCGCGCAGGGTGTTGCCGAGGACGCTGCCGGTGTCGCTGGAGCGGCCGCCCTGGCCGCGGCAATCCATCGCGGCGTAGCAGATGCCCTCGGTGGCGTAGGCGAGCTTCGAAGTCCAGTCGCCGCTGTGCCAGGAGTAGCCGTGGAATTGGAGCACGGCCGGATGGCGGCCGGAGGCGGCGGCGTTTTTCGGGCGAAGGTATTTGGCGAAGATCCGCGCGCCGCCGACGCCGGTGAACCACAGCTCGAAGCATTCGGCGTTCTTCGGCGCGATCTCTTTCGTCGGAATCAATTCGGGCTTGGGCGGCGTGGCGTCGAGTTCGCGCAGGGCGGCGGCCCAGTAGGCGTCGAAGTCGGCGGGGCGGGGATTGAGGCCCGGGTAGAGTTTCAGCTCGGCGAGAGGTTGGTCGATGAGGGGCATGGGCGGGGAGAGGGGATCGTGAAAACTGAAAATCGTGAAATCGAAAATCGGAGGACTTCGGGATTTTCGATTTTACGATGGCGATTGCAAAATTCGGCCCGGAGGCTCGTGAGCGTCGGCAGGCGTTTTCGCGTTGTCAACGCGTGTGGCCAACGCGTGACTGGCGCGCATGAAAGTGGCGTTCATCAGCGGCACGAGCATCGTGAACTCGAACCTGTTCGCGGCGTGGGAGGTGAAGACGATCGGCACGCCCTACGGCGAGGTGACCTACAAGACGCGCGGCGATTTCGCCCTGATCAACCGCCACGGCTACGCGTTTCCGCTGCCGCCGCACTCGATCAATTACCGGGCGAACATCCGCGCGCTCGCCGATCTCGGTTACCAGGACATCGTCTCGCTGAATTCGGTTGGCTCGCTGAAGCCGGAGCTGCCGCCGGGGACATTCGTGTCGTGCAGCGATTATGTCTGCATTCAGCAGGGTCCGATGACGTTTCACGACCAAGAGCTGAAAGGCGGTGCGCCGGGGATCGCGAACAGCCTGATTCCGCTGCTGATCGAGAAACTCGCGCCGGAGTTCAAGATTCACCCGGGGAAAGTCTACGTGCAATTCCGCGGGCCGCGGTTCGAGACGAAGGCGGAGATTCGCGTCGTGAAAAACTGGGGCGACGTCGTGGGTATGACGGCGGCGCACGAGGCGGATTTGTGCGCGGAGCTCGGGCTGCGCTACAACAGCCTCGCGCTGATCGACAATTATGCGAACGGGCTCGAGGGGACCGAGATCGATTTCGCGAAGTTCAAGGAGCTGGTGAAGGACAACCAGGCGAAAGTGAACCAGCTGTTCGGGCGGATGCTGGAGATTTTGAAGTGAGGGAAGTTTTCAACCACGGATGAACACGGATCGAGGGTGATCCGATGCGAGCGCCGATTTTGTGGATTTCTTGAAGGGACGAACGGATCGGCGGTGTTGACGGAGATAACCCGAACGGCTGCGAAGAGCCGCGGCTTTCCCCTTTCCCCATGTCGCTCAGCAAACTGGCGCAGATCCTTTATTCGCTCGGATTCGCCGGGCTTGGCGTGCTCAGCCTGATTTATGGCGATTTCGCCCTCGTGTGGCAGCCGGTGCCCGACGGCGTGCCGGCGCGCACGGTGCTCGCCTATTTGTCGGGCGCGCTCCTGCTCGGAGCCGGGCTGGCTGCGCTCGCGAGGCCGACGGCGCGGCGGGCGATGCTGGTGCTGACGATTTTCGTTTTCTCGTGGCTGCTGCTGCTGCAACTGCCACGGGTCGTGCGGGCGCCGGGCGACGAAGGCATGTGGCTGGGCTTTTGCGAGAACGTGCTGAGCGTGACGGGCGGCTGGGCGCTGGTGGTTTTTTTGACGAAGCGCGATGGCCGGCCGGAGGGGGGATTCATCGATGGCGAGGCGGGGCTGCGGGTGGCGCGATTCCTGTTTGCCGCGGCGTTGCCGGTGATCGGGCTGTCGCATTTCATCTACACCGATGCGAAGGTCTCGATGGTGC
>DASZPP010000353.1:0-12205 GCA_035549975.1 Opitutus sp.
AAGGCGCGGGCTGAAGCACCGCGCCACCTCGCAGGCGTCCGTCAAGCTGCATGACACGCTCCAACCCCGATGCATCACACGCACCCTGCGAACTCTCTGCACGCTGTTGCAGCCGCAAGAAGTGGGGCCGGTCTCCGACCGGCCTCACGCCAGTCGAAGACTGGCGCTACCGCTCCAAGCCCGCCTCAAATCAGCTCGTCGTCGCTCTTCTCGCGCTGCGGCTTGCGGGTCTCCGGTTTTGTCGTGGCGGCGGTCTCGGCGGCGGCGCGCAGAGCCTCCGCAATTCGCGAACCATGCCGGGTCAAACCCTCAGCCTCAAGGCGCTCGAAACCGGCATGACGAAAGATCGGAGACTGCACCGGTGCGCCAGTTTCGTCCGCGGCGTCTTTGGCGGCTCCCGCCAGCGCCGCGACGACGGGGTTCATCCGGCGGACTTCGGCAAGCAGCGCAGTCTCGTCTCGGCCGGGCCAGTAGTTGCCCTCGTCTGAAATCCCCACCTCGACACCCAGCCGCTGCCATACTCGCAGCAGGTCGATGACGGCGCGGTGGCAGTGAAGGAAATGCGCCTCGCCATGAAGGCTGGCGTATTGGGTCTTGCAGTGGCCGGCGTAGGTCCAACCGCGACAGCCGGTGCGCACCCGCTGACCTCGGACAAGGATGCTGCCGGGATAGCGGCACAACGCGAACGTCAGCGGCTCGGAGTCGCGACCGGGGAGGACTTCGAACATCCAACCACGCTGCGGCTCGACATCGTGATAAATGTCGCCGTTCGGTCGCCGCACCTTGGCGAAGGCGACGCACCACGGGGACGCGGGATCAGCCGGCCGCACGGGTGTAATACGGGCCAATCCGCGCCGACGGACAAATTCCGCGGCCCGCCGGTGGGCGGAGCGAACCAGGGCGTAAGCCTCCTCGGCCGGCAGAGTCCCGGTCATGCGGAATTGGTAATGGACGGTCAGGCCCATGCGCTCACGCGCGTCCGCCGGCTGGCTCCTCCTCGATGTAGGTGTGCGCCGCATCCAGTTCCGCCTGGGTGTAGCCGCGGCCGGTGGCCGCGGTCCCAGCGTCGCCGAGCTCGGGCAACACTGCGACAACCTTCATCGTCTCGACGCTCACCGTCACGACCTGGCCGATCAGGCGCACGATGGATTCCTCGTCGTCGGCGCGGTTGGGGTCGCTGAGGATTTCGTCGGGATTTTTTTCGCCCGCTCGACGCGGTATTGGTCTACGATCCAGTCGAGCGCACTGCGGTTGCCGAGGCGGTAGTCGTACGCTTCGGCGGGGATGCCTTCGAGCGTGAGCCAGTCGTTGTAAATCAATGCGCGTTTGTCCTTGGACAACTTCATCCGCTCCACGCGCCAATCGGGTTGGCGCGCATGTCGGCGGCGAGGTGGTCGGCGTCGTCCTTGTCCTCGATGACGCCGTGCGGGATGCGGTAGGCGTCGAGCAGCACGGCGTCGAGGCGGAGGGGAGCGGCGCCCTTGCGGGTGACGGCGTATTCGCGGACGAGGGTCCACTTGAGCGGGCTGGCGCAATGTTCGATGAGCCGGTGCCAGGCCTCGCGGACGGCGGTTTCATGGGTCGCGCCGACGTTGGCGAGCTGGGTCAGGGGAGCGTGTAGGCCTTGACCGGCGCGTGGGTGGGCTTGAGGGCGAAGGCGGGGGTGTCAGAGCGTGGCGGCGGCGGTGACATGCGGGCGGAGATGGCGGACCGTCGCCAGCAAGGCCGCCGCACCGTGGCTTGGCAATCTTCGCGTGCACCGGGCGGGAGCGTTTCCCTCGCGGCTGACCGCACCCGGACGCAAACTCCACTCGACGCCCGCATCCATCCGTGCCCATCTGTGTCATCTGTGGCTAAAGAAGCTCTTCCCCGCTCCGTCCTCGTTGTTGGCTCCGGCGGACGCGAACACGCGCTCGTCAACGCGCTCGCCGCCTCGCCGGCCGCGCCGAAACTCTTCTGCGCCCCCGGCAACCCCGGCATCGCCGAACGCGCCACCTGCGCACCGATCGCCGCCGATGACATCCCCGGCCTTGTCGCCTTCGCCCGGCGCGAAAAGGTCGAGTTCGTCGTCGTCGGCCCGGAAGTTCCGCTCTCGCTCGGGCTCGTCGACGAACTCGCGAAAGCCGGCATCCCGGCCTACGGCCCGAAAGCCGACGGCGCCCGCCTCGAAGCGTCGAAAATCTACACCAAGGAAATCCTCCTCAAATACCGCATCCCGACCGCGCCCGCCGCCTTTTTCTCCGACGCCGGCGTCGCCATCGCCTACCTCCGGTCGCGCCCCGCACCGATCGTCGTGAAAGCCGACGGACTCGCCGCGGGCAAGGGCGTCGTCGTCGCCCAAACCCACGACGAAGCCGCCGCCGCCGTCCACTCGCTTCTCGCGCTCTCCCAACCCCCGGCTCTCAACTCTCAACCTCCTCGCATTCTCATCGAAGATTGCCTCGTCGGCGAGGAAACCTCGATCCTCGTCGTCGTCTCCGGCCGCGACTACGTCATTCTTCCGACGTCGCAGGATCACAAGCGCATCGGCGACGGCGACACCGGCCCGAACACCGGCGGCATGGGCGCCTACTCGCCCGCTGAGGTCGTCACGCCCGATCTTCTCGCACGCATCGATCGCGAGATCGTCCGCCCGTCCGTCGACGCGATTGCCGCCGAAGGCATCGACTTCCGCGGCACCCTTTTCATCGGCCTCATGCTCTGCCGTTCGGGCTCTCAGCTCTCAGCTCGGCGCGACGGAAGTCGCGCCCTTCGTCATCGAATACAACACCCGCTTCGGCGATCCCGAAACGCAGGTCGTCCTCCCGCGCCTCGACGTCGACCTGCTCGAACTCCTCTGGGCCGCCACCCACCGCCAACTCGGCGGGTACCGTCTTCGCGTAAAACCCGAACACGCCCTCTGCGTGGTCGTCGCGGCGCAAGGGTACCCGGGCGCCTATCCGAAAGGCGCCCCGATCGTTCTCCCGTCCCCTTCCTCGCTTCCGCCGTCCATTTCGATCATCCACGCCGGCACCGCCCGGAACCCCGCCGGCCAGTTCGTGACCAACGGCGGCCGCGTCCTCGGCGTCACCGCGCTCGCGCCCACGCTCGCCGCCGCCGCCCGTGACGCCTACGCCGTTTGCGATGCGATCGAATGCGCTTCAAAATACTTCCGCCGCGACATCGGCGCCCGCCAACTCCATCGCCTGTGAAAGCATCGTTCTCCTTTCTCGTTCTCTTTCTTGTTCTCTCCGTTTCCCGCGCCGCGCCGCTCGAGCGCGATCTCGGCGAAGGCCTGCTTTACTACCGCGCCCACGAAATCCCCGCCGATCTCCCGGCCGCCGCGCCGAAGTCCCACGCGCTCGTCCTCGATCTGCGCTACACGTCCGCCACTCCGGGCGGCGCCTCCGCCCTCGCCGGCTGGATGAAATCGCGCGCGACCGCCGACTGGCCGGTCCTGGTGATCCTCAACTCCGAAACGTCGCCCGCCCTCCGCGCCGCATTCGCCGCCGGCCACCGCCCCGGCCCCGGCGTGATCACGCTCGCCCCGCGCTCCTCCGCCCTCACGCCCGACATTTCGCTCCCGGTTTCCACCGATGCGGACCGCCGCGCCTACGACGCGCTTGAACACGGCGCGACCGTCGAATCGCTCGTCACGGAAAACGCCGACAAACCCCGCCACGACGAGGCCGAGCTCGCGCACGAGCATGCCAATCCTCCGCCTGAACCCGACGATCTCGATTCGCTGGCCGACGAGCCGGCGGCGGACAAGGACACGCCGGCGCCGCCCGCACCGATCGTCGACCGCCTGCTGGAACGCGCCATCCAACTCCATCGCGGCCTGCTGGCGCTGCACCGTATTTCGTAGCGGCGCCGTCCGCCGGCGCGGCCGGCGTTCCCGCCGCGAGCTCGTCCGCGCGCCTCGTCGAACGGCGGCCGGCCCGGCCTTCCCCGTTTTCCAACCTTTGCAAATGCCGCGTTTTGGTGTCCATTCGCGGTTCACTTCCTTGAATCCGGTTTCGTAATGCCCGACAACGTGCTCGTCGTTTGCACCGCCAACATCTGCCGCAGTCCCATGGCCGCCGGCTTGTTGCAGCATGCCCTCGCCGCGCAACCCGAACCGCTGCGCTCGATGAAGGTGTCCTCCGCCGGCATCGCGGCCCGCGAGGGCGACGCGGTCTCGGAAAATTCCGTCATCGCCCTGCGCAAGGTCGGCATCGACATTTCCCGCCACGTCAGCCGCCCGGTCACGCAAGCGCTGCTCAACGATTCCGCGGTCGTCGTCTGCATGACCGAGCTGCATCGCGCGATGATCCAGCTCCAGGCTGATCCGGCGCCGAAACACGTTTACCTTTTGTGCGAATTCATGCCGCCCGGCAGCGCGCGGGAAATCGCCGACCCCTACGGCAGCTCGCTCAAGACCTACGAGATTTGCCGCGACGAGATCGTCGAGGCGATCCCGTCCCTGGTCGAGTTCCTGAAGACCTGCTTCGCGCCGCCGTCCGCGGCATAAGCGCCGGTTTCGGATTGCCCCGCGCGGAATATCCGCGTCGCCTCGCTGTCCCTGTTTTTGTCCGCAACCCGCCATCCGCCACCGCCATGCTCAATGCCTCGCCGCTTTCCTCGCTCGATCCGCAGGTTCACGCCGCCGTCGCCGAGGAGCTCACCCGCCAGCAGGACCACCTCGAGTTGATCGCCTCCGAAAACTTCACCTACCCCGCCGTCCTCGAGGCGCAGGGCAGCGTGCTCACCAACAAATACGCCGAGGGTTACCCCGGCAAACGCTGGTATGGCGGCTGCGAGTTCGTCGACAAGGTCGAGATCCTCGCGATCGACCGCGCGAAGCAGATTTTCGGCGCCGACCACGCCAACGTCCAGCCGCACTCCGGCGCGCAGGCCAACGCCGCCGTCTACGCCGCCGTGCTCTCGCCCGGCGACAAGGTGCTCGGCATGAACCTCAGCCACGGCGGCCATCTCACCCACGGCAACCCTGCGAACTTTTCCGGCAAGCTCTACTCGTTCTGCCAATACGGCGTCCGCGAGGACAACGGCCGCATCGACTACGACGAGCTCGCCGCCGTCGCGCTCCGCGAAAAACCCAAGATGATCACCGTCGGCGCGAGCGCCTACTCGCGCATCATCGATTTCGCGCGCATGGCCGAGATCGCGAAAAGCGTCGGCGCAATGTTGTTTGCCGACATCGCGCACATCGCCGGCCTCGTCGCCGCCGGCGTCCATCCGTCGCCCGTGCCGCACGCCGACTTCGTCACCACGACGACGCACAAGACCCTCCGCGGCCCGCGCGGCGGCCTGATCCTCTGCCGCGCCGCGCACGCCAAGGCGATCGACTCCGCCGTCTTCCCCGGCACCCAGGGCGGCCCGCTCATGCACGTGATCGCCGCGAAGGCCGTCTGCTTCGGCGAGGTGCTCAAGCCGGAGTTCAAGACCTACGCGCAGCAGATCGTGAAGAACGCCCAGGCGCTCGCCGCCGCGTTCACGCAGCGCGGCTACAAGCTCGTCTCCGGCGGCACCGACAACCATCTTTTCCTGGTCGATCTGCGCACGAAGTTTCCCGAGCTCACCGCGAAGAAGGCGCAGGAGACGCTCGATCTCGCCCACGTCACCTGCAACAAGAACACCGTCCCCTTCGAAACGCGCTCGCCGTTCCAGGCCTCGGGCATCCGGCTCGGCACGCCCGCCGTCACCACGCGCGGCCTCCGCGAGCCCGAGATGGAGGAGATCGCCGCCGGCATCGACACGGTCCTCGCCGCCATCGGCACCGACCGCGAGGCCGCCGCGATCGCCGACACGAAAAAACGCGTGCTCGCACTGGTGGCCCGTTTCCCGCTACCGTATCGGCTCGACTGAAGAAGGTCCACTCGCGACGGATCGGCAGGCCCGGACCCGAAACTGCACGGGCCGTGGTCCGCAGTCCGTGGCCCGCGGTCTTCTCCGTCGTCCGTGGTTCCACCGAAACTCCCACCCCCCTTCGTCCGCGCCCTCGCATTCGGCGCCATCGTGGTCGCCGGGGTCGCTGTTTCCGTCGGCCTTTATCGCAGCGTCATCAACCGGGAGGAGTTGCGCCGCCGGGACGAGCTCAGCCAGGAAATCGCCAACCGCCAGGCGCTCATCCGGGCGACGCTGCGCGACTACGAGGATTCCCTCTTCGCGCTCAAGCTGCTCTTCGCCGACTCGGACGAGGTCACGCCCCGCGAATTTGAAAACGCCGCCCGTGCGCTGATCCGGCGCTATCCCGGTTTCTTCGCCTTGCAATGGGCCCCGCTGGTTTCGGGATCGCGGCGCGCCGAGTGGACGAAGGCCGCCGCGGCCGCTCATGGCGGCCAGTTCGAAATCCTGGAGCACGCCCCCGGCCACGGCCTCGTTCCGGCCGCCAGGCGCGACCGCTATTTTCCCGTATTCTATTCGGAACCGGCCATCGCCGACTGGAATTCCCTCGGCTGCGACCTCGGCCACGGCCCGCTCGCCGCCGCGTTCGATCGCGCCGCCGGCTCCGGCAGCGTAGAAATCACCGGGCAGCTCGAGCTCGTCACCACCACCGGCCGGCGCCACGGCCTCGCCATGGTGCTCGCCGTCTTCGGGCCGGATGAAACTCCGCGCGAGTTGCGCGGCTTTCTGCTCGGCGTGTTTCGCGTGGATGATCTCCTCGTCCAATCGTGGAACAGCGCGCCTGCGTCGATCGCCGACGTGATGTTCGTGGACGATTCCGCCAGCCCGGGAGCCAGGCGCGTGCTCTACTATCATCAGATTCACGCCGAGCCCGCTGCACCGGTGCCAACGGAAGCCGCATTCCGCGCCGCCACGACTCATTCGCTTCCGCTTGCCATCGGGAGCCGGCGCTGGACGGTCCTGTATCGCCCCGACCGCGCGTGGTTGGCCGCATCGGCCGGCCGCCCCGCCGGCCTGATTCTCCTGTCCGGCCTCGTGATCACGGGACTGCTCGCCGCCTTCCTCGGCTCCATCTCGCGCCACTCCCAACACGTCGAGCGCGAAGTCGCCCAGCGCACCCTCGAGCTCACGGAGAGCCGCCGCCGCCTCGACGCGCTCCTGCAATCGCTTCCCGGCATGGCCTATCGCTGCCGCTACGACACGGTCGCGACGATCGAATACGTCAGCGAAGGCGCACTCGCCCTGACCGGCTACGCGCCCGATGATTTCACCTGCGGCCGCATCCATCTTCGCGACCTCGTCGTCGCCGGCGATCTGCCGGCGGTGCGCGAGCGGACGCTCACCGCGCTCCTCGTCGAGCGGGCTCCATTCGAGGTCGAGTATCGCATTCACGACCGCGGAGGACGCGAGAAATGGATCCTGTCCCGCGGCCGCGGCGTTTACGCCGACGATCACCGGCTGCTCTTTTTCGAGGGGCTGGCGATCGACATCACCGCGCGCAAGCAGGCCGAGTCGGCCAGGTTCGCCATCGAGCGCAAGCTCCTCGAGAGCCAGAAACTCGAGAGCCTCGGCCTCCTCGCCGGCGGCATCGCGCACGATTTCAACAACCTCCTCGCCGGCATTCTCGGCCACGCCAACCTCGCCCGCCTCGACTCCGCCACCGGCTCCGAACTGACCCTTCACCTTTCCCGCATCGAGGCCGCCTCCCACCGCGCCGCCGACCTTTGCCAGCAGATGCTCGCCTATTCCGGGCGCGGCCATTTTCAGGTCGGGGCCGTCGACCTCAGCCAGCTCGTGCGCGACACGCTGCCGCTCCTGAAAGGCTCGATCCCACCGCACGCGCGGGTCGAACTCGACCTCGCGCCGGCGCCGATGTTCGTGACGGCCGATGCCACCCAAATCCGCCAGATCGTGATGAATCTCCTGCTCAACGCCGTCGACGCGGTCGGCGCCGCGGGCGGCGAGATCGTCCTCGCCACCGGCCGGCGGAACGTCGATCCGGACTTCCTCGCCGCGGCCCACGCATCCGACACCGCCGCACCGGGCGAACACATTTTTCTCACCGTGCGCGACACCGGTTGCGGCATGGGCGCCGACACGGTTGCCAAAATCTTCGATCCGTTCTTCACCACGAAGTTCACCGGCCGCGGCCTCGGCCTCGCCGCCGTGCTCGGCATCGTCCGCGGCCATTCCGGCGCGCTGCGCGTCGAAAGCCAGCTCGGCCGCGGCTCCACCTTCACGCTCGTGCTGCCGCCGTGCGCGGAGCCGCCTCCCGCCGCGCCCGAACCCGCTCCGCGCCCGTCGTGGCACCGCGCCGGCAAGGTGCTCGTGATCGACGACGAGGCCCCGGTCCGCGAAGTCGCCGCCGCGCTCATCGGCACGTTCGGGCTCACCGTCGTCACCGCCATCGACGGCGCCGACGGCCTCGCCCGCTTCCGCGCCGATCCGGGCGGCTTCGATCTCGTCTTTCTCGACCTCACCATGCCCGGCCTCGACGGCGAGGAAACGCTCGCCGCCCTCCGGGCGCTCTCGCCCGGCGTCCGCGTCCTTCTCGTCAGCGGCTACAGCGAGAACGACCGTATCACCCGCCTCGCCCACGACGGCCCGTTGATGTTCATGCAAAAGCCGTTCACGCGCGGCAAACTCGAGGACAAGCTCCGCGAAATCTTCGCGTAACCGCTTCACGCGCGCCGGCTGGGGCGGGCTTCAGCCCGCCCCTCGAGAGCTTGTCGGCGAAGAGACGGGCTGAAGCCCGGCGCCACCAACGCCGCCGTTCCGTCCGCGCCTACTCGTGTCGCGGCTCCGCCATCGCAACTTCGCTTTGCGCCTTGGCGTCTACCCCGGGAGGCCTTTTGGTTCTCCTTTCATCGTGTCGTCAACCGCCGCTCCCTCCTCCGCCCGCCGCCCGCTCTCGCTCGGCGTCATCTTTCTCACGCTCTACATCGATCTCATCGGGTTCTCGATCATCTTCCCCCTCGCGCCCGATTTGCTCACCCATTACCTGCAGGTTGACGGTCACACCGGCGCGCTCGGGTGGCTGCTCACCCAGCTCGACGGCATCGCGCACGCGCTCGGCAAGGAGAGCAATTTCGCCGCCGTGCTTTTCGGCGGCGTGATCAGTTCGGTCTTTTCGGTCCTGCAGTTCATCTTCGCGCCGTTCTGGGGCGCCGTCAGCGACCGCCACGGCCGCCGCCACGTCCTCACGCTCACGATCGCCGGCACCGCGCTCGGCTACCTCATTTGGATCTTCAGCGGCTCGTTCTGGTGGTTCCTGATCTCGCGGCTCGTGAGCGGCGCGTTCAGCGGCAACCTCTCAGTCGCCACCGCCGCCGTCGCCGATGTCACCACGCGCGAGGAACGCTCGCAGGCCATGGGCCTCGTCGGCGCCGCCTTCGGTCTCGGCCTCATGACCGGTCCGATGCTCGGCGCGGGCGCGTCGCATTTCGACCTCCTCGTCCACCACCCCTCGCTCGCGCGCTTCGGCGTCAACCCCTTCTCGATTCCCGCCGCCGCCGCTTTCGTTCTCTGCCTCGTCAACCTCCTCTGGGTCACCGCCCGCTTCAAGGAAACCCTCTCGCCCGCCGCCCGCGCCGGCTCGCATCCGCCCCGCCTGCGCAATCCCATCAGCGCCATCCTCGGCCTCGAGAATCGCGCCGTCCGCCGCACCAACTTCGTCGCGTTCGTCTTCTCCGTCGCCTTCGTCGCGATGGAGACGTCCCTCACCTTCCTCGCCGCCGAACGCTTCCACTACACCGCCCGGCAAAACGGCATCCTGCTCGGCTTCCTCGGCGTCTGCGCGATCGTCACGCAGGGCTACATCGTCCGCAAACTCCTCAAGCGCCACAGCGAGATCGGCGTGCTCACCGCCGGCCTCGGCTTCGCCGCCGCCGGGCTGCTCTGCATCGGTTACGCGCCGCAACCGTGGGTCCTCTACGCCGGCCTCGCGGTGCTCGCCCTCGGCTCCGGCCTCGTCAACCCCTCGACGAGCGGCCTGATCTCGCTCTACAGCGACCACGCCGGCCAGGGCCGCGCCCTCGGCATCTTCCGTTCGCTCGGGTCGCTTTCGCGCGCGATCACGCCCGTGCTCGCCGGTGCCGCCTACTGGATTTTCGGATCGACCAGTGTGTTCGTCGCCGGCGCCGTCTTCGCCCTCGGCTCCCTGTGGCTCAGCCGCACGCTTCCGCATCCGGAGAAATGACCCGCCGCTTCCGAACTTCTGTTTCGCGTCGCCCGCTCCGGCGAACCGGGTCTCCGGCCCTTGGTTTCGGGGCGCTGCTCCTCGTCTTTCTCTTCGCCGGCTGCGCCGCCTTCCACCGGGAAATGCCGCGGCCCGGCCGCACCGTGCTCGATTCGCCGCTCGTGATCGTGCCCGCCACCACGCTGTCCAACTACCTCGTCGTCGAGACCAAGTGGGACAAGCACGGCCCCTACCACTTTCTCATCGACACCGGCGCGTCCGTGACGCTCGTCACCCCCGCGCTCGCCGCGCGCTACGGATCGGAAAACGCGCCGCCCGCCGCCACCCCGCTCGTGCGCGTCAAATCCGAGACGGGCGAAACCGCCCTCCTCAACTCGACGACACTCCGCCGGATCGAGCTCGGCGGCGCGCGCTTCGAATACGTGCAGGCGCTCATCTACGATTGCGCCAGCCTGTCCGCCCACCTCGGCGTCAAGATCGACGGCATCCTCGGCTTCCCGCTCTTCCGGGAGACGCTGCTCACGCTCGACTACCCGCAGTCCCGCATCCTGCTGCAGCCGCGCACCGCCCATTCGCTGCTGCCCGGCTCCGCCATCGCGTTCAACAACGACCGCCGCACTCCGATCATCCCGCTTCAGCTCGGCCGCGACTCCTTTGTCGCGCTCATCGATTCCGGCAGCGACGCCGGCCTCAGCCTCAATCCCGTCGGCCTGCAACCCGTTTACGCCGTCCCGCCGACAACCGGCGTGACCGTTGCCACGCTCAGCGGCGACCGCGAACAGCGGGTTGGCCGCCTCGCGGAGACGCTGCGCATCGGCGACTACGCCGTCGAAAAACCCGTCGTCGATCTCACCGACGAGCTCACCTCGCTCGGCGGCGGACTGCTGAAGGATTTCACCGTCACCTTCGACCAGGAGCACAATCGCGTGACCTTCTATCGCGAATCGCGCACGCCGATCACGCCGGCCCCGCGCCGCAGCTCCGGCCTCGGCTTCGACAAGTCGCCGGCCTACTGGCGCGTCGTGAACGTCGTCCCGCGTTCGCCCGCCGCATCCGCCGGCGTCCAACCCGGCGACCTCATCACGCGCATCGACGGCGAGCCCGTCGGCCAGTGGAACATCGGGCGCTACGAGGACCTCCTGAAGCGCTCCGACGAAATCGCCTTCACCTTCCTGAACGGGACGCAGGAAACCGAAAAACACATCAAGGTCTTCGCGCTCGTCCCATGACCATGGCGGCGGGCCTCCGTGCCGGCCGGCTTCATGGGCCGAAAGTTCGGCCGGCACGGAGACCCGCCGTTACGCCCGAAACGGCCCGGGGAATCTCAGGACTTTTTCCGCAGCAAAAACGCCGCCGCGCCGTCGTGCCCGGCGATCCACGGATAACTCGCCGCGCTCGCCTCCAGCGCAAACACCGCGCCGCCGCGGCTCGCCAGGAACTCGCGCACCACGTGCTCGTTCTCCTCCGTGTCGATGCTGCAGGTCGAGTAGACGATCCGCCCGCCCGGCGCCACCAGCCGCGCCGCCGCCGTCAGCAGCGCGAGTTGCTGCCGCGGATGCTTGTGAAAATCGCCCTCCTGCAGCCGCCATTTCACGTCGACGCGATGCCGCATCACGCCCGTGTTCGAGCACGGCACATCGAGCAGCACCGCGGCATATTCGGCCGGCAGCTTGTGTTCCTTGAAAAGCGCCGCCGGGTTCTCCCGCAGATCGCCCTGCACCAGCGCCACGTCCACCGCCGCCGGCACGCGCGATAGATTTTCCCGCAGCCGGTCGATCCGCGCGCCCGGCAGGTCCATCGCCACCAGCCGGCCACGGCTTGTTTCTGGAGGCGCGGCGCCCCCGCCGCGTTTTTCTCCCGCCATCGCATCGGCGATCAACAAGCTCTTGCCCCCCGGCGCGGCGCAGGCGTCGAGCACGACTTCGCCGGCCTGCGGCGCCAGCAAGTCCACCGCCAGCCGCGTCCCAGGATCCTGCAGATAAATTTTTCCGCTCTTCAGCAGCGGCTCCACCTCCGCCCAGCGTCCCGGCGGAATCTCGAAAAATCCCGCCCACGGCGTCGGCTTGAGAAAATCCGGCGGGCGGCCGTCGTCCGCGGTAGCGGCGGTCGTCCCGACCGCCA
>DASZPP010000354.1:0-3565 GCA_035549975.1 Opitutus sp.
CCGCTACCGCGTGGCTTCACCCACCGCCACGCGGGGGACGACAGCTCATTCCCCGATTTTGTCGGCTGCATTCTCGCTTCCCGCCAGCCTCGACTCTCCGCGCCACCGCGCTCACGCTGCGCCCACCCCATGAAAACGTCCCTGCACCGCCTCATCGCCGCGCTGCTACCCGTCGCCGCGTTGCTCGCCTCCGGCGCCGTCCTCTCCGCACAGGACCTGCCCACCGCCAGCCCCGAATCCGTCGGACTCTCGTCGCCGCGCCTCGAGCGCATCGCCGGCAACGTCCAGCACGCGATCGATGACCAACGCATCGCCGGCGCCGTCACGCTCGTCCTGCGCCACGGAAAGATCGCGTGGTTTGATGCGCAGGGCATGGCCGACCGCGAGGCCGGCCAGGCCATGCAGAAGGATTCGATTTTCCGCATCTGCTCGATGACGAAGCCGATCACCTCGACCGCCGTCATGATGCTTTACGAGGAGGGCAAATTCCTCCTCAGCGATCCCGTCTCGAAATTCCTGCCCGAGTTCAAGAACCCCAAGGTCCTCAAGAAAACCGACTCCGGCCAGACCACCACCGTGCCCGCGAGCCGCGAGATCACCATCCGCGACCTCCTCCGCCACACTTCCGGCCTCACCTACAACTGGAATTCCGATCTCGGCCAGCTCTACGACGACAACCACGTCGCCCACGGCATCCTCCAATACGACGGCACCATCGCCGACAGCGTGAAACACCTCGCCGCGCTCCCGCTGCTCTTCAACCCCGGCGAGCGCTGGGAATACAGCCTCTCGGTCGACGTCCTTGGCCGGCTCGTCGAGGTCGTCTCCGGCCTGCCCTTCGACGAGTTCCTGCGCACGCGCATCTTCGGGCCGCTCGGGATGAAGGACACGTATTTCTTCCTCCCCGACGACAAGGCCGCGCGCCTCGCCGCCGCCTACACCTACTACGACGACAAGGGCCTCCAGCGCTTCCCCGACCATCCGATCACCGAGGGCACGATGGTTTATTCCGCCGATTATCCGATCCACGGGCCGAAGAAACTCTTCTCCGGCGGCGGCGGGCTCTGCTCGACCGCGATGGACTACGCGCGCTTCTGCCAGATGATGCTCAACGGCGGCAAACTCGGCGACGTGCGCATCCTCAGCCGCAAATCCGTCGAGCTGATGAGCCACGACCAGCTCGGGAAAATCCCCAACGATTTCGGCTTCGGGCTCGGTTTCGGGATCGACGGCGTGCGCGGTCCGCTGAACGAGCTGGGCTCGAAAGGCGCGTTCGCGTGGGGCGGCTTCTTCTACACGAAGTTCGTGATCGATCCGAAGGAGGACATGATCGTGATTTCGATGATGCAGCTCCACCCGACGGGCGGCCTCGAGCTCGACAGCGAAATCCAGAACCTCGCCTACCAGGCGATCGTGGATTGAGCGGCGGGGCGAAGCCGAGGTGAGAGATGAGAGTTAAGAGATGAGAGATGAGAGTTGAGAGCCAAAAAGACCTCCCGGTCCTGGGAAGGTGAATCCGATGTCCTCGTCGGATTGACTCGCGAGCGGACGATATTCAGCCCCACGAGGTCGTCAGGCTGCAGCCGGACGTAGCAGCAGGCGTCCCTGCCTGCTGGGGTTTCGGTCATCGGAAACGACAGGCAGGGACGCCTGCCGCCGCGGTTTCCTCAGGCCACAGCTTTTGCGACCTTGCTCCAGCGTTCCGCGAAATCGCCTCGACACGACTCTCCGCCAAAATAGCAATTTGTCTTCATTCTGGCCATTCTGAGCCGATTCCATTTGCTCGCACTTCGCTCGTTCCCCCGCCTCAAAATGCTCAAACGCTGCCTCGCATTGTTCTGTGTCGCCGCCGCCTGCGCCTCGGCTCAAACGACGATCTACTTCGACGATTTCAGCGGCTCGAGTTCGACCGACCTGACCGGCACCACTCCCGACATCAGCTCCGGCGGGGCGACGTGGATCGCCGATACCGGCGGCTCCGCGTGGAAAGCCGACGGCTCCATCTCGAACAGCGGCGCATCGAACGCCTTCCTGTCGTTCGCTCCCTCGGCCGGCCACGTCTACACGCTGTCAATCGACGCCAATCCGGTGAACGGAAACGGCGACTGGTTCGCGATCGGCTTCTCCCAGCTGGCCACCGTGAACAGCATCTATGCCGGCGGCTCCGTTTCGGCGAGCGCCTGGATGCTGCTGCGCGGCGATCGCACGGACGACTTGGAAACATTCCTCGGTCCCGGCACCGGTGACGAAGTCGATTTCAACCCGCCCGACGATATCACGCTGTCCCCCGGGTCGGTGAACCTAAAAGTCATTCTTGATACAACCGGCGCGCAGTGGACCGCCGAATGGGTGGTCAACAACGTCTCGATCCGCCAGACGACCTTCGACACCAATCCGACGATCAACTACGTCGGCCTCGGCCGCTGGTCGACCGCGAGCGGCACCGTGGACAATTTCACGCTGACGTCCACCTCTGCGATCCCCGAGCCCGCGACTTGCGCCCTGACCCTCGGCACCCTCGCCGCCGGCGCCGTCATGCTCCGCCGCCGCAGACGCCGCCCGGTGTAACAGGTAGGGATGGCTCTCCGAGCCGTCCGCGAAGGATGTGGAGCAGCGCGTTGCGTCAGCCCGCGCCGATCACCGAGCGCTCACGATGGAAGCTGTCAGCCGAAAGCTGAGAGGGCCTGCTGAGTTGAACGTTGAACGTTGAGAGTTGAAAGACCCGCGCCGCGGAGCGCCCACGGCTGAATGCTGACCGCTGATCGCTGAAAGCTCTCCGCCTCCAGCTTATCGCCTACCGCTGGAAATTTCTCCTTTCCCTCCGCAGCCAAACTGCGCTAACTCGGGGCGTCCCGCCGTCGTTCCACCGACGGATACCCCTCCAGTTTCAACTCCCATGCTGCCGTTGCCCCGTGTGACGAAGGCCGACCGTTGATCGGCATCCGTGGCCACCCGCCTTCGCACGCCAACGGCGCTCTTCGCTCCCTCGCCATGAGCACTGAAAGCAAATACCGCGTCCTGCAGGATCGAAAGCTGATGGGACAGATGGTGATCGCGACGTGGGGCTTTCTGCTCACCGGCCTGATCGGCACGGGCCTCACCTACCTGTTCAACCGGCTCGACTGGCAGGCGCGCACCCGCTTCGAGGAGAGCAAGCTCGTCACCGCCAACCGCCGCGACGAGATCAAGAGCATCATCAATCTCTGCCAGCGGCGTTTCTTCTATTCGAGCCGGCTCTATCAATTGCTCGAGGTGCGGCAGGCCGACGAGATCGAGCCGGCCTACAAGGACTACAAGCAGGTGATCGACGAGTGGAACCTCAATCTCCACGTGAACCGCCTGTTGATCCAGAAGATCATCAACGACCGCGCCGCCGAGCTCTTTTGCGACTCGATCATCCTGAATGGCGGCGGGGCCTCCGGCGATTCGGTCCACACCAAGTTCTTCCTCGCGTCGAACGAACTGCGCAAGGACTTCACCGCATGGCAGGCCGGCAAACCCTTCGACCCGGCCTCCAAATCCCTGGTCGCCTTGCGCGATGCCGGGAAAAGCCTGCAGCGCCTCT
>DASZPP010000355.1:0-4262 GCA_035549975.1 Opitutus sp.
GGCCGTGGCGATCGGACTTTGTGCCGCGATGCGATTGTCGCTCAAGCTCGGCCGGATTGCTGTCGCCGAAGTAGAGAGGGTCGAGCGCGTGATCGCGGCGCATGCGCTGCCGACGCGATTGCGGACGCCGCTGTCGATGGCCGATTTGATGCGAGCGATGACGCGCGACAAGAAGGTGCGCGGGGGAAAGCTGCGGTTTGTGGTGCTGGCGGAGCTCGGGCGTGCGGTTACGGTCGAGGACGTCCCTTCGGGACTGGCTGAGGAGTGCTGGCGCGAGGTCGGTGCCGAATGAGCAGCGCGGCTCGCGAGATCACAGTTTTTCCGTGTCTTCCGAGCGGGCGCAGGACACACTGTGCCAACCATGTCAGCCATCGATGAAGGGATCGTTCGCGAGTATTTTGAACAAAACGGCTTTCTGGTGCGGCAGGCGCGCAAGTATCAGGTCGTGGCGCGACGGAAGCAGGCGGAGGAGGAAATCGACCTGATCGTCTTCAATCCCGCATGGCGGCGCGGACCGCGGAAGCCGGATTTTTTCCTGTTTTCGAGCGAGCTGCCCTTCGTGCACAAGGCGGTCGTGGCGGTGAAAGGCTGGCATACCGGTGTGTTCACGCCGAACATGCTGAAGAGCAGCCCGGAGATCTTCGCCTTTCTCGAGCAGAACGTATTGAAGGAGGCGGAGCGGTTTTTCCCGCCCGGGGCGCTGGACGATGACGGCGGGACGCCGACCAAGGTGCTCGTGCTGCCCAGCCTGCCGACGGCGGAACCATTTCGATCGCAGAGCGTGGACCTGCTGAAATCGCGCGGCGTCGACGCGATCGTGTCGTTCCGCGCCATGCTGCTCGACCTGGTCGACAAGATTGAGACGAATCAAAACTACACCAAAAGCGACACGCTCCAGGTGATGCGCATTTTGAAAAATTACGATCTGTTGAAAGACTCACAGATGGACCTGTTGCCGGAGCGCGGGGTCGCACGGCGCACGCGAGGCTGACGCCGATGGCAACGAAGATTCATCCAACGGCGATCGTCGAGGCCGGCGCGGAAATCGGCGACGGGTGCGAGATCCAGGCCTACGCCGTGGTGACGAAGGATTGCGTGCTCGGCGAGGGCGTCGTGGTTCACCCATTCGCGGTGATCGGCGGCGACCCGCAATATCTGAAGTTCGACCGGTCGACCGCCTCGGGCGTCAGGATCGGCGCGGGAACGGTGATCCGCGAACATGTGACAATCAACCGCTCGATCAACGGCGGTGATTGCACGCAGGTCGGCGAGAACTGTTTTCTCATGACGGCGTGCCACGTGGCCCACGACTGCCGCGTCGGCAACAACGTCGTGCTGGCGAATGCGGTGCTGCTCGCGGGGCATGTCACGATCGGCGATCACGCATTTCTCGGCGGCAGCGCGGTCGTGCACCAGCACTGCCGGATCGGCGAGGGCGTGATGGTCAGCGGCAACGCGTCGATCACGCGCGACGTGGCGCATTTCACGATGCTGGCGGAACGCGACGAGGTGATCGGCTTCAACGCGATCGGGCTGCGGCGCCGCGGCATCAACCGCGCGGCGATCGCCGAGCTGAAGCAGGCGTTTCACGCCGTGTATTTCACGCCGGGCAACATCCGCTCCGTGGCGGCGGAGACGCTGGCGGCGGGCACGTTCACAACGCCGGAGGCGCGGCGGTTCCTGGCGTTTTTCGCCGAGGGGAAGCGCAGCTTTGCCCGCGCCCGGCGGGCGGAAATGGACCATGGCGAATAGGACGCGGATCGGGACTTTCCTTTTGCGGTTTTTTGGGTCCCTTCAACGAACCCCATGACGAGAAAACTAGCGATCACGTGCGGCGACCCCGCCGGCGTAGGACCGGAGATCATTGCAAACTGGCTGGACGCGAACCGCGACGAGGTCCCGAAGGTCGTGGTGATCGGGCCGCGACGCTGGCTCAGCGGGCTGCCGGACGCGGCCGAAAAAATCGCGGTGGGGCTGGAGGATTTTGCCGCGACGCCGGGCCAGCCCGATGGCGACGGCGCGCTCGTGGCGTGGGGGGCGATGGAACGCGCGGCGCAGGGCTGCAAGAGCGGCGAGTTTTCCGGCGTCGTGACCGGGCCGATCAGCAAGGAGCGGCTGGCGAACATCGGCTACCCGCATCCGGGCCAGACGGAATTTTTTGCGGCGGAGTGGGGCGGCGAGCCGGTGATGGCGTTCTGCGGCGGCAAGCTGCGCGTGGCGCTCGCGACCTGGCACGTGCCGCTGGATGAGGTTGCGCGGCTCCTCGGGCCGAACCGGCTGCACCGCACCATCGCCGCGGCGGCGGAGCTGGCGCGGGCCGACGGCATCGAGCAGCCGCGGATCGGCGTGTGCGGGTTGAACCCGCACGCGGGCGAGGGCGGCATGATCGGGCACGAGGAGCGGGACCTGCTGAATCCGGCGCTGGAGCACATTCGCGCGGAATTCGCCGGCGTGTCGAAGTGCGAGCCGGCGGACACGCTTTTTGGCCGGGCGCTGATGGGCGAGTTCGACGCGGTCGTCGCGCTTTATCACGACCAGGGGCTGGCGCCGCTGAAGACGATCGATTTTCACGAGGCGGTGAATGTCTCGCTCGGCCTGCCGTTTGTGCGGACGAGCCCGGACCATGGCACGGCGTTCGGCATCGCGGGCAAAGGCGTGGCGCGGATCACGAGCTTTTCGAATGCGGTGACTGTGGCCCGGCGCTTGATAAACTGGCGGGCCTCGCGATAGTCGACCGTTTGATGCCTGATCCGACCACGATGCTCCCGCCCGCCGGCAACGAGGCGTCCGCCCGTCCCGGGGCGGCGGCCCGGTCGGTTTTGCCGGAGGGCGTGCGCGAAGGTAACGAAAACCTTGTCCGGTTGACGATGGCCGCGGGCGCCAAGGTCGGCGCGCTGATCGCGCGCGAAGGGCAGGGCGATTATCTCCGGATCGCCATTTCCGGCGGCGGATGCAACGGCTTGAGCTACAAGATGAAGTTCACGCCGGCGCCCCGGCGCGGCGACATTCTCGTTCGCACCGGCGGCGCGGAGGTCCTGGTCGACAGCAAGAGCGCCCTCTATTTGAAGGGCACGCACGTCGACTATTCGGCGGCGATGGTGGCGGGCGGGTTCAAGTTTTCGAACCCGAACGCCAAGGCGAGTTGTTCGTGCGGCGAGAGTTTCAGCGTATGAGCCGCCGGCTGGGCCGGATCCGGCGGCGGGGCGCACCGGGTCAATTAGTTGTTGTCAACCCCGCATAACCGGGCGAGAACGCGCCCGACCCAGTCACCACCCAAATCCTATTTGATGGCCAATTCGTTTCCTTCCGGAGGTCGGTCCGGCCAATATTATCGACGCAATGCCGATCCGTTCGCGGCCATCCGCCGCAACCATCGCATCAAGGTTCCGCAAGTTCGTGTGATTTCGCCCGAGGGCAAGCAACTCGGCGTCATCGACACTCCCAAAGCCATCAATCTCGCGCTCGAAGTGGGCCTCGACCTGGTCGAGGTCGCGCCGAATGCGACTCCTCCCGTCTGCCGGATCATGGATTTCGGCAAATACGTTTACGAGGAGCAGAAGAAGCACACGCACGCGAAGGCCACGGCGAGCAAGATCAAGGAGATCGAGTTCAGCGCGCGCATCGCCGAGAACGATTTCTACACCAAGCTCCGCCACGCCGAGGAGTTTCTCGACAACGGCAACAAGGTGAAACTCCGCCTGAAGTTCCGCGGCCGGGAAATGGCGCACACGGAGATCGGATTCGACGTGATGAAGCGCGCCGTCACCGAGCTGGCCGGCATGGGCCACCCCGACGCCGACCCGAAACTCATCGGGCGCAACATCAATGTCATGCTGACGCCGCTGCCGACGAACAAGCGCAAGCCGAAATTCCACCTGCCGGAAGAGGCCGCGCCCAACGGGGCGGCGGAGGCGCGCGCAGCCGCGGCCGGCGAGGCCAAGCAAGCCTGACCCGCCAGCGATGCGTTCGCTGGTGTCACGGCTTTTGCCCTGTCTCGCGGCCGCATGGCTGGCGGCGGGTTTGATGTCCGCGGCCGATGCCCGGCCGGCGGCGGAACACCGGATCGGCGGGATCGACTACGTCGATCTCGAGGACTTCTGCGCGCAGTTCGGCTTCGACGCGAAGATCAACGAGCGCAACCGCACGATCGTCTGCAAGAGCCCGTGGACCTCACTCGAGTTCGAGATCGACTCGCGCGAGAATGTCGTGAACGGGATGCGCGTTTTTTTCGGTGATCCGGTCCGCGCTTATCGCGGGCACTA
>DASZPP010000356.1:0-2371 GCA_035549975.1 Opitutus sp.
TCCGTCCTGTTGGATGGTAGCAGGCGTATCGGCGTGTCGGAATTCGACATTTGAATTCGCAATGGCGCGAAGGTCGGCGCGCGATCCCGGCGACTTTCGCCGACCGGTGCCGAAGTCAGGCGCAAGACGTTTTGGCCGCTAAAGTCGGGCGTCGTTGTGTCGAAAGGATTTTTACGATGCTTTCACCGGTTCCGACCGCCCCCAGTCTTTCCGCCGGTGCGCCCGCGCAGGCCCCATGTCAGACCGCGCTCGTGGTCGAGGACGAAGAACCGCTCGCGGTGCTGCTCGCGCGTTACCTGGAACGGATGGGCTGCCGCGTGTTGTATGCGCGTGACGGCCGCCAGGCGCGGCAACTGGTCGCGCAACACGGCGCGGAGGTCGCGCTGGTGCTGGTCGACTGCGGGTTGCCGGACATCAGCGGCGCCGAGCTGTGCGGGGAGATTCGCACGGCGATTCCGGGCATGGCTTTGCTGCTGACGAGCGGACGCGACCAGACGGCGCTCGCCGAGAAGTTTGCGAGCGGCGGCCCGGCCGGTTTTCTGCCGAAGCCATTTTGCCGGGCGGATGTCGAGAATCGCGTTGGCGACCTGTTCGCCCGCGCGGCCTGAGACCGCCCGGCGGTGCGCCCGTGAGATCGCCAGAATTCAACATTTGGTTTGGACTGGCGGAAGGGGTTGTCTTAGCTGGCGAACAAATACCGCCGCGCGTCCGCGGTGGCCGCCGGTTTCCATCCCTGTCGATTTGTCATGGCTTTCGAGAAGGTCCTCATCGTTGAAGACGAGCCCATTGTCCGGAACCTGCTCACGACCATTTTTCAGCGGCACAAACTCCCGGTGATTTGTGCCGCGAACCTCGCGGAGGCGGGAGCGCAGCTCGCACGCGAGCAATTCGACATGCTCATGCTCGACATCCGGCTGCCGGATGGCGACGGCGAGAAATTCCTCGAGCAGGTGACCGCGCGGCCGGATCACCCGCTCGTCGTGATGATGACCGGTTACGGCACGGTCGAATCGGCGGTCGGCTGCATGCGCGCCGGTGCGTTCGATTACGTCCTGAAGCCATTTTCGCCGAGCCAGATCGACGTGATCCTGAAGAAGGCGCAAAGCTACCGGCAGTTGCTGCGCGTCAATCGCCTGCTGAGCGACGATCCCGAGGATGAGGACGGCGTGATTGTCGGCCGCGGCCCGGCGATGACGCGGCTGCGGCAACTGATCCAGCGCGTGGCGCCGACCGACGCGACGGTGTTGGTCACCGGCGAAAGCGGGACCGGCAAGGAAATGGTCGCCCGGGAATTCTACCGGCGCAGCACGCGCAACGGCCAGCCGTTCATCAAGGTGAACTGCGCGGCGGTGTCCGATACGCTGATCGAGAGCGAATTTTTCGGGCACGAGCGAGGCTCGTTCACGGGTGCGACGGAGCGGCGCGAGGGGCGGTTCGAGCTCGCCAATCAGGGCACGCTGCTGCTCGACGAGGTGAGCGAGATCCCGCCGAACCTGCAGGCGAAGCTGCTGCGCGTCCTGCAGGAGCAGGAGTTCGAGCGCGTCGGCGGCACGCGCACGATCAAGGTCAACGTGCGGCTCATCGCGACGTCCAATCGCGATCTGCTGCGGCGCGTCGAGCAGGGCGAGTTCCGGCAGGACCTCTATTATCGGCTCAACGTTTTCCCGGTTCACGTGCCGCCGCTCCGCGAGCGTCCCGAGGACATCCCGCTGCTGGCGGACCATTTCCTGCAGCGCTTCGCCCGCAAGCACGGCGTGAATCTCACCGGCTTCGCTGAATCCGCGCGGGCGGCGCTGATCGCCTACCGCTGGCCGGGCAACGTGCGTGAGCTGCAGAACACGATCGAGCGCGCGGTGATCCTTTCCGAATCGGGCCGGGCGATCACGGCGGCCTCGCTGGGGCTCCCGGCGAATTTCGCGGCCGGTGGTTTGAAGGCGGCCCCGGAAACCGCGCCGAAGCCGATGCAGGCGGAGGAGCCCGCGCCATCCGGGCCGGCCGCTCCCGCGGCCACGGCGGCGCCCTTCGCCTCGTTGACCGACGAACAGGGGCGGATACTCCCGCTCGGGGAAATCGAGAAGCAAGCGATCCGGGCCGCGTTGCGCGAGACCGGCGGCAATCGCACGCACGCCGCGGCGAGGCTCGGCATCAGCATCCGCACGCTGCGCAACAAGCTGAACGAGTATCGCGAAGCGGGCGACCCGATCGAGGGGGATGTGGCGGGGGAGCAGGAAACTCCCGGTTCCAAGCTCCAGGCGCCGGAAAAAATCCCAACAGGAAGCCCCGAGGGCGTTTGAGCCCGGGCGGTTCTGGAGCCCGGCGTTCGGCGCCGGGACCTTTCGCCGCGCCGGGCGCGGCGATCAGTGCGATTCGG
>DASZPP010000357.1:0-10177 GCA_035549975.1 Opitutus sp.
TCCCGCGATCGAACAGATCCTCGAGGTCGAGCGCAGCTTCGCGCCGGACGATTGGAGACAGTTCGCGCGCGAAATCCATTTCTCGCGCCCCGGGGAATTTTTCTTCTACGCGGGAAATCCGGCGACCGGTCTCGCCGATCCTTCGCGCCGCGCCGGCGCGCCGGCATTGAAGTCGCAACACGTCACCGCGACGTATCGTTTCTCCAAGTGGACGCACGACGTGATGTTCACGCCGGGCCGGGCGTTGAGCGCGTGGGGCGCGAAGCGCTGCGCCCGCGCCGCCGATCCGATGCAGGGCCCGAAGCTGATGCGCGCGGTCGAGCACGCGAGCAAGTCGGCGCTTTTCGCCTGCAAGGATTGCGGCGATTGCTCGCTGCCGGAGATCGCGTTCCTCTGTCCCGAATCGCAGTGCGCGAAAAACCAGCGCAACGGCCCGTGTGGCGGCACGCGCGACGGCCGTTGCGAGGTCGACGGCTACGGCGACTGCATCTGGCTGCGCGCCTACGAGCGCCTGAAACACGACGGGCGCGCCGCGGAGCTGCTCATGCACACGCCGGTTGTCCAGGACCAGAGCCTGCGCGGCACCTCGTCGTGGGCCAACACCTGGCTCGGCCGCGACCATCTTTCGAGGAATTCCAGCGGCGCGGTGCTTCCACCCGCGCTCGACGAATCAATCAAGCCAACCTGACCGGAGGAAAACGAAGGCAACGAAGGCAAACCGCCGGCTCCGCTCCGGCCTTCGTTTCCCGCGTCCGCTTCGGTGAAAAATTCCCCAAATGCCCAATTCGCTCAACGTCATCGGCGAACTCATCAATAATTCCTACGCGCGCGCCCGCACCGCCTTTTCCGCGCGCGACCTCGCCGGCTATCAGCACCTCGCCAAACTCCAGTCCGACCTTGGCGCGCGCTTCCTCGAGCTCAACATCGACGGCACCGCGAAGATTCAGGTGAAGATGGAGGAAATGCTCGCGTTTCTGCCGGACGTGATCCCCGCGATCCAGGAAGTCACGAACACCCCGCTCTGTTTCGACAATCCCTCGATCCGCTACCACGAGGTCGCGTTGAAACACTACGATCGCGCGAAGAGCGGCCCGCCGATCCTCAACTCCATCGCCGCGTCGCGCGAGCGCCTCGACGAGATGATCGAGCTCGTCGCCGCCTACGACACCCACGTGATCGTGATGGCGTCCGAGCATTTCGTGGACGGCGGCAGCTCGCAATGCCTCGACCCGCGCGATTCCCACGAGGCCGCGAAGCATTTCGTCGAGCGCCTCGTGACGAAGGGCAGGCGCCGCCCGGACCAGATCATCATCGACCCCGGCCTCGCGCCCGTCGGCGCCGACACCTACGGCCTCGTCAACATCGGCCTCGACGCGATGCGGCTGATCCGCAACGACCCGGACCTCGCCGGCGTGCACTTCGTCGTGGGCCTCTCCAATTTTGCCTGGGGCACGCCGAAGGGCGTGCGCGAACAGCTCGAGAACGCCTACCTCACGCTCGGCATGGAGGCCGGCCTCGATTTCGCGATCGCGAATCCGGAAAAATCGCCCGGCCCGCTCGCAGCCGATCACCCGATGGTCGGCAAGCTTCGCGATGCGCTCGCCGCCGGTCGTGCGCAGGCCGGCGAATCGCAGGAGACCGCCGGCTTCCGCCAGGCCG
This sequence comes from Opitutus sp., assembly GCA_035549975.1. Classification (GTDB taxonomy): domain Bacteria; phylum Verrucomicrobiota; class Verrucomicrobiia; order Opitutales; family Opitutaceae; genus Opitutus. The sequence continues at coordinate 1,660 of DASZPP010000357.1, forward strand.
AGGCGATCATGGCGATCTGCGCGGAAGCAGCGCCGGTGGATTGATCCGAATCATCAACCGCGAATGAACACGAATAAGGAGCCGTCCGATGATTCGCGTGCATGGGCGTCGATTCGCGGTTCGTTCCCGGTGAAAAATTTTCCGCTGGCGGCGCGCGGTCGCTCCATCTGGCTCCGCGTCGGCACGCTGCTCGACGGGACGGGCACGGCGCCTCTGCGCGATGCTCATGTCGTCTATGATTCCGCCGCCATCCGCTTCGTGGGTGTCGACGGTCGCACACCGCCGCGCGAACTCGTGCGCGACGGCCAGGTCGCGCCCGACCTCGACGCGCCCGACGCGACGCTGCTGCCCGGCTTGATCGAGGCGCACGCGCATCTGTTCCTCGAAGGCGGCGAACTCGACGCCGACAAGCGGGCCGCGTATTTGAAGCAATCGCCCGAACAGCTTCTCGCCGCGGCGAAAACGCGGCTCGAAAAACTCGTCCGCCTCGGCGTCACCGCCGTGCGCGACGCGGGGGATCGCGACGGCGTCGGCCTCGCGTTGAGCAGGCTTTACACGAGTGCGCAGCGGCCGCTCATGCCGTATCTCGACAGTCCCGGCGCGGCGATCCACCACCACGGCCGCTATGGTTCGTTCATGGCGGATGCGCTCGAAAATTTCCCCTCGCCCGAGGCCTGCATCGAGTCGCGTATCGCCGCCGGCGCGGACCGCATCAAGCTGATCCCGACCGGCATCATCAATTTCAAGAAAGGCGCGGTCACGACCGAGCCGCAGATGACGACCGACGAAGTGGCCGCGCTGGTCGCCGCCGCGAAGTCGTTCAATCGGCAGACGTTCGCGCACGCGTCCGGCGACACCGGCATCGACCGTGCGATCGACGGTGGCGTCGATTCGATCGAGCACGGATTTTTCCTGCGCGATGACCAGCTCGGGAAACTGCGCGACCGGCAAACCGCCTGGGTGCCGACCTTCGCGCCGGTGCAGAAACAGGTCGACCACGCGGCGATCATGAAATGGGAGCCGGACGTCGTCGCGAATCTCCAAAAAATTCTCGACGGCCATGCCGCGACGCTCGCGCAGGCGCACGAACGCGGCGTGCTGATCATCGCCGGCAGCGATGCCGGCTCCTACGGCGTGGCGCACGGGGTCGATTTCCTTTTCGAGCTCGAGCTCATGGAGCGCGCCGGCCTGCCCCCGCTCGCCGTGATCAATGCCGCCACCGGCACGTCCGCCGCACGGCTCGGGTTCAAGGAAAATTTCGGCCGGATCGCGCCGGGTTGCCTGAGCCGGTTCATTCTCACGCGCCACTCGCCGCTTGAGACCGTGGCGAACCTGCGCCAGCCTCGCACCATCGTGTTCGATGGCGGGCCGCTCGATTCTGAGGTGGACGCCGCCGGACTGTAACGCGTCGCTCCCATGCAAGCCGTCGTCCTCGAAAAACCTCGCCAGATTTCCATCCGCGACATCGGGATCGATGAACCGCTCGGCCCGCACGATGTGCGCGTGCGCATCCACACGGTCGGCGTGTGCGGCAGCGACGTGCACTATTACCAGCACGGCGCAATCGGGCCGTTCGTCGTGCGTGCGCCGATGGTGCTCGGGCACGAAGCCGCCGGCGTGGTCGCGGAAATCGGTTCGGCGGTGACGACGCTGCGCGCGGGCGATCGGGTGTGCATGGAGCCGGGCATTCCCGATCCGAACAGCCGCGCGACGCGCCTCGGCCTCTACAATCTCGATCCGGCCGTGCGTTTCTGGGCGACGCCGCCGGTGCACGGCTGCCTGCGCCCGAGCGTGGTGCACCCGGAAGCGTTCACGTTCAAGCTGCCGGACAACGTGAGTTTTGGCGAAGGCGCGATGGTCGAGCCGCTCGCCGTCGGCGTGCACGCGGCGAACAAGGCCGCGCTCAAACCCGGCGATCTCGCGGTCGTGCTCGGCGCCGGGCCGATCGGCATGGTCACGGCGCTTGCCGCGCTCGCCGGCGGTTGCAGCCGGGTGATCATCACGGACGTTGTCGCCGAGAAACTCGCGCTCGCGGCGACGCTCGGTCCGATCACGCCGGTCAACGTGCGCACGGAAAAACTCGCCGGCGTCGTGCGCGCGGCGACCGGCGGCTGGGGCGCCGATGTGGTGTTCGATGCGGCCGGCCGGCCGGAGTCGGCGAACCAGGCGATCGAGGTGCTTTGTCCCGGCGGGCGCGTCGTGTTGATCGGGATGCCGGGAGCGCCGGTGCCGTTCGACGTCGTGGCGGCGCAGGTGAAGGAGGCGCGGATCGAGACGATCTTCCGCTACGCGCATGTGTTTCCCCGCGCGCTCGCATTGATGGGCAGCCGGAAAATCGACGTGCGGCCCCTGGTCACGGACCGCTATGCGTTCGCGGATTCGGTCAAGGCGTTCGACCACGCCTGCGCGATGAAGCCGACGAGCGTGAAGGTGCAGATCGAGCTCGAGTAGTTCCAATCCTGAACCTTGGCCACGGATCACACGGATGAACACAGATCAGAACCAAACCCTGATATCCGTGCTGATCTGTGCAATCTGTGGCCAAAACGATTTGTGACCTCTGGAGGATTCTGAATGAAACCGACTTTTCTGGAAACCCTGCAGTCCCGCCGGCTCGTATGCGACGGCGCGATGGGCACGCAACTGATGCTCGCCGGCCTCGAACAAGGCGCATGCGGCGAGGCCTGGAACCTCACGCATCCCGACCGCGTGCTCGCGATCCAGAAACGCTATGCCGACGCCGGCGCGGACTGCATCATCACGAACACCTTCGGCGGCAGCCGGATCATGCTGCGCCGTCACGGCCATGAAAAGGAACTGGCTGAGATCAACCGTGCCGGCGCGCGGATCACGCGCGAGGCGTTTGGCGGCCGGCGGGGATTTGTGCTCGGGGATATCGGACCGCTCGGTGCGCTGTTGGAACCTTACGGCGAACTCACCGAGGCCGAGGCCCAGTCGGCGCTCGCGGAACAGGCGGAGGCGCTCGTGGCGGGCGTCGTCGATGCGATCATCATCGAGACGCAGACCGGACTGGAGGAACTCGGCCTCGCCATCGATGCGGCGAAGGCGGCGGGCGCGCCGGCGGTCATCGCCTCGCTGGCTTACGATCTCTCGGCGGACGGCACGTTTTACAAGACGATGATGGGCGTCGCGCCGGAGGACGCGGCGGAATTCGTCGAGGCGCGCGGCGCGAACATCGTCGCGCTGAACTGCGGCACCGGCATGGACATGAACGGCGCGGCGATCGTGGCGAAGATCTATCGGGAGCATTGCGCGCTGCCGGTGATGGTGCAGCCGAACGCCGGATTACCCGTGCTCGAAAACCTGAAGGCGGTTTACAAACAGCTCCCCGCCGACATGGCGGCGGGCGTGCCGGCGGTGCTCGGCGCCGGCGCGAACGTGGTCGGCTCGTGCTGCGGCAGCACGCCGGAGCACACGCGCGCGATCCGCGAAAAGGTGGAGGCATTCAGTGCGTCGTAGCTGCGAGCGTGAGCGAGTGGCGGGCAATCCACTTGCTCACGGTCGCGGCTACGCGATCCGTCCCTTGCGGCCATGCGATTCATCTTATGAATGCACCAACTTTTCCCGGGATTTTTTCCCTGAGTGACGAACTGGCCGTCGTGACCGGCGGCGGAACGGGCATCGGCCAGGCGATCGCGCAGGCGATGCACGCGGCGGGCGCGCGGGTCGTGCTCGTCGGCCGGCGCGAACCTGAGCTCGCCGCCGCGGTGAAAGCGATGGGCGAGCGCGCGGCCTATGCGGTGCACGACATCACGGTGACCGACCGGTCCGGCGCGCTCATTGAGCAGATCACGAAGGAGCACGGGCCGATCACCTGCCTCGTCAACAACGCCGGCCGGCACCTCAAGAAGCCGGCGATCGAGACGACGCCGCAGGAATTTCTCGACGTCTTCAAGACGCACATCCTCGGCGCGCACGAGCTCACGCGGCTCGTCGCCCCCGGCATGATCGAGCGCAAGGGCGGCACGATTCTGTTCACGGCGTCGATGGCCTCGCTCTTCGGCATTCCGCTGGTCGTCGCCTACGCGTCGGCAAAAACCGCGATGCTCGGCATGGTGCGCACGCTCTCGACCGAGCTGTCGCCGCACGGCATTCGCGTGAACGCGATCGCGCCCGGCTGGATCGACACCGCGATGTCGCGCAAGGCCTTCGAGGGCGACCCGACGCGCAAAAAGAAAATCCTCAGCCGCACGCCGATGGAAAAGCTCGGCGAGCCGATCGACGTCGGCTGGGCGGCCGTCTACCTCGCGTCGCCCGCGGCGAAATTCATCACCGGCGCGATCCTGCCGGTCGACGGCGGTGTGAGCATGGGATTTTGAAACGGAACGCGACGGAGAAGGAACCCGCGAAAGACACGAAAAGAAAACGGAGTCGGTCGTGGCTGGGGCCGCTACCTGCCGGAAGAGTCGAAATGCCCGGCGCTTTGTCGACGCACCTTGGCTGCGTGGTCCAGGAGCGCTGTCCGGATTTCGGGTGATTCGTGTGTTTCGCGGGCTCCTCCGGAGGAATTGACTTGGGTCAGTCCACGTCCACGGCGCGGCCGCCCTCGCGTTTGTCGTAGCTGCGGAAGGCGAACATCGTTTCGCTGTCGACGATGCCGTCGAGACGCAGGAGCTCGTCCGTGATGATGCTCTCGATCAGGTCGATCGAGGCCGACTTGATGATGACGAAAAGATCATAGCGGCCGGAGACGGAGTAGACGTCGGTGACGCCGCGGATATCGAGGATCTTTTCAGCGGTGCCGGTGACGCGTTTGTGGTCGATCTTGAGGAGAACAATGGCGGTAGGCATGGAAGTTCGATTGTGGTGCGAACGGATAACGCGGAACCGTGATCTGGTCGAGACCACGAAGCGGAAACCATCGGAGCCGGCGGCCACGGATTGCACCGATGGACCCAGATTCGGCTGCAGGTGGTTCAACGTGCTTCGTAGCGCAGGGCCCAGAAATAGTCGGTCAGGCTGACCTCGGGCGAGGTGGCGCAGCCGGCGACGGCCTGCAGCAGCTCATCGGGCGACGGGAAATTCTTCAGCACTTCGTGAACGGAGCCGTCTTCGAGCCGGCGTTGCTGAAACGAGTCGCCGGCATCGTCCGTTCGCGAAATGGGCGTGCTGCTGCCCTCGATGTAGCGGTTGTCGATGAACAGGACCTTTGCTCCGGGAGCGACGTGCGCATGCAGGCCGGACAGAAAGCCGGCGAGATTTCGTCGCGGAACGTGCGACCACCAGAATCCCGCGAACGCGGCCGAGTGCCGGCGGCCGAAGTCGGGCAGCGCAAACGAGTCGGCCGCCCGGAACTCGACGGGCGCTCCGCCCCAATCCTTCGCGCGAGCGATTTCCAGCACTTCGTCGTTGATGTCGCAGGCGGTGACGGAGCACGCGACGGGCGCGATCGCCTCGGTCCACCGGCCGGTGCCGCAGGAAATTTCGAGCACGTGGTGGCTGCGGAATTCGGCTGCCAGGAACGAACGCAGCCGGGCGAGATCGGCCTGCCGCTCGGGCCTGGCAAAGATGCGCTCGTATTCGGCGGCCCGCCGGCGGTAGTAGTCGATCAGGTTGGTTTCCAGCATGGTCTCGAAGGTCGCAAAAAGATCCCGCGATGAAGCTGAATTGGCGGCCGCGCCGGCTAGCGATTCGACAGGTAGGTTGCCGGACTCTGGTTGAACGCCGCGGATCCGCCACGGGGGATGCTGAGGGTTTTCCACGCGCCGCCGCGGAAATGTTTCGCGACGTAAACGACCTGGCCCGCGTGGTAGGCGTAGTGCATGAGCTGGCGATTGAGGGCCTGCAGCACGGTCAGCGGTTCGCCGCGGATCGTCACGGTGCGGCCGAGGTCGGCGTCGGTCAGCGCGCCGAGCTCGGTGAAAAGAAGGTTCCAGCCGCGCTCCCATGCAGCGGTGAGCGAGGCGCGGGTGTCGGCCGGCAGGATTTCGAACTCGGCGTCGCGGTCGCGATCGGGCTTTTCGCCGTCGCTCGTGAGAAAATGGGCGAAGCGCGAGACGAGGTTGCCGGCCATGTGCTTGACGAGGACGGCGACGCTATTGTCGCCCGGCCCGGGCGCGGCGAAGAACTGGTCGTCCGGGCACTGGGCCATCGCGTCGTCGGACAGCTTCTTCAGGCGTCTGAACTCGCGGACAGCGAGGGCGAGGTAGGATTCCGGGCTCATCGGCGGAGGCGGAGGGTGGGGGACCGGCTCCGCAGGCACAACGGAATTGATCCGTGACATAATGCGGCGGGGGACGGCGGGGGCGTCACCTTTCCGGGGGCGGTCCGTCCTGCTTCCGGCTCCGGCCCGACCCCATGCTGACTCTGTTCCCCACCACGGATGAACACCGATAGACACGGATTGAGAGCGGAGTGCCCGCGATCAGCGGCCGCCGGCCGCCGCTGCAGCCATGCGGATGTTAGCCGGGTGAATCCGTGTTCACCCGTGGTGCAAAAGGACGGAGACTGACTGCTGATCTCCGGCGTCCGGCCGCCAATTTTCTCCAACTCCATGAATACCCCGCTCCACAAGATCCTTCCCTTGCTCGCCCTTTCGCCGCTCACGGCGTTGCCCACCGCCGCGGCGGACGGCAGCGCCGTCGGGCAGTTCGCCGAGCACGGCGACATCGGCGGGCCGGCGATCGCCGGCTCGACGACCTACGACGAATCGCTGCAGGAATACCATATCGCCGCCGGCGGCCAGAACATCTGGACGAATGCCGACCAGTTCCAGTTCGCGTGGAAGAAGCTGAAAGGCGACTTCCTGCTGCGGGCGCGGTTCGAGTTCGTCGGCGAGGGCGGCAGCCCGCACCGCAAGCTCGGGCTGATGGCGCGTTCGTCGCTCGATCCGGACGCGACCTACGTCGATGCCTGTGCGCACGGCAACGGCGAGGACGCGCTGCAGTTCCGCGCGGCGAAGGGCGGCAACACCGAGGAGAAAATCCTCCACGTGCAGGGCGGCGACGTGCTGCAGCTCGAGCGGCGCGGGAAGGACATCACGTTCTCGGCGGCCCGCTACGGCGAGGTGTTCGAGAGCGTGACGCTGAACGGCACCGACCTCGGCGATGAAGTGTATGCGGGGATTTTCCTGTGCGCGCACGACCCGGCGGTGAAGGAGCAGGCGGTGTTTCGCGAGGTGCGGATCATCAAGCAAGCGGCGGCGGACTTCCGACCCTACCACGATTATATCGGGAGCCAGCTCGAGGTGTTGCACGTGTTCACCGGCCGGCGGACGGCGTTGTATCGCTCGAAGGAACCGTTCGAGGCGCCGAACTGGAAGCAGGACGGGAAAACGTTGCTCTGGAATGTGAGCGGCGGAGGGCCGAACAGGGGCGTGTTGCGCACCTACGACCTGACCACCGGAACGGTGGCGCCGTTCAACACCGGCGCGGCGATCCACAACAACAACGACCACGTGCTTTCGTTCGACGGCAAGATGCTCGGTGTGAGCAACCAGGCGCCGGAGAACGGCGGTAAATCGTGCGTCTATACCTTGCCGGCGGCCGGCGGCGCGGCGAAGCAGATCACGCCGATCGGGCCGTCGTATCTGCACGGCTGGTCGATCGACGGAAAATGGCTCGTGTTCACCGGCGGGCGCCAGCTGACGAAAGACGGCCCGGTGAAATACGACATCTACAAGGTTCCGGCGGAAGGCGGGCCCGAGGTGCGGCTGACGGATTCGCCGGGATTGAACGACGGGCCGGAATTTTCGCCGGACGGGAAATACATCTACTTCAATTCGACGCGCACGGGCCTGATGCAGATCTGGCGGATGAAGACGGACGGCTCGGAGCAGGAGCGGGTGACGAACGACGAGCTGAACGACTGGTTCCCGCACATTTCCCCGGATGGAAAATGGATCGTGTTCATCTCGTTTGGGCAGGACGTGCAGCCCAGCGATCATCCCTACTACAAGCACGTCTATCTCCGGTTGATGCCGGTGAGCGGCGGCGAGCCGCGGGTGATCGCGTATGTTTACGGCGGACAGGGCACGATCAACGTGCCGTCGTGGTCGCCGGACAGCTCGCGGGTGGCGTTCGTGAGCAATTCGGACTTCGAGTGAGGTGTTTGGTAGCGGTGGTCTCTGACCGCCGAATTCGATGCAAACGGCGGTCAGAGACCGCCGCTACAATCAATGAAAAAACCAAGGCGCGGATCGGATAAGATTTCGCGGCGGGATTTCTGCCGCGCCGTCGCGGGCGCGGCGGCGGTGGCGCCGTTGATCGTGCCGTCGCGGCTGCTCGGCGGGCCGGAGGCGCCCAGCAACCGGATCCGCGTCGGGCACATCGGCTGCGGCCGGATCGCGCGGGTGCACGACATGCCCGGCGTGTTCAAGTCGGGGCTCGCCGACATCGTCGCGGTGTGCGACCTCGACGCGGTGCGGCTCGAGGGCGGGCGCGAGCACGTGGAGAAGTTTTATCACGACGCGGGCCGCACGCCGCCGGCGATCGCGACGTTCGGAAACTATCACGACCTGATCGCGCAAAAGGACATCGATGCCGTGGTGGTGAGCCTG
>DASZPP010000358.1:0-7578 GCA_035549975.1 Opitutus sp.
CGCGGCGCCGCAGGCCGACATCGCGCCCGCCCAGCTCGCCGACGATCTCGAGGCCATGGGGCCGACGTATGTGAAGATCGGCCAGGTGCTCGCCGGCCGGCCCGACCTGCTCCCGGCGCCCTACATCGAGGCGCTCGCGCGGCTGCAGGACCGCGTGAAACCGTTCCCCTATCCCGACGTGGAGCAGATCCTCCTCGGCGAGCTCGGCGTGCGCGTGTCAAAGGCGTTTTCCCGCTTCGATCCCCAGCCGATCGCCGCCGCGTCGCTCGGCCAGGCGCATTATGCGGAGCTGCGCGACGGCCGCCCGGTCGTCGTGAAAATCCAGCGGCCGAACATCCGCGCGCAAATCGCCGAGGACTTCGAGGTGCTCGGCGAGATCGCCGCGTTCCTCGACGGGCACACCGAAATGGGCAAACGCTTCCGTTTCGCCGCCGTGCTCGAGGAGTTCCGCTTCACGATCCAGGAGGAGCTCAACTACGCGCGCGAGGCGCAGAACATGATCACGATCGGCGCCAACATGCGGGAGTTCTCCCGGCTCGTCGTGCCGCGTCCCGTGAACGACTACTCGACGCGCAACGTCCTCACGATGGACTACGTTTGCGGCCGGAAGGTCACCCTGCTCAGCCCGCTCGCGCGGATCGACCTCGATGGCTCCGCGCTCGTCGACCAACTGCTGCGCGCCTACCTGAAACAGGTCCTGCTCGACGGCATTTTCCACGCCGACCCGCATCCGGGAAATGTCTTCATCACCGACGACGGCCGCATCGCGCTCCTCGACCTCGGGATGGTCGGCCACACCGCGCCGCAGATGCAGGAAAACCTGTTCAAGCTCCTCCTCGCCACCGTCGACGGCCGCGCCGAGGCGGCCGCCGGGCACGTCATCGACATGAGCGAAAAGCTCGACGGTTTCGACGCCGGCGACTTCGCGCGGCGCGTGAGCCATGTCATTTCGCAGCGTCACGGCCAGGGCCTCGAGGAACTCAAGATCGGCTCGATGCTGCTCGAGTTCGGACGCAGCGCGCGCGCCGACGGGCTCTTCGTCCCCGGCGAACTGATCCTCCTCGGCAAAACCCTGCTGCAGCTCGACGACATCGGCCGCATCCTCGACCCGGCGTTCGATCCCAACCCCGCGATTCACCGGACGATCACCGACCTGTTTTCGCGCCGCCTGCGCCAGGACTTGTCCCGCGACAATGCGTTCACCTCGCTGCTCGAGCTGAAGGAATTCACCGCCAACCTCCCCCTGCGTCTCAACCGGATCATGGACGCGATCACGAACGCCGATCTCGAAGTGAAGGTGAAGGCGGTCGACGCCAAGGTTGCGCTCGATGGCATGCAGAAAATCGCCAACCGCATCACCGCCGGCGTCGTCCTCGCCGCGCTGATCATCGGCGCGTCGCTGCTCATGAAAGTGCCGACGCGCTTCACGATCTTCGGCTACGCCGGGCTCGCGATCCTGCTGTTCGTGCTCGCGGCCGCGGGCGCCCTTTATCTCGTCGGCAGCATTTTCCTTCAGGACTACCGCAGCCGCAAAAACGTCGAAAAATAAGCCCGGCGCGGCACCGCCTCGCCGCCTTCATTGGTCGCGGCCGTCGTCCCGACGGTCATTTCGCCGGCTGGCAATCGAGACGACCGCCGCCACCTGCCCGGCCGCCGAAGCTCAACGTCCCGCCGTCGCGAAATGCGACTGCACGTCGTCCGTGGTTTGATTCACCAAGTCTTTCGAAAGCACCCGCTGCAATCGCAGCCGGGTCGCCGGCGACAGCGCCTGCACGATCGCGTTGTAGAGCGACGGTGCGATCGCGAGGTCCCACGTCGCCTCCCGCCGCGTCGCGAAGAACCGGTCCAGCTCGCTCGCGATCAGCCGGACGCCACGACGTTCCTCTTCGCGTTTCATCGGGAGCCGTTCGTCGATCGACATGCCTCCGTCCCGCCCGTCCGCGCCCGAACCCGGAAACCGGCCGGCCATGTCGGTGTCGTGCGCGCTGTAGTTCGCCCGCCCGGCCGGAAAATCAAGCGCCTCCACCACATCGAGCCGCGGCGGGCGATGCCCCGGCGGTCGTGTCTCGGCGTAAATGCGCAAATGCCCGCGGTCGCTGGTAACAATATAGTGGTCGTTCATAAAAGGGTCGGTCGATGGACCGTCTCCATCGCGACACGTTACACCGATTCATCCGCGGCCGGAATCGGGTCGAGTGTGGGCCACGCGATGGGCAAATCTCCGTGACCCGCGTCGCGCGAAATTATTTTTCGTTTCAATGGATTCCGCCGGCCGGCGGGCGTAAGCTGGCGGGCGCTCCCGCGCACCTGAAACCTCGCCGTCATGTCGCCCGCCAGACGCTACCAGGATCGCCTCGACGCCGGCCGCGCCCTGGCGCGGCTGCTGGCGCCGCGCGCCTTCGCGAGCGACCCGATCGTGCTCGCGCTCCCGCGCGGCGGGGTCCCGGTCGGCCTGGAAATCGCGCGGGTGCTTCACGCGCCTCTCGACGTGTTTCTCGTCCGCAAGCTCGGCCACCCGCAGCAGGAGGAGCTGGCCATCGGCGCAATCGCGAGCTGCGGCGTCCGCCTGCTCGACGCACCGTTGATCGCCGAGGAGGCGATCCCGCCCGCCCAGGTGGACGCCATCACCGCCCGCGAGTTCGCCGAGCTCAACCGCCGCGAGATGCTCTACCGAGGCGGACGACCTCCGCTGGAAATTTCCGGACATGACGTGATCCTCGTCGACGATGGCATCGCGACGGGCTACTCGATCCGCGTTGCCGTGCTCGCGCTCGAGGGGCTGAGTCCCGCCCGCATCGCGATCGCCGCGCCGGTCGGCGCGCCCGACACGTGCGACGCCCTCGCCCGCGACGTCGACGCGCTCGTCTGCCCGCTGCAGCCGAGTCCCTTTCACGCCGTCGGTCTCTGGTATGAACACTTCCCCACGGTCACCGACGACGAGGTCCGCGCCGGCCTCGCGCAGGCGGCGCAACTCATCCGTCGCTGAATTCCGCGTTATCCGGTCGCCGCCGGGAAATTCGCCGCCACGGTTTTCAAATCCGCCACGAAGCTCGCATACGCCTTTTCCCGGTCCCCGGGCGGCGCGCGCAAAATCGACGACGGATGCACCGTCGCGACCAGGCCCCTCGCCCACTCGACCGGCGAATCGAGCAGCTTTCCGCGCTCGCGCGTCACCCGAAAATCCCGGCCCATCAACGCCTGCGCCGCCGTCGCCCCGAGCGCCACGATCACGTCCGGCGCGATCAACTCGAGCTCGGATTCGAGCCACGGCCGGCACGCGGCGATCTCGCGCGCATTCGGTTTCTGGTGCAGCCGCCGTTTGCCGGCGCGCTCCCACTTGAAGTGCTTGACGGCATTCGTCACGTAAACCTCGCCGCGATCGATTCCCGCTTCCACCAGCGCCCGGTCGAGCAATTTTCCCGCCGGCCCGACAAACGGTTTCCCCGCCAGGTCCTCGCGATCGCCCGGCTGCTCGCCGACCATCACGACGCGCGCATGCGCCGGTCCCTCGCCAAAGACGGTCTGCGTGCCGGTCTTGTAGAGCGGACATCGCCGGCAGCGCCGCGCCTCGGCGCGAATTTTCGCCAGCGTCGGCCGCGGGGTTTTCATCGGGCGAAGTGGACCGGCGAAATCCGGCGTGGTTCTCGTCCAATCCTACCGAAAATCGTGCGACGCCTGCGCCGGCACCTCGTCGAGCCGCAGTGCCTCGATCGTCTCCGCCCGCACATGGATCACGCCCTGCTGGATCTGCAGCCGGCCGCCGATGCACAGTGCCGGCTCCTCGTTGATCGTCAGCCGCTGCCGCTCATAGAGCTCCGCCGCTACGATCGCATTCGCGATGCCCGTCTCGTCCTCGAGCGAAACAAACACCACGCCCTTCGCCGTCCCCGGCCGCTGCCGGCAGATCACGCTGCCCGCGATCTTCACGTGGGCGCCGTCGCGCCCCAACGGCAGTTCCGCCGCGCACCATGCGTCCTTCAATCGCGCGCGCACGAGCGCCATCGGGTGCGCGCCGACCGTCAGCCCCGTCCCGCTGAAATCCGCCTGCAATCGTTCCTCGCGCGTCATCGGCGCCAGCGGCGAAGCAGCGCAGGTGTCCCCCCTCGCCTCCCTTTTATCCGGCAACCACCGTGGCTCCGGTGTGGCGGGCCCTACGCCCGTCATTGCCCCCGCCTCTTTCGCCTCGTTCGCGACCGGCGCAAAGCCCGCCCCACCCTCCGCCTCCGCTTTCACCTCCGTTTCCGCCGGCATCCACTCACCCCGGCGTCCTTCGCATTTGTCATACATTATATGACATTGCGACTTGTCATATAATGTATGACAATCGCCCGCGTCCGCCGGCGGCGCCTCGGTTGGAGTCGCGGAAGGAAGGCCGCAGCCACGCAGCAAATTCTCCTCCGCCGGCCATGCCGCCTCGACCTGCCACAGGGCGGCCCGCCGGTGCTGCGACAACGACCCCAATGCGCCGACGGCGGCGAGCGCCCGCCGCTCGACCGCGATGAAATTCGTGCGCGCCAGAAAATCCTCCATCGAGGCAAACGCCCGCGCGTCGCGCTCCGCCAGCATTGTCCGCACGCGTTTCTCCTGCACGCCGCACACGTAGCGCAGCCCGACGCGCAGCGCATCGCCTTCCACCGTGCATTCCCAGCGCGAGCGCAGCACGCACACCGGCTGCACCTTCAACCCGTGCCGCCGCGCATCCTGGATCAGCGTCGCCGGCGAATAAAATCCCATCGGCTGGTTGTTCAGCAATCCCGCGTAAAACTCCGCCGGCCGGTGCACCTTCAGCCACGTGCTCGCATACGCCAGCAGCGCGAACGAGATCGCGTGGCTTTCGGGAAAACCATACGCCGCGAACGACCGGCACGAGCTCACGACCTTCTCGATCACCACGTCCTTGAGGCCCTTCCGCCGCATCGACTCGCCCAGTTTCACGAGCGAGCGCTCCAGCCGCTCCTCGCCGCGCGTGAACCCCATCGCCCGCCGCAACTCCTCCGCCTCGCTCGCGTCGAAGCCGCCCACGTCCATCGCGATCTTCAGCATCTGCTCCTGGAACAGGATCACGCCCTTCGTGCGCGCGAGGATCGGTTTCACGATCGGCTCGATGCTTTCGTCGATGAAATCGACGTCCTCGAGCCCCTGCCGCCGCCGGATCAGCGGATGCACCAGTTTCCCCACGATCGGCCCGGGCCGCACGATCGAGACCTGCATCGCGAGATCGTAGAGATTTTTCGGCCGGAACCGCGGCAGCGTCGCCATTTGCGCGCGGCTCTCGATCTGGAACACGCCGACCGTGTCCGCCGCGCCCGCCGCCGCGTAGGTCTGCGGATCGTCCTCCGGAATGTCCGCCAGCGCCTTCGGCCCGCCGCGCTCCGCGCACAGCGCAAACGTCTCCTGCAGCACCGCCATCATCCCGAGCCCGAGAAAATCGATCTTCACGAGCCCGAGCTCCTCGCAGTCGTCCTTGTCCCACTGTACCACGCAGCGCCCCTCCATCGTCGCCGGCTCGATCGGCACGACGGCGTCCAGCCGGTTTGGACACAGCACCATGCCGCCCGAATGCTGCCCGAGGTGACGCGGCAGCCCCTTGATCCGGCGATACAGTCCGATCAGCGCCGGCAGCCGCGGATGTTTCCCCGGCAATCCCGCCATCCTGGCCTGCTGCTCGACCTCGAGCGTGTGCTCGAAGTCCCCGTTCCCATACAGCGCCGAGAACCGTCCCAGCACGTCGTCCGAAAATCCCAGCACCTTCCCCACCTCGCGCATCGCGCTCCGTCCGCGATAGGTGATCACGTTCGCCACCATCGCGGCGCCGCGCGGCGCGTAGCGCCGGTAAACCTCCTGGATCACCGACTCCCGCAAATCCCCGCTCGGCAGATCCAGGTCGACGTCCGGCCAGGATCGGTGGCCCCGTTTCCCGATCCGCCCGCGGCTCAGAAACCGGTCGAACAGCAGTTCGAACCGCATCGGATTCACCGCCGTGATGCCGAGCACGTAGCACACCACGCTGTTCGCGGCCGAACCGCGCCCCTGGATCAGGATGCCGCGCCCACGCGCCCATTTGCAGATGTCCCAGATGATCAAAAAATATCCCGCGAACCCGAGTTCGAAGATCAGCGCCAGCTCCGTCTCGATCTGCCGCGCGATTTTCTCCGGCACGCCGCCAAACCTTTCGCGCGCGCCTTCGTAGGCCCGCTGGCGCAGCACGCCTTCCATCGTCTCGCCTGCGCCCACCGGGAAATCCGGAAATTCGTAGCCGAGGTCGTCCAGCGTGAACTCCAGCCGCTCCGCCAGCCGCCCGCTCGCCGCCACCGCCTCCGGCCAGTCGCGAAACAGCTCCCGCATGTCCGCCGCCGACCGCAGATGCCGCTCGCCATTCGGCTCGAGCAGACGTCCCGCTGCATCGAGTGTCGTATGATTCCGCAAACACGTGAACACATCCGCCACCATCCGCTCGGGGCGCGTCGCATAGCGCACGCCGCCCGTCGCCACCAGCGGCAGCCCCCGCGCGGCCGCGAGGTCCGCCAGCATCCGCCCGGTCACGTGCTCCCCGCGAATCCGCCGCCGCTGCACTTCGACATACAGCCGATCCTTCCCAAAAATTTTCTCCAGCCGCTCCATCGTCGCCTCCAGGTCTGGTTGTAGGGCGGGGTCGCCCGACCCCGCCGTTGCCGCGCGCTTTTCAATCCCGACGGGGTCGGGCAACCCCGCCCTACAATACGCGCGCAGCACCGGTCCTTCCTCGTCGCCCGTAAGCGCAATCAACCCTTCCGCATGTTCCGCCAGCTCCCGCCACGTCGCGAAACACGGCCGCTTCCGCTCCCGTGGATCCGCGCCCGCCATAGTGGGGACGCGACGCCCTCGTCGCGCTTCCTCCGTGCCTGCCACGGCGAGGACGCCGCGGCTCCATAATTCCACGGCTTCCCGCGGCCTGTCCTCCAGTTTCGCCGTGCTGATCAGCCGGCTCAGGTTTTGATAACCGCGCTGGTTCATCACCAGCAGCGGCAGCACGCTCCCGTCCTCCATCGTGATCTCCGCGCCCACGATCGGCTTCAGCCCGGTCTCGAACGCCGCATTATAAGCCCGCGCCGCGCCATACACGCCGTCGCGATCGAGCACTGCGAGCCCCGGCAGTTGCAGCCGCGCCGCCTCCGCCACGAGTTTATCCGGCGGCGTCGTCCCGCGCAGAAAACTGAACGCGCTGTTCGCATGCAGCTCGACGTAGTTGTCTCTGGTTTCGCCCGCGCTCATGTCCGCACTCAATTTTCAACCCTCAACTCTCAACTCCTTTCAGTCATACTCCCCCTCCACGAACCATCCTTCCGGCGCGTGCACCAACCGATACACCCCGCCGCCCTCCAATTCCACGTCCCACTCCTCGCGCCGCCACAATTTTCCCCGCTCCCACCATTCGCCCGATCCGCGCCACGGCCCCGCCACCGCGCTCACCGCCCCGCGCACGCCCTCCGACCAGACAAACGTCGGCGCCTCGCCGGACAACTCCACCGTCGCCCGTCGCGCCGGCCGCAGCCGCCGCAGCGGCGGGCCGAATCGCTCCGGCGCCCCGCCGATTGCAGA
>DASZPP010000359.1:0-7722 GCA_035549975.1 Opitutus sp.
CCGACGCCCAGCAGCGCGCCCATGATCGTCGCCCCGCGGATCCGCGTCGCGAAAAACACCCGCGTGAACACGATGTTCATGAAGACAATCATCGAGAAAATCAGCGCGACCAGCCCCGAGCTGATTTCCGCCTCGGCGAGATAGACCAGCACGTAGTTCAACCCGAACAGCAGCGCGCCCTGCAGCGCGAACCACCGGTGCTCCCGCCACCCATAGCGCAGCCGCAGCCGCTTCAACCCGCACCACGCGAACAGCAGCGCGCTCGCCAGCGCGAAGCGATACGCCACCGACACCTCCGGCGGCACGCGCCCGAGCTGAAACGTGATGGCAAACCACGTCGAACCCCAGATCAGCACCGCCGTGAGATAAAGCCCGAGGTTGTTCATGCTGCGCTCCATTTGAACCGGACCGGCGCCCCCGCGCACGCCGCGAATGCCCGGGGCCCGTGCAGTGCCCGGCAAATCCGACGATGACACGGCCCCCGCCGGCCACGGCACAACCGCGGGCAAATCACAAAACTCATCCCGTCACTTTAGCCGCCGCCGCGACACCGTCCCGTCAGGAGCGCCCGTGAATTCGCGGGATTTCTGGAGTGCGCCAGTCCCCTGGCGCTTTGGTTCCAAAAGCGGCGGAGGCCTGCCACACGCCACCATGCTCTCGCCCCCATCGCGCATCGCACGGGACGAGCGCGGGCCGTTCACCGCACGATTGCGCGCCGCGCCGGATTTGCATTCACTGCCGTCATGCGCGCGATGGTGCTCGAAAAACCCGGCGCTCCGCTCGTGCCGCGCGACGTGCCGACGCCCGAGCCCGGCCCCGGCCAGGTTCGGCTCCGCGTCCGCGCCTGCGGCGTCTGCCGCACCGACCTGCATGTGTGCGACGGGGAACTGCCGAATCCGAAACTCCCGCTCGTCCCCGGCCATGAGATTGTGGGCATCGTCGACAAGCTCGGCGAAGGCGTCGCCCAACTTTCTCCCGGCGATCGCCTCGGCGTGCCGTGGCTCGGCCGCGCGTGCGGCGTTTGCCCGTGGTGCCGCAGCGGTCGTGAAAACCTCTGCGACTATGCGCGCTTCACCGGTTATCACCTGGACGGCGGCTACGCCGAAGTCGTGATCGCCGACGCCGGCTTCTGTTTTCCACTGCCCGGGAATTTCGACGATGCGCACGCCGCCCCGCTGCTCTGCGCCGGCCTGATCGGCTACCGCGCCTTCCGCTTGGCGACCTCCGATGCAGGGCGGGGTCCGGAGCCCCCGCCCCACAATCGCCCGCATTCCGGCGGACAATCCTCGGAATCGCCATCGCTTCGCCCGGCAGGCGCTGATTCGGCGCCAGCAACCCTCTCCCTCGGCCTCTACGGCTTCGGCGCCGCCGCCCACATCCTCGCGCAGTTCGCCACCGCGCAGGGCTGTCGCGTTCTCGCCTTCACGCGCAATGGCGACACGGAAGGCCAGGCGTTCGCCAAAAAACTCGGCGCGGCCTGGGCCGGCGATTCGACTGCGCCACCGCCCGAGCCGCTCGACGCCGCGATCATCTTCGCACCGGTGGGCGCGCTCGTGCCGGCGGCGCTGCGCGCCGTGGCCAAGGGCGGTCGCGTCGTCTGCGCCGGGATCCACATGAGCGACATCCCGTCTTTTCCGTATTCGCTGCTGTGGGAGGAGCGGCACCTGCTCTCGGTCGCCAACCTCACGCGTCGCGATGGCCGCGAATTCCTCGCCGCGCTGCACGACACGCCCGTGCAGACCACCGTCCGCACCTACCCGCTCGCCGAAGCCAACACCGCCCTCGACGACCTCCGCCGCGGCCGCCTCGAAGGCGCCGCCGTGCTCGTGCCGTGAAAGGCGACCCCGGCCCGGGGAGCACATGCGTCCTCGCGGGTTCCGTTCGGCGTCTCACCGAACGGCGGATTGGAAAAAGCGGAGGTCCTGTCGAACGGTCCTCCGCGGGACGCCGAGGACGACATGCAAGACGCGTGTGCTCCCCGGACCAACGCCTGGCAGCGTCGGGAACGCTTATCCGCCGTCTACACTTCGTTCACCACCGCCAGCGTGAATCCGTCGTAACCCTTGGCACCGACCGTCTGGATCGTCGTCGCGGTCACGCGCTTTTCCTGCGCCAGCGCCTCGTTGAACCGCCGCACGCCGAGCACCGCGGCATCCGTGCTCGCCGCGTTCGCGACCTCGCCCTTGCGCACGACGTTGTCCACCACGATCGCCGTGCCCGGGCGCGACAGCTTCAGCGACCACGCGAAATACTCCGGGATGCCCGCCTTGTCCGCGTCGATGAAAATGAAATCGAACGGGCCGGCCTTCTCCGCCGCGAGCTTCATCAGCGATTCGATCGCCCGGCCGACGCGCAGCTCGATCTTGTCCGCGACGCCGGCGCGCGCGAAATTTTTCCGCGCCACCTCCGCATGCTTCGGCTCCAGCTCGAGCGTCGTCAGCCGCCCGTCCGCCGGCAGCGCCCGCGCGAGGCAGATCGTGCTGTAGCCACCCAGCGTGCCGATTTCGAGGATCGCCCGCGCCGCCATCATCCGCGCAAAGAGCTGCAGCATCCGCCCCTGCAGCGGCGACACCGCGATCGGCGGCAGCCCCGCCGCCGTGCTGGCCGCCAGCGCCGCCTCCAGCGCATCATCGCGCGGCACGAGCAGGTCGTTCAGATATTGGTCAACTGCAGTCCAGGTCCCGGAATTCATCGCCCTCGAAAATTGTGAACGATCCTCCGCGTGCAAACGGTTTATGATTGGTTGGGGCATCTCAGCGTGTCATGGCTTTCGCAAACGTGATGAAGCTGCCTCCGCTTCTTCTCGCCGGCTCGCTCGCCGCCAACGCGATTCTCGCCTTCGCGCTGTGGCGTCCGCATTTGTCGCATTCGCCCACAACCTCCGCCGATCCGGCGGGTCCCGCGCCAGCGGGCTCCGTGGCCACCGCGGGTGATGCAACGAAACTCGCCGGCGCAACCCGCTCGACCCCGTCCGCGCCCGGCCGTTGGACGGGGATGAGTAGCGGCGACTTGAAGGACCAGATTGCGCGCCTGCGCGCCGGCGGCTGGCCGCCCGCCATCATCCGCGCGATCGTCGCGGCCGAAGTCCGCGAACAGCTCGCCGCCCGTTATTTCCACGGACTGCTCGATGGCCTGACCGAGGAACCTTTCTGGAGCGCCAAATGGAACATGGGCATCGACCCGAAGATTCTCGCCGCCCAGCGAAGCCTCGGCCAGGAGCAGACCAGGATCCTCACCGATCTGCTCGGCGATGATGCGATCCCCAACGACGAATTCGCGCAATTCGTGCGTCACCACCAATACGGCGACATCCCGGCCGACAAGGTCGACCAGATCCAGCGCATCGGCGCCGACTACCAGGACCTGCGACAAGGGATCTTCGATGCGGCGCGGGGCGGTCCGCTGACCGTCGAGGACCAGGCGAAGCTGTCCTACCTCGATCAGCAGATGCGGACCGACCTCGGAAAAGTGCTCACGCCCGGGCAACTCGAGGAGTATCTGATGCACTCGAGCATGTCGGCCGGCATGCTGTGATCCCAGCTCAGTTCGTTCGAGCCGACGGAGGATGAATTCCGCGCGCTCTTCCGGGCCGGCCAGTCAGTCGATCAAACCCTCGGGCTCGGATCGAGCTTCATGAACGGCGACCAAATGGAGCGGCGCAGGTCCGCCATGGCCGCGGAGGCCAAAGCCATATTCAACCCCGAACGCTATGCCGAGTATGTGCAGGCGACCGATCCGCGCTACGCCACGTTAAACAACATCGCCCGCCGCTACGAGCTGCCCCGCGCCACGGTCACCCAGGTCGAATCGATGCAGGAAAATTACCAGCAGCAAGCCGGCGTGATCCGCGGCGACCCGAAGCTCAGCGCCGAGGATCGCTCCGCGCAACTCGCCGCGCTGGCGCGGGAAGCCGGCACCAAGATCGGCGGCGTCCTCGGCGACAGCGCGTTCGAGACCTACAAGCAATACAGCGGATTCAACTACTGGTTCAAACCGCCGCCTGCGCCGGCAAAGTGATCGGTCGCCAGTGCATCCGGCCGCCGCGCTTCTTCCGCTTTCGTGTCCAATCGCGTCCCTTCGTGGTTTCTCGATCACGTGAGTCCGCCTCACCCCGCCCGCAATATCTCCAGCATCCCACGGTCGAGCTTGTGACCGTGGAAATTTTCGTAGTCCACGTCGGTCCGCTCGCTGTCGAGCACACCGAACGTCCCGCGGAAATTCCACAGCGCCCAGCCCCAGCCGGCGTCCCGCCACGCCGCCAGCATGTCCTTCATCCATGCGAGCGTCACATCGTGCGGCGTGAAATGGTGCGCGCCCCATTCGCCGACGTGCACGCCCACGCCCATCGCCTCCAGCGCCTGCCACGGCCGGATCAACTGGTGCCCGATCCGCTCGCGGTTCCAATCGCCCGTCAGCACCGGATCGTCCGCGAACTTCTGCACGATCGGGTTTTCATGGAAGACCGCTTTGTAGCGCGCGAGCTGTGCGTGATCGCCTTTCGCCGCCCCTTCGCTCTCGCGCAACGGCCACGTCGGGCGCGGCCATTGGTCCGCGCCGCCGACCCATTCCGCCTTCCAATGGCTCACCTGCATCGGATCGTAGCCGCGCGTGCTCTGCGCGATCTTCAGCTCCGCCAGCGCGGGACACGGGATGCGTCCCCAGTTCAGTCCGTCCGCGATGATCAACCGCTCCGGGCTCTCCGCGCGGATTCCTTCGACCAGTGCCTTCGCCACGCGAAAATACGTCGCATCGTCGAGCAACCGCTGATCGTCCATCATCCCCGGCTCGTTCAACAAATCGAAACTCAGCGCCGAGTTCGGCACGGCCTTGTAGCGCGCTGCGAAATGCCGCCAGTGATAGACACACGCCTTGAGCGCCTCCGCATCGCTCCACAGGTTGAACGGCTCCTTCACCGAGCGATCCACCGAGTAGCCCGGCGCCCGGTGGAAATTCATGCAGACGTGGATTCCGTGCCGCCGCCCGAACGCCAGCGCCTGGTCGATCTCCTTCATCACCGGCTCGCGGATCTCGCGCCAGTGGTGAGGATCCGACCAGCAGTGATACGACATCGGCAGCCGCGCGAAATTGAAACCCCACTCCGCCATCCACGCGAAATCCTCCTCGCGAAACGGCTTGTTCTCGTCCGCCGCGATGAACTTCTCCAGCAGGTTGAACCCGCGCCAGCGCGGCAGTTTCTGCGCACTCACTTCCGGCAGCACGTCCGCCCGCGCCGACGGCACGCCCAGCACGGCCGCACCCGCCACCAGCGACAGGCCTTTCACGAAATCACGGCGATCGATCGGGGTGGTCATGCCTGATTGATCGGACCGCGCGATCACTGCGTCGAGCGTCGAATCTCCGCATCCCTTGCCCTTGACCCGTTCCAGCCGCCGGTGCACTCGTTGGTCTCCGTGAAACCCCGCATCCCCCTGCTCGCCGCGGTCGTTTGCCTCGGTCTGGCCACGACCGCACTCGCGTCCTCCACGCTCTCCCAACCCCAATCCCTCGGCGACAATCTCTACGCCATCACCAACACCGCCCGGACCGCGTTCAGCCGCGACGTCGACGCGCTGCGCGGCGGAGCCGTCGCCGCCGCGAAAAAATTCTGTGCCGCGCGGGGCGACACGATGAAGATCGTTTCGGCCGTCACCGACACGCCGCGCTTCGGCCTGGGTTACTACAGCGTGAAACTGATCTTCAAGCCGCTGAAGGCCGGCGATCCGGAGCTCACCGAGCCCGCGTCCGCCCAACCGTCGCCGGCGCCGGCGGCGATCGCACCGGCGCCCGGCATTCCCGTCGCGAATTCCCCGACCGGCACAGGCGATTACTACAACGACCTCCTCAAGCTCGATGACCTGCACAAGCGCGGCATCATCACCGACCAGGAATTCGAGCGGCAGAAGAAAAAGATTCTCAAGGACTGGAAATAACCACGCCCGCCTCGCCGGCGTTCGTCGTTCCGGATCATGTCGCATCGTCTCGCGCTCCTGAGCCTGCTTTTCCTCGCGGTCGCAGCCGGCTCGGCTCGCGCCGCCCTCCAGTCCGGCGAAGTCCACGTCTGGTCGACGCAGGAAATCACCTTCGCCGCCACGCGCGACTACGCCAATCCCTACGCCGACGTCACGCTCTGGATCGATCTCGATGGACCAAAATTCTCCAAGCGCGTTTACGGTTTCTGGGACGGCGGCCGCACCTTCAAGGTCCGCTTCGTCGCCACCGCGCCCGGCGAATGGCACTGGCGCTCGCATTCGAACCAGCCCGACGATGCCGGACTGAACAACGGCGGCGGCACGCTTCGCGCCGTCGCCTGGACCGACGCCGAGAAAAACGAAAACGCGAACTGCCGCGGTTTCGTGCACGCCACGCCCAACGGCCACGCGCTCCGCTACGCCGACGGCATGCCCTTCTTTCTTGTCGGCGACACCTGGCTCGCCGCCTCGACCTGGCGGCTGCCCTATCGCGGCGTTTCACCTGCCGCCGACTATGTTCCCGCCAGCGGCATCAGCTTCGAGGAGGCGGTCGCGTGGCGAAAACGCCAGGGCTTCAACTCCATCTCGTTCATCGCTGCGTTCCCGAACTGGGCCGCCGATGAACACGGCGCGACCTACGCGAACAAGGACGGCGTCTATCTCCGCAACGCCTGGGAGAAATTCGGCTTCTGGGCGCCCAACGCCAAAATCTCCACCGCCGACGGCGCGACCACGACCGCGAAGGACATGCAGGACGAGGCGGGCCACCGCCCGTTCGAAATCCTGCCCGATCGCGAGGGGCTCGCGAACTTCGACCGCATCAATCCCGCCTACTTCCGCAGTCTCGATCGCAAGATGCGCTACCTCGCCGCGCAGGGTTTCGTGCCGTTCCTCGAGCCGGTCCGCCGTGACGCCGGTCCGTCGTGGAAAGCCTACTTCGATTTCAATAAATCCTACGCCCGCTTCCTCGAATACCTCGTCGCCCGCTACGGCGCCTTCAACGTCGTGTTCAGCGGCATCCATCTCGACTGGATCCCGAAGGACTACTCGCTCACCGGCGCCGAATTCAACGCCGCGCTCACCCACTGGTGGAAAACCTACGGCCCGCCGCCGTTCGGCCAGCCGGTCACGACGCTGATCGACAGCTCGACCTACAAGGTTTTCGGCCACGGCGGTCACGCACCGTGGCTCACGATGCACTCCGTCGGAAACAAGCCGCGCAACAACGCCATCTACGCCTCGCTCGAGGAACTCTTCCGCCTCGACCCGCCCTACCCCGCCGCGAACCTCGAGCCCTATTATGCCGGCTGGAATCACGAGATCAACCGCCCCGGCGGCGAATCACCGCCCGCCGATTCCGACCGCGACAATTATTTCGCCCGCTCGATGATGTATGGCTCCGTCCTTTCCGGCGGACTCGCCGGCCACGTCTACGGCACCGGCGCCTACGATGTCACGACCACCGGCGAAGCCGAAGGCTGGCGCCCCTACATCTGGACCGCGCTCCGCTACCGATCCGGCGGCCAGATGCAGTATCTGAAAAAATTCATCCTGTCGGAGGGCGCGCGCTACCAGGAACTCCAACTCGCCTCCGCCGATCTCCATCCGCGCGCCGCCGCCGGCTCCTCCGCCGACGGGCTCGACGGCTGGTCGTTCATGATGCGCACCGCCGACGGCACTTTCGCGCTGCTCTACTTCGAAACGAAATCGACCGCGCCGACCGTCACCGGCCTCACGCCGAACGCACGCTATC
>DASZPP010000360.1:0-3442 GCA_035549975.1 Opitutus sp.
TGTAATCGATGTGGACGATGCCGTTGCCCTCGTGCACGCCCAGCAGCACGAGCTCGCCCGTGCGCGCCGCGACGGCGTCCAGCACGGGGCGGTAGCGCCGGCGCAGCGCCTGATGACGGTCGGGCGTCGCCGGCCAGGTGCGAAACGCCTCCGTCGTCCGCCAGCGGCGGGCCGCGGGCGCGACCAAACCGTAGAGCTCGAGCGTGCGCAGCAGCCGGACCACATTCGTCCGCGGCTGATTGAGCGCCTGCGCCAGTTCCGGCAGCGGCAGCCCGTCCGCGCGGCCGGAGAGAATCGTCAGCAGGTCGAGTGCCTTGAGCACCGTCGAGGCGGTTTCCATCGTGTCCGAATAGCGGTCACTCTGGACGCGCATTCGCCTTGAGCCAAGCGCCGAGCGCAGGCTGCGTCGCCCGATGCGGAGCTTTTTGCCGTTGCCCGTGACAAAGCTGGAAGACAAAGCCGACCGTCGCCGCCCATGAAACTGAAAAAAATTCGAGGGTGGACGGCGTTATTGGCGGCCGTTTGCGCGGGCGCTCCGCGCTGCGCCTGCGCGGCGGAGGCCTCCTCGTTTCTCACGGTGGACAACGGCGCGGTCCGCGTGCGCTACGATCTCGGCGCGGGCACTTTCGATATCGTTGATCCGCGGCTGGGAATTCCGGCGATCGCCCACGCCCACACGGCGATCGAGCAATGGTCGTCGACCGATCCCGCGTGCCGGCGATCCGGCGAAATCACCAGGACCGGCGGCGAACCGGACGCGACCAGGAAACTGACCGTCGCCTGCCGCTGGCCGGACGGCACCGCAGTCGTCTCGGAATTCACGCTCCGAGCCGGCGACTCGGGGATCGAGCTGCGCGCCGCGTTCAGAAATCGCACCGGGTCGCCCCAACACATTCGCGAGTTTCATCCGCTGGCAGGCGGCGCCGTCTTTCCCGGAAGCGCGCTCGCGGATGCCCGGACGTTGAACGGCGACTCGAGCTGCGCGCAGGCCGAGGTGACTCCGTCGGCGTATCGCGAGAGCGGGAACAATCTGCTCCTGACCTTCAAGCTCGGCGACATCCGCCACTCGATCGTCCTGGGCGCCCTGCGCACGGAGGATTTCACCAAGTGGATGCACCTTTCGCCCGAAGCCGGGCGGTCGCCGAGAGCCACGGCCCTCGATCACTTGCTGCCGGGCGCGCGGCTGGTGGCTTACCTCGGCGGGCGCGGCGCCGTCGGCCATGGTCCGACGCTGACTGTGATCAAAGGAAAAACACCGGTGCTCGATCCGGCGGGATCCAGCGGGCCGCTGAGCACGATCACCGAGGGCGATCAGGATATCGTAGTGCAGGCGACCGGCCTCGACCCAACGCAGCGATATGTGCTCGGCCTTTCCTGGCACGCTCTGTGGGAAAAGCGGCCTCAGTCGGTCACGATCGACGGACCCGACGGGCGTCCGATCACGCTCCTCGAGCGACAGGTTCTGCCGACCACGAGCGAACGGGAGCCGGGCCGCGAGTTCGCGTTCGCCGTGCCGCCCGCCGCCTGCGCGACGGGTCCGCTGCGCCTCCACCTCATCAACGGCGGGCCGAAATTCCCCGCATCCTTCAACGAAATCTGGCTCTGGCAGGTCGCCGCCAATTTCAAGCTCGCGCCCGACTGGTCGCAGGGTCGCCGGGTGAGCACCGATTCGATGCCCGACAGCACCGGCTGGCCGGTGCAGGCTGACATCGAGGCCGCCGATCCGGCGGGACGGCTCGTCGATTCCGGCGAGTTCTACGACTGCGCCGACAGCTTCTACCTTGATTGCGGCACGGCGGATCCTTTCGCCGCGCTCGAGCACTACGCCGCCCGGCTGCGCGAGGCGACCGGCGCGCGCCCGCACCTCTACGATTTTCCCACCGAGTGCGCGTGGTATATCGGCGTCTGGCACACGCCCGGCGCCCAGAACCATCCCGACAAATCGCTCTATCGCATCAACACCACCGCCGGCCTCGTGGAGGAACTGGACCACGCGCGCGCGCGCGGCTTCCTCGATTATTCACGAATCGCCGAGCGGCTCGTTCCGGACACTTATCGGCCGATCAATCCGCAAGGCTGGTGGGACGACGAACACTGGCGTCTCGGCGGTTATTATACGGCGCCCTACGACACGAGCGCGGCCTATGGACGCGCCGCTCACGAACGCGGCGGGCTGGCGTTCACCTACATCCAACCGACCTGCGTGTGGGCCGGGACGCTCATTTCCGAAGATTTCCGCCGCCGGCATGCGAACTGGCTCTGTGGCCGCGATCCGCGGCGCACCCTCGACTACACGATTCCGGCGGTTCAGGACTACCTCCGGCACACCTTCGGCGCGCTTCGCGGTCACATCGACGGCCTCATGGTCGACTACTGCGATTCCCTGTGGACGGCGGAAGCGGCCGAGGGCGGATTCGCCGACTCCAAGACGACCGGCACCGCGTTTTATCGGACGTTCTTCCGCCTGGTGAAAGCAGGACTCGGCCCGGACTCCTGGTTGCACGAGCGCAACCTCTACGCGCCCGACAACGACCTGACGCTCGGTTACACCGACTCGCAGCGACTCTCGAGCGACACCGACAAGATCACGCCCGACATGGTCACTCGCGGAGGCCTGCGCTGGTATAAAAACCGCGTGCTACTGAGCTACGACATGGATTCGAAGGATCTGAACGGCTCGTGGAAAGTCCCAGGCTACGGCGGTTCGGATCGCGACGGCCGCCGCATGATGCTGACGATGGCCTGCGTGGCCGCGAGCCGGTTGATCGTCGCCAACTCCCTGCGCGATCTGTCGCCGGAGGCCCTGCACGATTTCACCCGCACGTTTCCTTATCCAACCCGGCCCCAAAGCGCGCGGCCGATCGACGCGTTCGCCACCGACGGCTGGCCGCGCACCTACGACTTCGCGGTCAACCCGCGCTGGCACGAGTTGACGCTGTATAACGACGCCCTGCCGACCCGCCCGATGGATTTCGCGGTGCGCCTCGACGCCGCGCCGGCGGACGGCGGCCCCGGCCTGGCGAGCGACCGCGACTACTACATCTACGATTTCTGGAACGACCGGCTTGTCGGACGCCTGCACGGAACCGAACTTTTGCGCCAGACGCTCCGCCCCGGTGAAGCGCGGATGTTGTCGATTCACGAAGTCGAGCCTCACCCGCAATTTCTCTCGACCAACCGGCACCTGATGCAGGGCTATCTCGACCTCGCGCGGTATCCGGAGTGGAGCGCCGCCGACGGCACTCTGCGCGGCGCGGCGAAGGCGGTCCGCGGCGATCCCTACGAAATCGTCCTCGCGCTGAACGGCTACCGGCTCGTCGACGCGAGTGCGAGCGGCGCGGAAGCAACCCTGCGGGCGCTGCCGGGCGCGGCGGGTTTCGCCGTTCTGCGGCTCGAAGCCGCCCAAACCGGCACCGTCGACTGGCAGGTCAGGTTCGGAAAT
>DASZPP010000361.1:0-16117 GCA_035549975.1 Opitutus sp.
GGTCAGGTGCTGGCCCTTGTGGACCACGTCGCCGGGCTGCACGATGATGTGCTTGCCGGTCGGAATCAGGTGCTCCTCCTCCTGCGACGTCTCCTCGTTGCGCACGACGAGCTTCCGCTTGCCGCGCACGGTGCCCTCGAACGACACGATGCCGTCGATGCGGGACATCTCGGCCGCGTCCTTCGGGCGGCGGGCTTCGAAGAGCTCGGCCACCCGCGGCAGGCCGCCGGTGATGTCCTTGGTCTTCGACGCCTGGCGCGGCGTCTTCGCGAGCAACGCACCCGGCTGGATGATGTCGCCTTCGTTGACCGCGATCTGCGCGCCGACGGGAATCGAATAGGCCGCGAGCGGCTTGTTCTTCGCGTCGCGCACTTCGATCTGCGGATTGAGATCCTCCTTGTGCTCGATGACGACGGTGGCAATGCGACCCGACGCTTCGTCGAGTTCGCGCTTCACGGTCACGCCGGGGATCATGTCCTTGAATCCGAGCGTGCCACCCTTTTCGGAGAGCACGGGAACGTTGTAAGGATCCCACTGCGCGAGAACGGCGCCCTTCTCGATCTTCTCGCCGTCGCCGACGTGGAGGAACGAGCCGACGACGATGTTGTAGGTCTCGAGTTCGCGCTCCTCGGCGTCGAGAATCTGGATCGTGCCGGTTTTGTTCAGCACGATCGCCGCGCCCTCGGCGGTTTCGACGAGGCGGAGGCCGCGGTAGCGGACCATGCCGCTCGCGCGCACGCGAATCTCGGGAGTCTTGAAGCCGCCGGACGCAACGCCGCCGATGTGGAAGGTCCGCATCGTGAGCTGCGTGCCCGGCTCGCCGATCGACTGGGCCGCGATGATGCCGACCGAATCGCCGATCTTGGCGACCCGCGAGGTCGCGGGATTGATGCCGTAGCTCTTCCCGTCGATGCCATGCTGGCTGGTGGAGGTGAGCGGCGACATGACTTTGACACGCTCGATGCCGACCTCGTCGACCTTGGCCGCGATGATCTCGTCGATGAGTTCGCCGGAGCCGACGAGAATTTCGGACGGGTTGATGGGATTGTAGACGTCGTCGCTCGAGAAACGGCCGACGATGCGCTCCTTCAGGCCGACGATTTCGTCGTCACCCTCGAAGATCGCTTTCTTCCAGACACCGTCGCGCGAACCGCAATCGTCCTCCCCGATCACGACATCCATCGCCACGTCGCAAAGCTTGCGCGTGAGGTAGCCGGCGTCCGCGGTCTTGAGCGCGGTGTCGGCGAGGCCCTTGCGGGCGCCGTGGGTGGAGATGAAGTATTCGAGAACGGTCAGGCCTTCACGGAACGACGACAGGATCGGCCGCTCGATGATTTCGCCGGACGGCTTGGCCATGAGGCCGCGCGTGCCGCAGAGCTGGCGGACCTGCTGCTTGTTGCCGCGCGCGCCGGAATCCATCATGATGTAGACGGGATTCACCTCGTTGCGGCCTTCGTTGCCCTCGAGCTTCGCGAAGACCTCCTTCGCGATCTTGTCGGTCGTGCCGGTCCAAAGGTCGATGACCTTGTTCTTGCGTTCGCCCTCGGTGATGATGCCGCGGTTGAACTGCGCCTCGACTTCCGCGATCTTCTTCCGGGTCTCGGCGACGATTTCCTTCTTCGACTCCGGGATGATCATGTCGTCGATGCCGATCGAGATGCCGGCCTGCATGGCGGTCGTGAAACCGAGCTCCTTCAGGCGGTCGAGCGTCTCGATCGTGATCTGATTGTTCGTGGTCTTGTAAGTGTTGAGGATCAGGTCGCCGAGTTTCGCCTTCGCAACCGGGAAGTTCACGAAGCCGAGGCTGACCGGCCAGACCTGGTTGAAGATCACGCGGCCGACGGTGGTGCGCAACGTGCGCTTTTCCTTGTTGCCGTAAACGGTGTCGCGGCCGAAGTCCGGGTTCGGGATCTCGACCCAGTCGTGCTTCTTCAGCGCGTGGTCGGCGACGGCGTACTGCACCTCCTGCAGACCCGCGAGGATCGGCACGCGCTCGCCCTTCGCGGGCTTCTTGCGCGGCTCGATCGTGAGATAGTAGGCGCCGAGGACGATGTCCTGCGACGGCGTGAGGATCGGCTTGCCGGACGACGGCGAGAAGATGTTCGACGTCGCCATCATGAGGAGCTTGCACTCCATGATCGCCTCGAGCGAGAGCGGCACGTGCACGGCCATCTGGTCGCCGTCGAAGTCCGCGTTGTACGCGGTGCAGACGAGCGGATGGACGCGAATCGCCTCGCCCTCGATGAGCGTCGGCTCGAAGGCCTGGATCGAGAGACGGTGCAGCGTCGGCGCGCGGTTGAGCAGCACGGGATGACCTTTGGTCACCTCCTCGAGGATGTCCCAGACTTCCGGCGACTTCTTCTCGATCATCTTGCGCGCGCCGCGGACGGTGTGCACGAAACCGAGCTCCTTCAGCCGACGGATGATGAACGGCTCGAAAAGGACGAGAGCCATCTTCTTCGGCAGGCCGCACTGGTTCAGCTTAAGTTCGGGACCGATGACGATGACGGAGCGGCCCGAGTAGTCGACGCGCTTGCCGAGCAGGTTCTGGCGGAAACGCCCCTGCTTGCCCTTGAGCATGTCGGAAAGCGACTTCAACGGACGGTTGCCGGCGCCCGTGACCGGGCGGCCATGGCGGCCGTTGTCGAAGAGCGCGTCGACCGCTTCCTGCAGCATGCGCTTTTCGTTGTGAATGATCACATCGGGCGTCTTCAACTGCATCAGGTTTTTCAACCGGTTGTTGCGGTTGATGACGCGGCGGTAGAGATCGTTGAGATCGGAGGTCGCGAACCGGCCACCCTCGAGCGGCACGAGCGGGCGCAGGTCCGGCGGGATGACGGGCAACACCTCGAGGACCATCCATTCCGGACGGCTCTTCGAGTGGATGAAGCCCTGGATGACCTTCAGGCGCTTCGAGAGCTTCTTTTTGATCTGCTTCGATTTCGTCGCGCGCATCTGCTCCTGCAGCTCGGCGACGGTCGTCTCCATGTCGGTTTTGACGAGCCCATCACGCACGGCCTCGGCGCCCATCTTGGCGACAAAGGAATCATCGCCGTATTCGTCGAGCGCCTGGCGGTACTCGGTGTCGGTGAGGAGCTGGTGCGGCTCGAGCGGGGTCTTGCCCGGATCGATCACCATGTAGTTCTCGTAGTAGATCACGCGCTCGAGCGAGCGCGCGGTCATGTCGAGCAACAGGCCGAGGCGGCTCGGCATCGACTTGAGGAACCAGATGTGCGCGACCGGCACGGCGAGCTCGATGTGGCCCATGCGCTCGCGACGGACGCGCGCGATGGTGACCTCGACGCCGCAGCGATCGCACACGACGTCCTTGTATTTGATCCGCTTGTATTTTCCGCACGCGCACTCGTAGTCGCGGACGGGGCCGAAAATCTTCTGGCAGAAGAGGCCGCCCGGCTCGGGCTTGAAGGTGCGGTAGTTGATCGTCTCGGGATTCTTGACCTCGCCCTTCGACCATTTGCGGATGGTCTCCGGCGAAGCGACGGTGATCGAGACGCAGTCGAACGGGCTTTCCTCGAGGCCGAGCGCGGAACGGGTGTCATCACGGGCGGCGGAGGCGGCGACTTCGGAAGGTTGGATGCTCATTTGGTTTCTCCCTGGATTTTTTGGAAAGGGTGGAATTCGTCGGAGGCGGCGATCAGGTGCCGAACCCGAGCGCGTCGCTCTTGTTGAGCTTGATGTCGAGGCCGAGGGACTGGATTTCCTTGATCAACACGTTGAAGGATTCCGGCGTGCCGGCCTGCAGCGTGTTGTCGCCCTTGACGAGCGACTCGTAGATCTTGGTGCGGCCCTGGACGTCGTCGGACTTGACGGTGAGGAGTTCCTGGAGCGTGTGCGCCGCGCCGTAGGCTTCGAGCGCCCACACTTCCATTTCGCCGAAACGCTGGCCGCCGTATTGGGCCTTGCCGCCCAGCGGCTGCTGCGTGACGAGCGAGTAAGGACCGACCGCGCGCGCGTGAATCTTGTGCGACACGAGGTGGTTCAGCTTCATCATGTAGATGTAGCCGACGACGACCTCCTGATCGAGTCTCTCACCGGTGCGCCCGTCGAGCAGCATGCTCTTGCCCGACGAGGGCAGCTTGGCCTCCTTCAGGTATTCGCGGACGCGTTTCTCCGGGATGCCGTCGAACACGGGCGTCGCGACCTTCAGGCCGAGCTTCTTGCAGGCCCAGCCGAGATGCGTCTCGAGCACCTGGCCGACATTCATGCGCGAAGGCACGCCCAGCGGGTTCAGGCAGATTTCGATCGGCGTGCCGTCCGGCAGGAACGGCATGTCTTCCTCGGGCACGATCTTCGCGACCACGCCCTTGTTGCCGTGGCGGCCGGCCATCTTGTCGCCGACCTCGAGCTTCTGCTTCGTGGCGATGTAGACCTTGACCTGCTTGATCGCGCCGTCGCCGGCGTCGGCGCCGGACTCGACACCGCCGATCTTGCGTTCGCGGTCGGCCTCGAGCTCATCGAACTTCGTCTGATACGAGCCGATGATCTCCATGATCTTGATCCGCACGGGCGATGGGTCGATCTGCACGTGCTTCGAGACCGCGGCGAGTTTGCGCAACAGCGTCTTCGTGATCTTGCGGTTCGCCGGGATGATGATTTCGCCGGACTCGCCGTTGATCACGTCGAGCGGAATCTTTTCGCCGAGGAGGATGTTGGAGAGCGCTTCGGTCAAACCCTCGCGGAGCTTGTCCATCTGCGTCTTGTACTCTTCCTGGATCTGCTTCACCTGGCGGCGGCGGTCGGAGGGCGAGAGCTTTTCCTTCTCGAAGTCGACGCGCGACGAGACCTTCACGTCCATGATGATGCCGGCGGCGCCGGACGGGACGACGAGCGAGGTGTCCTTCACGTCCGCGGCCTTTTCGCCGAAGATCGCGCGGAGAAGTTTTTCCTCGGGCGCGAGCTCCGTTTCGGATTTCGGCGTGATCTTGCCGACGAGGATGTCGCCAGGCTTCACCTCGGCGCCGATGCGGATGACGCCGTTGTGGTCGAGATTCTTCAGCGCTTCCTCACCGACATTCGGGATGTCGCGCGTGATTTCCTCGGGCCCGAGCTTGGTGTCGCGGGCGGTGACCTCGAATTCCTGGATGTGAATCGAGGTGAAGATGTCCTCCTTCAGCACCTTTTCGGAGATGAGGATCGCGTCTTCGAAGTTGTAGCCGTTCCACGGCATGAACGCGACGAGCACGTTGCGGCCAAGCGCCATCTCGCCGAGATCGGTCGAGGGACCGTCGGCGATGATCTGGCCGGCTTTCACCTTCTGGCCCTGCTTGACGATCGGCTTCTGGTTGAAGCACGTGCCCGCGTTCGAGCGCATGAATTTCCGCAGCTCGTAAACGCGCACGCCGTTCTTCGGGTCGTTCTTGAGCGCGCGCGGCAACTCGCCGTCCTTCGTGATGACGATGCGCTTTGCGTCGACCGACGCGACCACGCCCGCCTCCTCGGCGACGGCGACGATCTTCGAGTCGCGCGCGACGCGCTCCTCGATGCCGGTGCCGACGAACGGCGCCTCGCCCTGCAGGAGCGGCACGCCCTGGCGCTGCATGTTCGCGCCCATGAGCGCGCGATTCGCGTCGTCGTGCTCGAGGAACGGGATCATGCCCGCCGCGATCGAAATGACCTGCTTCGGCGAGACGTCCATGAGGTCGACATCGCCCGCGGGAACCTCGAGGAATTCGCCGTCTTTGCGGACGGTGACCTTGCCGACGAAATGGCCCTTGTCATCGATCTCGGAGTTGGCCTGCGCGATGATCTTGCCCTCTTCCTGGTCGGCGGTGAGGTATTCGATTTTGTCGGTGACGCGACCCTCTTTCGCGGTGCGATAAGGCGTCTCGATGAAACCGAATTCGTTCACCCGCGCGTAAGTCGAAAGCGAATTGATCAGGCCGATGTTCGGACCTTCGGGCGTTTCAATCGGGCAGATGCGGCCGTAGTGCGACGGGTGGACGTCGCGGACCTCGAAGCCGGCGCGCTCGCGGTTCAGACCTCCCGGCCCGAGCGCGGAGAGGCGGCGCTTGTGCGTGACCTCGGCGAGCGGATTGATCTGGTCCATGAACTGCGACAGCTGGCTGCGCGCGAAGAAATCGCGGATGACGGTCGTCAGTGCCTTCGGGTTGATCAGCTTCTGCGGCGTGATCGAGTCGACGCTCTGGTCATACATCGTCATGCGCTCGCGGACGAGGCGCTCGGTGCGGCTGAGGCCGACGCGGCACTGGTTGGCGAGCAACTCGCCGACGGTGCGGACGCGGCGGGAGCCGAGGTGGTCGATGTCGTCGACGACGCCTTCGCCCTTCTTGAGGCGGACGAGATATTTCGTCGCGGCGACGATGTCGGCGCTCTCGAGGATGCGCTGCTCGAGGTCGGCCTTGAGGCCGAGCTTCTGGTTGACCTTGTAGCGGCCGACGCGGCCGAGGTCGTAGCGCTTCGGATCGAAAAAGAGGCGCTTGAGCAGCGCGCGGGCGTTGGCCGTGGTCGGCGGCTCGCCGGGGCGGAGGCGCTTGTAGATTTCCTTGAGCGCTTCCTCCTCGTTGCGGGTCGGGTCCTTCTTCAGCGCGCGGATGATCGCGCCTTCGTCGGCGGCGGTGTCGATCACGCGCAGCGTGGCGATCTCGTGCTTCTCGAATGTGCGGACGATCGCCTTCGTGAGCGGCTCGAACGCGCGCGCGAGCACGACGCCCTTTTGCGCATCGATCGCGTCCTCGACGAGGACGAGCGTGGAGACGTTCTCCATGTCGAGCGCCTTTGAGACCTTCAGGTCCTTGATCTCGTAGAAGAGGTTCAGGATGTCGATGTCGCTCGAATAGCCGATCGCGCGGAGCAGCGTCGTGATGAGGAATTTCCGGCGGCGGCGGCGGCGGTCGAGATAGACGTAGAGCAGGTCGTTGTTGTCGAACTGCACCTCGAGCCAGGTGCCGCGGTCGGGGATGATGCGGAAGGAGTGGAGCGGCTTGCCGTTCGGGTGCGGCGTGACCTCGAACGCGATGCCGGGCGAACGATGGAGCTGCGAGACGACGACGCGCTCGGCGCCGTTGATGATGAACGAGCCGCGCTCGGTCACCATGGGAATCTCGCCCATGTAGATCTCCTCGTCCTTGATGAAGTCCTCTTCGCGCAGGCGGAGCTTCACGTAGAGCGGCACCGAGTAAGTGATGCCCTCGCGCAGGCACTCCAGCTCGGAGTTCTTCGGGTCGCCGAGCACATACGAAACGTATTCGAGCGTGAGCCGCTCGTCATACGAGAGGATCGGGAACACTTCCCGGAAAACAGCCTCCAAGCCCTGCGGCTTGCGCTGCTTCTCGGGAATGCCCTTCTGCAGGAAGTCCAGATACGACGTGATCTGGATCTCGATCAGGTTGGGCGGCTGGAGAACTTCGCGAAGTTTGCCAAAGTTAACGCGTTCGGAGTGGTTGCGATCGGACATGTGGGCTCCCGGAGGGTTGAGAAAAGAGACAATGCGCCGCCGTTAGCGGACGGGGCGCAGAACGAACGAAAGAACTATTTGGAAAAAGGCAAAGGACAGGCCGCGCGGGGCACGGCCTGTCCCGAAGGAAACGGAGGTTGTGCGAGGAAAAACGCCCAACGGGTTTACTTGAGTTCGACCTTCGCGCCGGCGGCCTCGAGCTTCTTCTTGAGGTCCTCGGCCTCGGCCTTGGCGACGTTTTCCTTGACCGGCTTCGGCGCGGCCTCGACGAGATCCTTGGCCTCCTTGAGGCCGAGGCCCGTGATGGCGCGGACTTCCTTGATGACGCCGATCTTGTTCGCGCCGGCATCCTTGAGGACGACGGTGAACTCGGTCTGCGCCTCGGCGGCGGCCGGAGCGGCCCCACCGGCGGCGGGAGCGGCGGCGGCGACCGCGACGGGCGCGGCGGCGGAAACGCCCCACTTCGTCTCGAGATCCTTGACGAGGCCGGCGATTTCGAGGACCGACTGGCTCGAAAGCCACTCGATGACTTGGTCTTTGGTGATTGCGGATGTGCTCATGATGATCTCCTGCCCCGGGCTAGCGACGGCAGATCGGCCGTGCGTTTAAGAGACGTATCCCCTAGCGCGAAGCGATTGATGGTTGGATTTTCTCCGACGCGGAGCGTCTTTGAAATAGGTTGAAAGTTGGCGGATTACTTCGCCTCGGCGGCGCGAACTTTCGCCTGGAGGACGTTGACGAGGCCGCTCGGCGTGGCGTTGAGGACGCGGACGAACATCCCCGCGGGCTGATTGAGCAACCCGAGCAACTGCGCGCGCAGCGAATCGAGCGACGGCAGGCTGGCCAGTTGGCTGATTTCGGCCGCGGAGACCAGCTTCTTGCTGAGCACGCCGGCTTTCACTTCCAGCTTCTGTTTCTGTTTGAAAAACTCGCTCAGGATCTTGGCGACGCCGGGCGAATTCTTCCCGCCGACGACGACGGCCGTGGGGCCGACCAGCGCATTTTCGAATTCCGGCAGCCCGAGCGCCTTCGCGGCGACGCGCAGCGAGCTGTTCTTGACGACGTGGAACTCGGCCTTTTCGGCGGAGAGTTTGCCACGCAGCTCGGCGACGTCGGAGACCGTGACGTTCGTGAAATTGGCGAGGATGACGTAGTCGGACTTCTTGAGGTGAGTCGCGACCTCATCGATGAGGTATTGTTTTTCGGCTCTCATGGTCGTGACTCCTTAGTATTTGCTGAACTCGGTGGCCGCGATGCGCACGCCGGGGCTCATGCTCGACGAAATCGCGATGCTGCGGATGAAACTGTGCCCCTTGAACGATGCGGGCTTCGCCTTGCCGACCGCATCGAGCACCGCGTTCGCGTTCTCGAGAATCTGCGCGTTCGAGAACGAGCGCTTGCCGACGCCGACGCCGATGTTCGCGGTCTTGTCCATCTTGAACTCCACGCGGCCCGCCTTCACGGCCTTGATGCCGGCGGCGATGTCGTCGGTCACCGTACCCGACTTCGGATTCGGCATGAGACCTTTCGGGCCGAGGATGCGCGCGAGCGAGCGGACCTGTTTCATCGCCTCGGTCGTCGCGATCGCGACGTCGAAATCGAGCCAGCCTTCCTGGATCTTTGCGGCGATGTCCTGCAGGCCGGCATGGTCCGCGCCGGCCGCCAGTGCGGCCTGCGGGTTGTCGGTGAAGACGAGCACGCGGACCTTCTTGCCGGAGCCGTTGGGCAGCGGCGTGGTCCCGCGGACGTTCTGGTCCCCGGAAGCGGCGTCGACGCCGAGGCGGAACGAGAGCTCGACGGTCTCGTCGAACTTCGCCTTCGGGAATTTGGCGAGGACTTCCACGGCTTCGGCCAATGGATATTCCTTCGTGAGGTCGGCGACCTTCACGGCATTGCGGTAACGTTTACTGTGGGCTTTGGGCATTGTGACTCCTTGCGGTGCAAGCGTCCGTTTGAGCGGACTCCCGCGGTGAGCTTGGTTTTGGTTCCTGTGCGCCGTCTGGAACGGCGGCGCAAAAAATGGTTCAGTCGATGACGTCGATCCCCATGTTGCGGGCGGTGCCGGCGATGATCTTGATGCCGGCCTCCTCGTCCTTGGCGTTCATGTCGGCCTTCTTGATCTTCCAGATCTCGGCGAGCTGCTTGCGCGTGACCTTGCCGACTTTCTCGACGTTCGGTTTGCCCGAGCCGGTGGCGATGTTCGCGGCTTTCTTCAACAGCACGGACGCCGGCGGGGACTTGAGGATGAACGTGAAGCTCTTGTCGGTGTAGACGGTGATGACGACCGGCAGGATCATGCCGGACTGGTCCTTGGTCCGGGCGTTGAAGTCCTTGCAGAACGCCATGATGTTGACGCCTTGCGCGCCGAGCGCGGGACCGACCGGCGGCGCAGGATTCGCCGCGCCGGCCGGCAATTGGAGGCGGATGTAGCCTTGGATTTTCTTGGCCATGTAAGTGAGGGTGGCAGGTGGTTATTTTGTCGGTGGGCGAATGTCGGCGGTGACAAAGAGGCGTCGCATCACTCGGTGTTGCGTTGCACCTGCCAGTATTCGAGCTCGACCGGCGTGAACCGGCCGAAAATGGAAACGGAAACCTTGAGCTTGCCACGCTCGGGATCGATCTCGTCGATCCGGCCGGTCAGCGAGGCGAACGCGCCATCGGTGATCTTCACTTCTTCGCCGACGCTGTATTGGACTTTCGGAACTTCCTTGCCGCTGGCGGCCTCGATGCGCGCGTAAATCTCGTCGATCTCGCTCTGGCGGAGCGCAGCCGGGCGGTCGCCGCCGACGAAGCCGATCACGCCGGTGGTCTCCTTCACGAAATACCACGGCTTGTTGATGAGCTTGCCGTCATCGTCGTAGAGCTTCGCGTTGATGAAGACGTAGCCGGGATAGAGCTTGCGGGTCTTGGTGGTTTTCTTCCCGCCCTTGACTTCGGAGACGACCTCCGTCGGCAGCAGAATCTCGAAGATATACTCATCGAGCTCCTCGGCTTTTTTGAATTTCTCGATGTAGGTCTTCACCTTGCCCTCCTGTCCGGAGAGCGTGTGCAGCGCGAACCACTGGGCGCCGGCGGGAGCGGATGTTTGGGCGGACATGAGGCGAAACGGTTAGCTGATCATCCGCGTGAACAGGTCCACGAACTGGACGAGCGAGAAATCGCTGATGCTCGTGAAGACGCCGAGGATCACCGAGGCCGCGATCACCACGATCGTGGAATCGCGCAGCTCGGTCATCGTGGGCCAGCTCGCTTTCTTGAGCTCATCCACCATTTCGATCGTGAAGATGCGGACGGACCGGAAAGGGTTTTTCATGGAATCAGGAAACGGAAATTTGGCAGGCGCGGAGGGACTCGAACCCCCAACCGACGGTTTTGGAGACCGCTACTCTACCAATTGAGCTACACGCCTGTGGTTGGTCCTTTAGACGACGCAGCCGAGGCCCCCTTGCGAGGCCTCGGCGGAGTCGGAAGTGGATCGGTTGGGCAATGACTTACTGGACGATCTCGGTGATACGACCCGCGCCGATGGTCCGGCCACCTTCGCGGATGGCGAAGCGCTGGAGTTTTTCCATGGCGATCGGGGCGATCAGCTCGATGTCGACCGAAATGTTGTCGCCCGGCATGATCATCTCGACGCCCTTCGGCAGGTTGACGACGCCGGTGACGTCGGTCGTGCGGAAGTAGAACTGCGGACGATAGCCGGTGAAGAACGGCGTGTGGCGGCCACCCTCGTCCTTCGAGAGGACGTAGATTTCGGCCTTCGCCTTCGTGTGCGGCGTGATCGACTTCGGCGCCGCGACCACCTGGCCGCGCTCGATGCCGTCCTTTTCCACGCCGCGAAGGAGCAGGCCGACGTTGTCGCCCGCCTGGCCGCGATCGAGGAGCTTGCGGAACATCTCGATGCCGGTGACGACCGTCGTCGAGGTGTCGCGCAGGCCGACGATCTCAACCGTGTCGTTCAGCTTGCAGACGCCGCGCTCGATCCGGCCCGTCGCGACGGTGCCGCGGCCGGTGATCGAGAACACGTCCTCGACGGACATCAGGAACGGCTTGTCCATCTCGCGGACCGGCTCCGGAATTTCCGTGTCGATCGCGTTCATCAGTTCGGCGATCGCCTTCTCGCCCTCGGGCTTGCCCTCGAGGGCGGCGGTGGCGGAGCCGCGGATGATCTTCGCGTTCTTGCCGTCGAATTGATACTTGGTGAGGAGGTCGCGGATTTCCTCTTCGACGAGCTCGAGGAGGTCCGGGTCGTCGATGAGGTCGACCTTGTTGAGGAACACGACAATCTTCGGCACGCCGACCTGGCGGGCGAGCAGCACGTGCTCCTTCGTCTGCGGCATCGGGCCGTCGGCGGCGGAGACCACGAGGATCGCACCGTCCATCTGCGCGGCGCCGGTGATCATGTTCTTCACGAAATCGGCGTGGCCCGGGCAATCGACGTGCGCGTAGTGGCGGTTCTCCGTCTCGTATTCCACGTGGGCCACCGCGATCGTCACGGTCTTCGTCGCGTCACGGACGGTGCCGCCCTTCGCGATGTCGGAGTAAGCCTTGACCTCGGCGAGACCCTTGCGCGCCTGACAGGCGAGGATCGACGCGGTGAGCGTCGTTTTGCCGTGATCGATGTGGCCGATCGTGCCGACGTTCACGTGCGGTTTCTTGCGTTCGAATGTGCCTTTTGCCATGGGATGAAACGTTAGTTGGGATTGAGGAAAAAGTGTGACTTCAAAGATTTCCGTCGCCGAAGCCGCGCGACGCCCGCCCTGGAGCCCAGAAACGGATTTGAACCGTCGACCTCCCCCTTACCAAGGGGGTGCTCTGCCAACTGAGCTATCTGGGCAGACCTAGGGAATGGATCAAACAACGAAAAGAGGAAAGAAAGTGCAGGCCGCAAAATTACCCGTCAACAGCAAACTTCGCGCTTTTCGTTCGAACCGCCGGCTGCGGCCGGCTCGATCCCGAAAAAGGTCCTTCACGGTCCGATTGCAACCCGATAAAAACCCGGCCGCAGCCGGTCGCCGATATGCAGGTTTTCGGTCAGGAATCCTTGGAAATAGTCGTCCACCGCCGCGACCCGCGAACTCCGCGTCAAAACCGGCGGGCTCACCACTCCCGCCGGGTCGACCGCCACCAAAAACTCCATCGGCTCCCACGCCGCCTCGCCCGGCGGCTTGGCCGCAACCAGCGGCTCGGCGAACTCCATCCGGCCGTCCGCTTCCGCCACGACTTTGATGAACGCCCCGCGCGCCTCCAGCACCGGCGCGGCGCGATCGGTCTCACCGAATCCAAGAAACGGCCGCTTCGGCTTGTCCGTCGCGAAGGCGTCCGCCGGGCGTTCCGGGATCGCGATCGGGGCCGGCAGGTTCAGCTTCAGCTCCGGCCCTTCGAACGCGAACTTCGCGGAAAAATCCGTAAACGAGCTTCCCGGCTCCCGCCGCTTGTCCTCCGTCGCCACCTCCGCGCCCGCGCTCCAGCGCGTCGGCAGAAAAAGCGGCGTCGGGTCGCGCAGCATCGCCTCCTCGCGCAGCAGCGGGTCGCCTCCGGCATCGATGGGCGCGATGCCGACGCTCGGCGCCGGCTTCGCTGAAATCGGCGCCGGTGCCGGCGGGGAGCGGAAAAGCAGGCAGGTCAGCGCGACGACGATTGCCCCACCGACACCCGCCGCCAGCCACGTCCGGTATCCGGAATTTCCCGCGGCTCCATTCATCAATGTCCCTCACCCGCACTCGACGCCGGCTCCTCGGCGCCGAGCACGATGCGCACGAATCCAGCCTCCTGCGCCGCGCTCACGATTTTCGCGATTTCCTCGACAGGCACCCCTACGCTGGCCCGCACTAGCAGCGACGGCCGTCGCGATTTCTTCGCCTCCGCCTTCAGCCATTGCTGAAGCTGCGCCATGTTCAGCAATCCATCCGCAAAAATCTGCCCCGACGGCCGCACGCTGATCATGGCGCCATCGGCGGGGGCCGCACCCGCCATCGCCCCCGCCATCGCCGGCAGCTTAAAATCCACGCCCAGCCCCGGCGCCAGGATGAAGCGCGACCCATAGGCATAAAACAAGAGAACGAGCAA
This sequence comes from Opitutus sp., assembly GCA_035549975.1. Taxonomy (GTDB): domain Bacteria; phylum Verrucomicrobiota; class Verrucomicrobiia; order Opitutales; family Opitutaceae; genus Opitutus. The sequence continues at coordinate 13,505 of DASZPP010000361.1, forward strand.
CCCGACGTTCACGAAGAACAACAGGTCGAAATACCGCGGCTCCGGCCGCAGCTTCGAGGCGAGGTCGAGCGGACGCGAGATCATCCCTTGCCCTCGGCCACCGGCTCGCCGGGCTTGCGCTGCGCCTCCGCCAGCGGCTGCACGCCGCGATACTCCGTCAGCAGATAGCGCATGATCTCGTTCCCCGCCCATTCCACATCGCGCACGATCGCACGCACCCGGCCGCTCAGGAAATGATGCGCGAGATGGGCGGGAATCGCCAGCATCAGCCCGCCCGCGGTCGCCAGCAGGGCCTGCCACATCCCGTTCGCCAGCGCGCTCGCCGTCGCGTAATCCTGCATAAAGGCGCGGAACATCGTGATGAACCCGAGCATCGTCCCCAGCAGCCCCACCAGCGGCGCCACCTGCGCGATCGCCGCGAGCGCGCCAAGCCGCCGTTCGAGCGCCGGCAGCTCGATCACCGCCGCCTCCTGCACATGAAAACGCATCGTGTCCGCATCGTCGTCCGCATGCAGCAACGCCGCCTTCACCACCGCCGCCACCGGCCCCGGCGTTTCCTCGCACACCGTCAGCGCCTCCACGATCCGCCGCTTGGCCAGGATGTTCTTGATGCCGTTCAGGAACGCCGTGGAACGAATCTGCCCGCGATGCAGATAGAGCGTGCGCTCGATGAAAATCACCAGGCCCACGAATCCCACGGCGAGCAGCACCCACATGATCGGGCCGCCCTTCGCAAATAGACTGATGTCGAGTCCGGTCATCGCTGGCTAGTTAGACTGCGTCGGCGCATCCTCGTAAACGCGAAATGTGCATCCGCCATGCCGGCTTCATCGCACGGCGTCCGCCAGGTTGAACCGCGCCAGCCGCGCCCGCGCCAGCGCCTCACCGTAACCCAGCCGCGTGTTCAGGATCAGCAGCCACGCCTGCTTCGCCTGCTCCAGCTTCTCGTCCTTCTCGTAGAGCGACCCGAGATCGAGCAGCGTCCGCGTCATCCAGTAGCGTCCCTTGTCGCCGAGCCGGCCGGTGTTTTCCCCGTTCAACAAAAACTCGTTCACGACATCGCGCCACCAGACCGTCTCCGCCTTCTCCGCTTCGTTCCGGCGCTCGTGGATCCGGCCGATGTTGTAGCCGGCTTCCACCCGCGCGTCGATCAGCGCCTCGTCATGCAGGTAGAGGACGTGTTCGAAGAGCACCAGCGCGCTTTCCGTGTGCGTCGGCTCGTTCGCCGCCTGCGCGTTGTGCGTCTCCGCGAGCGCCAGTTGCGCCAGCGCGATGTCGGGGCGCGCGGAGTATTTGTTCACCAGTTCCTCATAGACCCGCTGCGCCGCCGGAAAGTCGTTCAGCTTCCGCAGCAGGTCGCCCTGCTTCATGCGCGCCGCGAAGACCAGCGGGCTTTGCGGGTGCTTCTTGACGAGGTCCTCGATCAACCCGTTCGCCTCGCGCAGATTCGTTTCCTGTCCGCGCCGCTCCGCCTGCAGCGCCGCCTGGAACAGCGCGAAGGGCGCATACTCGTTGTCGGGAAAATCGTCCGCGAGCTTCGTCAGCAGCTGCTGCGCCTCGACGATCTTGTCCTGCTTCTCGTAGTGCTCCGCCTCGTCGAAATACGAATACACCGCCGCGTTCGACCGCGGGAAATCCGTCCGCAGTTTCTTCAATATCTCCAGCGCCGCCGCGTCGCGCCCGAGCGCGAAATTCGCCTCGCCGCGCAACAGCGCCGTCGAGCTCGCGATTTCGGTCCGCAGCGCCTCCGGCAGCCCGCCCAGCGATCCGCCGATCGCGTCCGCGAGTTTCAGCGCCTCGTCCGGCTTCCCCGCGCCCATCGCCAGCCGCGCCTGCAGCCACGCCATCCGCGCCCGCAATTCCACCGGCAGCGCCGCCGCCTTTCCGGCTGGAGCCGCGGCGCCCTCGCCGCGGTTTTCCCCCAGCAGCGCCGTCACGCGCGCATACGCCTCCGCCGTCTTTCCCTTCGCCTGCAACGCTCGCGCGAGATTCCATTCCGCCTGCCAGCGATCGACCTGGTCGAACTGCGCAGTGCGCGCCATCTCGTCCAGCACCGCCGCCGCAACTTCCGGCGCGCCCGCCTCGATTTCGGCGAGCACGCGCTGAAACATCAGGTCGCCCGCCGGCACATTCGCCGGGCGCTCGCGCAACGCCGCCGCATACGCATCCGCCGCGCTCCGGTAGTCGCGCGCCCGAAACCACGCCTCCGCGATCAGCACCCCGAGCGCCGACCGCTCCGGCCCCGGCGGCAGCTCCGCCTGCGCCTTCTTCGCGTCGTCCGCCGCCGTCCGGTAGCGCCGCTGCTCCCACGCCGCGTCGGTCAGCACGCCCCACGCGTGGGCCTTGAGCGGCGAACCCGGAAACTTCTCCAGCAACTCCTGCGCATCGTCCTCGGCCTGCGCATAACCGGCCGTTGTTTTTTCGATGCGGGCTGCGTCCAGCGCCGCCTGCGCGCGAAACAGCAGCAGGTCTTCCAAAATCGGATGCGGCGGCGATTGCTGGACGAGCGCGTCGAGCTTCTGCCGGAAATCCGCGAGCTGCGGGTCCCGCAGCGACGCGCGCGCCAGCAGCTCCAGCGCGATCCGCTGCTTGTCCCGATCCGTGCCGTTCGCC
>DASZPP010000362.1:0-6639 GCA_035549975.1 Opitutus sp.
TCGGCCGCGGCTTGCGCTTCGCGCAGGGCCACCCCGAGCGCCCGGCCGCAGGCGTGACACGCATGGACGCACACACGATACGCGGACATCGCCGGGTCAGCGTCGTGCGGCGGGCGCGGGGTGGTTTTGGATCGGGCGAAATGCGCTGGCTCGGCGGGCGGTTGATCGGCCACGCCCAATTCCACCAGCCGTTGGTCGACGGCGCGGCGGGCATCGGCAAGGAGCGAGAGGAAAATCTCGGTCTGCGACTCGGCGTCGCTGGCGGTGCGAAAAGCGGAATCGCGAACGGAGGCGTCCCACGCGGCGAGCGACTGGCGGGCGGTCTGCAGCCGGCGAATCAGCCGGCGCCGCCGCGACAAGGAAAGCGGTGAAGCCATGGTGATGATCTCGGGAATTTTGATGACGTTGCCCCGCTCAGGCGGGAACACCGGCGAGTTGAGGAGCCGGAGCCAGTCGGGAGCCCGGCTGGGCGACGGCGGGCACGGCGGCACCGGTGATGTTTTCCGCGCCGACCTGCTGAAAGATGCCGGACGCCTGCGCCGCTTCCCTCCGGCTGCGCGCATGCACGCACAACACGATGCTGCCGTCCTCGATCCGCTCGAGCACGCGGTGGCTGTTCTCCGGTGAAAGGCCGAGCGCCTCGAGGTCCTGCTCCAGGGCGCGCGCCGTCGTGTCGCGTTTGAACAGCCGGCCGAGGAGGCCCGCGGCGGCGAGGGGCAGCGTCGCGGACGTGGGGATGCGCTGGAAATTCTTGAGCCAGCAGCAAACGGTGTTGGGCGCGGAGCGGCGGGGAAAAACGGCGGAGATTTTGTTGGCGCTGATCCCCGCCCGAACCAGGCGGATGATCGCGATATCGGCATGAAGTCTTGAAACGGCGTCGGCGAAAACAGGGTGGGATGACATGTGGGAAAAAAATTTTCGGGTCCAACCACGCGCTCTCGAAATCGATATCGTCGATCGCTCCAAAACGGGTTGCTGGTTTCGCCGATGCCTAGCTAGGGGCATTCCAAATCCGCGGTCCGGCGCTAAGCGCCGCAGCCTGATTTGCTTGCGGCCGAATTCCGTGAAAACGCGCCGGGCGAATGCCGGTGCAAATTGCGAAATCCCGCCGAAATCCAGTGCAGTCTGCAAACGTGATGCCGGATTTGATGCGCTCGCGTGCCGCCAACGCAGAGCCGCCGCGGACGGCGATCGCGCGCTTCGCGAAGGCATCGCGACCGGGGAGCAGGGTCGGAATGCGAATGCGAAAACGCCGGCCCCGCCCGCGGAGGCCGGAATTAGCGTTGCCGCCTCCACGCGGCGGCCTAGAACCCTGATTTCGATGGGCGAATCGAGCACAAATCCGCGCCGACGCCGATCCCAACCAAGGTTTTGCGGACTGTCATCATTCCAGCCCTGAGCAAGTCCCCGCCCATGTATCAGGTCACATTTTCCGAACAAAGCATGCGCGAGCTCAACCGCCTCGACAAGCTGGCGCAGCTCGAGCTGATCGAACCGATCGGCAATCTCAAGCCGGAGGACCTCGCGCACCCGCGCGAGCCGCTCGGCCATTTCCATCGCGGCCCGCGCCACTACTACCGGCTGCGCGCCGGCGACTACCGGTTTTATTTCGAACTGCTCGGCGACACGCTGCACACGCATTACATCCTGCATCGCAATTCGCTCGAGGATTTCCTGCTCCGCAACAAACTGCCCGTTTCGGAACAACAGCTCGTCGAACAGCACTCGAAGTTCTGGAAATACCTCGAGAGCCTGACGAAATGAACCCCGCGCCCCCTCCGTCCGACGCGCCCGACGACGACCTCGCCGCGCGCGAGGATCCCTACAACGTCACGCAAGCGAGCCGGATTTATTTCCTGCCGAACCTGATGACCGCGGGAAACCTGTTCTGCGGGTTCATGGCGGTGCTCAATTGCATCCACGCGCGCCTGGCCGAGACGGCCGCGACTGGCGAGTACCTCGGCGACACGCCGGCGGACAACTATCGTTACGCCGTGTGGTTCATCCTCGGGGCCGCGGCGTTCGACATGCTCGACGGCCGGCTGGCGCGGATGGGCGGGCGCGAGTCGCTGTTCGGCGCGGAGTTCGACTCGCTGGCCGACGTGGTCTCGTTCGGCTTCGCGCCGGCGCTGCTGATGTTCTTCTTCATCCTCTCGCCCAGCCAGGGCATCCCGCAGTTCCGCAACATCGGCTGGTTCCTGGGCTTCTTTTACCTGCTGTGCGCGGCGATCCGCCTCGCACGGTTCAACGTCATCACGAACCCGCTGCTCCACCGCGGCCAGAAGGAATCGAGCAAGGATTTCGTCGGCCTGCCCGTGCCCGCCGCTGCCGCCACGGTCGCCGCACTCGTGCTCTTCCTGCTGAAGCTGATCGAGTCCGACAAAAGCCTGAAGAACGGCGCGCTGACGCTGCCGTTCCTGATGGTGCTGATCGCCGTCCTGATGGTGAGCAGCGTCCGCTATCCCAGCGGCAAGAAGGTGGACCTGCAGACGAAGACCCGCGTCCGTAATCTCCTCGTCGCGATGAGCATCGTCGGCCTCATCGTGCTGTTCAAGGAGTTCGCCGTCCTCGGCGTGTGCCTCGGCTACATTTTCTTCGGCCTGATCCGCCACTGGCGCCGGTCGCGCCGCGCCCACGCCGGATCGCCGCCGGCGGAAAGCGTGTGAACAAGCCGCGGACTTTTTCCCAGCAACTTTTCCTCGTGAACAACCGCATGTTTGTTGGGACCGGCGCAGGCGATTTTTCACCGGGTGCGCCGGCGCGTTTTCCGAGCGGAAACGGCCGGTTGTTGGAGTTATTCAGGTCACATAAGAATACGGTGTTAATTCATTATTGAACCGGTATTCTTTTATCCTTTGTTAGCTTCTCCAACCCGCTTCGCGCCACCCCGCCATGAAATTCAAAATCAACCGCGACCATTTCGCCAACGGCCTCGCGCAAGTGCTCAACGTCGTGGGTTCCAAGGCCACGATGCCGATCCTCAGCAACGTCCTGATCGAAGCCGAGAAGGACCAGATCTCGCTCACCACGACGAACCTGGACCTCGGGATTCGCTGCAAGATCAAGGCGGAAGTGAAGGAAAAGGGCGCGGTCACGCTGCCGGTCAAGCGGCTCGCCGGCATCGTCCGGGAGCTGCCGAACGTCGACGTCACCCTCGAGGCCTCGCCCAACCACCAGGTGAAACTCACGTCGGGCGGCTCGAATTTCCGCATCATGGGCATCGGCCGGGAGGAATTCCCGCCGCTGCCGGAGTTCGGCGAGGAAAAGGCCTTCACGCTCGATCAATCCGAGCTGACCGCGATGCTGAAGAGCGTCGCCTACGCGCAGTCGACCGACGAAACGCGCTACATCCTCAACGGCGTCTACTTCAATTTCCGCGACGGCAAGCTCTCGCTCGTGGCCACCGACGGCCGGCGGCTCGCCCTCGTGTCGAAGGAAATGGACGTGCCCGCGTCGAGCGCCGGTGCGATCATCCTGCCCGCCAAGACGGTCAGCGAACTCGGCCGCCTTCTCGACAAGGGTGAAACGCTGAAAATCAATTTCAACGACCGCCGCGCCGCCTTCCAGATCGGGACGGACAAGGACAGCAGCGGGCTCATCGACAGCATTTACCTCTACTCGAAGGTCGTCGAAGGCAATTACCCGAATTACCAGCAGGTCATCCCGAAGGAAACACACCAGCGCATCAAACTCGAGCGCGAGCTGTTTCTGCAGTGTGTCCACCGCGCGGCGCTCGTCTGCTCGGAAAAATCGAATTCCATCAAGATCAAGCTCACGGGCAATCTGCTCGAGATCACCGCCCAAAGCCCGGACTTCGGCGAGGCGCACGAATCGATGGCGATCGGCTACAGCGGGCCGGAGCTGCAGGTGGCGTTCAATCCGGTCTTCCTCATGGATCCGCTCCGCGCGGTGGCGAAGGATGAAATCTTCTTCGAAGTGAAGGACGAAGTGAGCCCCGGGGTTTTCAAGACGCTCGACAGCTTCCTGTGCGTCATCATGCCGGTGCGGCTGAGCTGAGTTTGTGCTATTGTGCTCGTTGTCGCGGCGGTCTATGACCGCCGTTTTGAACCGGTGGTCGCAGACTGCCGCTACAACCACGGAGATGCCCATCACCTACCTCATTCTCGCGGCGATCATGCTGTCGCTGGTCGTGATGCAGATCAACCGCCGGCTCGCCTCGCCGGTGCTGTCGATCGCGGACCGGTGGCTGCGGTGGTTCGTGTTCGGCTTCGGCGGCGCGCAACTGGCGCTCGAGTTCAAGCTGATCGACCGGCCGTACTGGGCGATCGTCGCGGCCTTCCTGATCATGTGGTTCCTCGGCGAAACCTTTTTCAACTGGCTGCGGATCCACGCGCTCAGCGTCAGCCCGCTGCCGCTGTTCCCCCGCTACGACCTGAACCGCCAGGGCGACGAATGGCCGATCCAACCGCGGCTGCTCCAGCTGCGCGAGTGGCTGCGCGCCGAGGGCTTCAGGCACGCCCAGGCGCTCAAGGCCGAGATCGGCGGCGGGATTTATCTGCGGGTTTCCATTTATCAAAACCGCGACGACACGATCCGGCTCCAGGTGACCTTCATCCCCCAGGCCACGGGCGCCGTCACCGTCTGTTATTCGCTCACGACGTTCACCGCCGACGGCAATCGCTACGTCACCGACAATCTTTACGTGCCCTTTGCCGGATTCTATCCCGAGCACTGGTTCGTCAAACGCGCGCCCTGGCGCCGCTCGCTCCCGCGGCTGCTGCGCCGGCATCGCGCGCGGCTGGCGAAGGCCGCGGCGACGCCGGTCGTCCCGCCGAACGATCCGTTGTCGGATTTGAACGCGTCGCAGCAGGAGCTCGACCGCGTGAACACCGAGCTCGGTTTCCTGCACTATCCGCCGGAGCGCGAGGACCGCGGCAAGATCACGCACGAGGGCCGCTACCGCGTCTGGAAGGAAATCTGGATGCTCAACTACCTCGGCCGCGCGATGCGCTACGAGTGAACCGGTCCGGCGCCTCCTCGTCGTAGCGGCAGGATTCGTGGGCAACGGAAAATGATGGATGTCCTTTGCTGCCCTTTGGAGTGCGGCAGTCCCCTGCCGCCTTTGATTCAAAGCAAAGCGCCGGAGGACGGCGCACTCCAAAACGAGCCTCGGAAAGGACAATCCCTACCGACCGGCGGCGGGCGGCGATCCCGGCGCGGGTGCCGGGGTCGGTTCCTCGATCGTCGCCGGCCCGGTGACGATCGCGACCGGCGGCTCGACCACCGATGAAATTCCGGCGACGGATTCCGCCGGCGACGCGCCGGACGCGGCGCGTTTGCGCGCTTTCTTCGGCTTCGCGACGGCGAGGCGCTTGTGCCGCGCGGCCTCGGCGGTGGAGTCGTGCAGCTCCAGCTTCAGCGCTTTCACTCTCTTGCGCGCATCCTTCGCGATTTTCTTCGCCTGCTTGTGCGCCTTGCGCGCTTTTTTGAGTTCCGCTTTCGCGGCCTTGGCCCTGCTGCGCAATTCGTCGGCGCGCTTCTGCGCGTCGGAGATCTGGTGGCTCAGCTCTTGAATCCTGGCATCGGCGGCCGAGCTCGCCGGCGTGGCTTTTTTGCGGCCTGTCATGGATTTCTGGGGTGAATGCGACAGCCAGGTTATTCCGGCGCGGGCACACCGCGCAAACGTTCTAATGTTACGTTTTTCGCGCGGCGGCGTCCGGAAAAAACGGCGGTCGCAGACCGCCGCTACAAAATCGGCGTGGATCTCGTTGGAGTGCCTTCGATGGAGGCCGGGTGCCCTCACCCGGCGGAGTGGCCGCGCCATTCCGCATTGGCGCAACCTCCGGAGCTGCGTAGGTTCGACTCGATGCCAGCGACCGACCAGTTGACCGAAGCGGCCGATGGACGCCCGCCCGGGGATTTGCTCGAGGCCGGCGTCTATCGCACGCCCGCGGAGGGATTCGAGCACGGGCTCGTCGTGCTGGCGTTTGGCTGGCCTTACTGGCTGATGCCGGGCGAGGGCGGATTCCGGCTGCTGGTCGAGCCGGATGCGTTTGGCGTGGTTCGCGAACAGCTCGCGAAGTTCGACCGCGAGAGCGCCGGCTGGCCGCCGGGTCCGGCCGCGGACACCGCGCCCGACGCCCCGGCGGAGATCGCGACGCCGCTGCTGTGGCTGACGGCCGTGTTCGTGTCGTTCGACGTGCAGGCGCGGTGGCCGGAGTGGACGCGGTGGGGGGCCGTCGACACGCACGCGATTTTCGGGCGCGGCGAATGGTGGCGGGCGTTCACCGCGTTGTTCCTCCACGCGGATATCGGACATCTCGTTTCGAATGCGCTCGGCGGCCTGCTCGTGTTTTCGGCGCTGGTTTCGACGATCGGCCGGCGGCGCGGCTGGCTCCTGCTCGGCCTGGCGGCGGTCGCCGGCAACCTCGCCGCGGCGGCGATGCATTATCCGGACGAGTATCGTTCGCTCGGGGCGTCGACGGCGATCTTCGCGGCGCTCGGCCTGCTGACCGGCCGCGCCGTCCGGGCGGCGTCGCGGACCACGCATCCGCATCGCTGGCGCGGGCTGTTCGTGCCGCTGGCCTCGGGTTTCGCGGTGCTGGGGTTGTTCGGCGCCGGCGGCGTGCAGATCGACGTTTTGGCGCACGCGACGGGCTTCGCTGCGGGGCTGCTCCT
>DASZPP010000363.1:0-7536 GCA_035549975.1 Opitutus sp.
CCGATCGCGGGCCGGCCGTGCCCGTGCCGCTGAAGTCGGGACGCGCGCTCGTGATGGACGACGAGGCGCCGATCCGCCTGCTGGCGGACGCCGTGTTGCGGCGAATGGGTTTTTCGGTTACGGCCGTGGAGGACGGCGCCAAGGCGCTGGACGCCTATGCGGAGGCGCTGGCGCAGGGAAAACCCTTCGACGTGGTCGTGCTCGATCTCACGGTGGCGGGAGCGATGGGCGGCGCCGAGGCGATGGAGAAGATCCGGGCGCTCGATCCGAACGTGCGCGCGGTGGTGTCGAGCGGTTACTCGAGCGACCCGATCATGGCGAACTATCGCGCCCACGGATTTCGCGGGCGCGCCCCGAAGCCCTACACCGCGCAGGAGCTTTCGAACGTGGTCAGCGCCGTGGTGCGCGACGGCGAAGCCTGAGTGCGCGACGGTGACGCGGGCCGGTCGCGGCGGCGGACGGACTCGCGCGCCGGTCCGGGGATGGATTTCCCCGCGGGCAAACGGCCGATCGCGATTTAACGAAAAATTCTGCGCAGCGAAAGCCAACGAATGCGGAGCAACGCGGCGGCCGGCGATGTAGCCTTTCCGGCGATTCCGGTTGGTTCCGCGCCGTCGTTCGTGGTGATCGGGATTCACCACCCTAACAAACTACTGAAGCGAAATGCTTCTCGCTTTGCGACTGCCTGCACCCCGGGGCGTTCGTCGCCTCATGAGGCGGTCGCGAACGGCAAACCGAACGCAAACCCCAGATATGAACACATCCAGATTGCCCCGTTGCCTGTTGGCGTCGTTCGCGACGCTGATCGTGTCTTCGGGACGAGTCGTCGCGCAAGCGGCGCCGCCGCCCGCCGCGACGGGCGGGGACAACGAGGAGATCGTCGTGCTCTCGCCTTTCGTCGTCCAGAGCTCCGAAGACGAGGGCAAATACCGCGCGGCCGCGACTCTCGGCGGCTCGCGCATCCGCACCGAGCTGAAGGATCTCGCCACGCCGTTGAGCGTCGTGACCTCGCAGTTCCTGCGCGACACCGGTTCGACCAACAACATGGACCTGCTGACCTACACGACCAACACGGAGGTCGGCGGGCTGTTCGGCAACTGGGGCGGCTTCGGCAACGCGCAGGGCCCGAGCGATCGCAGCGCGCTGCTCTCCCCGAACAACAACACGCGCGTCCGCGGCCTCGACCAGGCGGACAACACGCGGAATTTCTTCCTCACCGACATCCCGTGGGACAGCTACGACATCGAGCGCGTCGAAATCCAGCGCGGCCCGAACTCCATCCTGTTCGGCGTGGGCAGCCCGGCGGGCATCATCAACGCCGCCACGATCCAGGCGCGTTTCGACGGCAACCACGGCAAGGTCGAGAACCAGTTCAGCACCTACGATTCGCTGCGCTGGGTCGGCGACTACAATCTCGTTCTGGTCAAGGATCTCCTCGCCGTCCGCTTCGCGGGTCTCCTCACGAACACGCAATACCGCCAGGAGCCGGCGTTCGAGAAGCAGAAACGCGGCTACGTCACCGCCACCTTCCAGCCCCAGTTGCTGCCGAAGGATTGGGCGAGCCGGCTGAGCGTGCGCGTGAATTACGAGTCGGCCAAGATCACGGCCAACCGTCCCCGCATTCTTCCGCCGGATGACGCGATCTCGCTCTGGTTCGACGATGCGGCGGGCGACGGCGTCAAGAACAAGATCGGTTTTGGCAGGCGGGTCTACGACATGTTCCTGTGGAGCCAGACCGGCGGCGGCGATCCGGCTCGCGGTTCGATCGCGAGCGCGGCCCCGTCCGTCGTGAATCCGCTGCCGTATCAGCCGGGCGTCACCGCGGTCGACGGCGGCCCGCTCAACAACGGCGGCATCGGGTTCTATTACAGGAACGGCGACTCGCGGCCGTTCTTCGTCTCCCGGCAGGCGCCGCGGTCGTATCCCGGGGCGCTGAACAGTTCCGGCGGCGTCGATAACGCGATCGACATCCCTTACGGCTCGATGATGCGCGTCGGGGGACTGAATTCCTATTCGCTCGCGATGGACAAGATCGCCGAGGTCGAGCACACCACGTCGCTCTATCCGCTGGCGACGCGCGGTTACTACAAGGACCAGTCGCTGACCGACCCGACGATCTTCAACTTCTACGACAACCTGATCGACGGGGACAACAAGCGGGAGCATCAACGCTGGGACGCTGCCAACCTTTCCGTTTCGCAGACCTTCCTGGATAACCGGCTCGGCCTGGAGTTCGTCTACGACAAGCAGGACTATTCGGAGTGGCGCGAAGGCGCGACGTGGGACCGGCCCTACCTCTCGATCGACATCAATAAAAATCTGCAGAATCAGCTCACGCAATATACGCGGGTGCCGGGTGGCACGAACGGGTTGATCGATACCACCAGCTACCATCCCTACGGGTTCACGCCCACGGCGGCGCAGCCCTATCCCAATGCGATGGCGGGCGCGGCCTTCACCGCCGGCAACTTCGCCCAAAACAATCGCGCGGATCGCAGCCGCGAGAACTACCGCCTGACGGGCGTGGCCGAATTCCGCGCCGAGGATCTCTTCACCCGCGAGTCCTGGCTCGCGCGCCTCATCGGCCACCACACGTTCACCGGCCTGCTCTCCCGCGAGGACCGCGAGGAGGCGCTCATGCAATGGGTGCCGAGCGCCGTGCCCTACGACTGGGCGTACTCGCTCTCCGTTTCGGGCGAGGACACCAACATCACCGGCGCCACCCGCGGCATCACGCCGATCATCTACCTGAGCGGCCCGCTCTTCGACAAAACCTCGGCTCACGGCCTCAACCTCGGGCCGATCGAGACCTACTACAATCCGTCCGGGCCCTACTCGGTGGATTATTTCAAGACCCAGTGGCTGCCCTCCACGAATCCGAACGACGCGAGCTACGTCGATCCGGGCGCGGCCTGGACCAACCTGCTCGGCGACCCCACGGGCCATCAAGCCGACAATCCGTTCAACTACGCCGGCCGCAAGAACGCGCAGGTCAGCATCCTCAACGCCGACGCCGGCGATCGCGCGCAGCTCATCACCAATTACGGCGTGACCGACCAGATCGTGAATTCCGTCGGCGCGGTCTGGCAGGCGCACATGCTCGACGGCACCCTCGTGCCGACGGTCGGCTGGCGCCAGGATCAGCTCGCGACCTACACCGCGACCGGTGCGAAGGATGCGACCGGCATCGCGGCGACAAGAGTCGGCCAGACCGACCGGGTGTTGGACAACACGGGCCGCACGGTGACGTGGGGCGTCGTTGCCCACATGCCCAGCTCCTGGCTGAAACATGCGCCGGTCGTCTCCGGCATCAGCGTCTACTACAACCACGGCGAGAACAACCGCGTCGAAGCCCGCTACAACTACGACGGCGAGCCGCTCGACAACCCGTCCGCCGAGAGCAAGGACTACGGGATCGTCGTCAGCGCGTTCGACGACCGGCTCAACATCAAGGTCGGCAAGTATACGACCAAGGTGAAGAACGCCGACCTGCCCGGCGGCACGTCGATCCTCGGCAGCAACCAGTATTACCTCTACCAGCTCGAGGCTTGGGGCACGGCGAACACGCTGTTGTATGCATTCGGGCGCGCCGGCCTCGACCCCAACCAGAGCTGGCACTGGAACTGGGCCAACCACGACGATCCCAATAACATCCCCGGCAGCATCGATCCTCATTCCGCGGCCTTCCTGAACCACGCGAGCTCGGTCGCCCAGCTCGCGGCCATGGACAACTGGATGGCGACGATCGACGCCCAGTTCTTCAAGAACTACGCGATCAACGCCGATGTCGGCGCGCTCAAGACCGCCTATGCGACGTGGCGGTCCGGCGGCAACATCCAGCCGCTCATCGACGCGGCGAAGGCCAGCGGCTTTGCGGTGGGCACTTACACCACCGGCTTCTCCTCGCAGAACAACGGCCAGATCAATGGCATCACCCCGAACGGCACGATCGACAACACCTCCGAAGGCTACGAGATCGAGGTGAACTACACGCCGACGCCCTCGTGGAACATCCAGGTGAATGCCTCGAAGACGAATGCGTTCCGGGAAAACCTCGGCAAGCCGATGCTCGACTACATCAACAAGCAGTGGGCGCAGTTGCAGGGGCCGGCCGGCGACATCCGCCTGTGGTGGGGCGGCGACAACACGCTTCGCCGCTACTATCAGGACAACATCATGTCCGCCGTGCTGTTCCAGCAGGAGTCCGTCGGTTTCCAGGTTCCGGAGCTGCGGCCGTGGCACGTCGGCACGATCGCCAGCTACAGCTTCAAGGCAGGCCGCCTGAAGGGCTTCAACGTCGGCGGCGCCTGGCGCTGGGAGGACAAGCAGATCCTCGGCTACGGCCTGAAGGACGACAAGAGCGGCCTCGATGTGCAGCGGCCGATGTATGGCTCGTCCGAGGACCACCTCGACCTGTGGGTCGGTTATCAGCGCAAGCTCTACCGCGAGATCGCCTGGCGCATCCAGCTCAACCTGCGCAACGTCGGCGAGAACGTCGGCCTCACGCCGATCTCGATCAATCCCGACGGCGTGATCGCCGCGCAACGCATCACCGAGGGCATGTCCTGGGCCGTGACCAACACGTTCTCGTTCTGACACCGCAACAATTCCAGCCGGCGGGATCATAGCGCTGCCGGCTGCAGGTGGGGACCTGGGTGGCGCCGCGGAAAATCGTGGCGCCACCGATCTTTTTGGCGGCGGGGCGAAATCACCCGCCGCCCAAGCGCGGGCTTGCCGCTGCGTCGAACATCCTGCCAGAGTCGACCTCCGCTGCCGGCAGCTCCCGGCGCACGCTTTTCTCATCACGATGAAGTCTCTGTTTTCCCGTTCCCCCTTGCGATGGCTCGCGGTTGTCGGGCCGGCGCTCGTGCTGGCCGGTTGTGCGACGGAATTCAAATACAACGCGACGACTTCGGACGGCCGGCACCTGACCTTCCGGATGATCAATGGCGTGCCCGACCACGGCGAGGCGGCGGGCATCCGCACCGACACGCCCAAGCTCGACCCCAACCCCAAGGACAAGACGCTCGTGTACCTGCTGCGGTTTATCGTGGAAAAGGGCCAGCCGGCGCCGCGGCACGTGAAGGTCGAGGACGTCTCGGACGAGACTTCGTTCCTGCTCGTCGAGGACTCGCATCCGAAACTCACGAACAACGAGTGGCGCGGCGTCTCGCGTACCTACAAGACCGATGAGCCCGAGATGCGCTGGCTCAGCTACCTCGACCAGAGCTTTCGCATTTACCGCTTCACCGTCACACTCGCCGACGGCCGCACCGTCGTCCTGCACGAAGGCGTGATGGTCCCGAGCTTCGGCAAGGCCATGCTGCGCCATGTGCTCGGCGAGGAGAAGTGACGCGTTCTAAGGTTTGACTCGGGTTTGATTCGCGTCGTCTTCGGGCGGCGGGACAATCACCACCTTAGCCAACTCACCGTCCCATTTATGAAGACCCATCGCCTGCACTTCCCTCGGATCGGCCCGATCGCCTACGAGGGCCCGAAGTCGACGAATGCGCTCGCGTTCCATCACTACGATCCGGACGAGGTGATCGACGGGAAGTCGATGGCGGCGCACATGCGCTTTTCGATCGCCTACTGGCACACGTTTCGCGGCGTCGGCTCCGATCCCTTCGGTCCCGGCACGATCGTGCGGCCGTGGGAAAAGGGCACCGACGCGGTCTCGATCGCGAAGGTCCGCATGAATGCGGCGTTCGAGTTTTTCCAGAAGATCCGCGCGCCGTTCTGGTGCTTCCACGATCGCGACATCGCGCCCGAGGGGCGTTCGCTCGCCGACAGCAACCGCCACCTCGACCGGCTCGTCGCGCACGCGAAGGACCTGCAGAAGGCGACCGGCGTGAAGCTCCTCTGGGGCACCGCGAACCTGTTCTCCAACCGGCGTTACATGGCCGGCGCATCCACGAATCCGGACGCGCATGTCTTCGCCTACGCCGCGGCGCAGGTGAAGAAGGCGCTCGACGTCACGAAGGAGCTCGGCGGCGAAAACTACGTTTTCTGGGGCGGCCGGGAAGGCTACGAGACGCTGCTCAACACCGACCTGAAGCGCGAGCAGGACCATCTGGCGACGTTCCTGCACCTGGCCGTGGACTACGCGAAGTCGATCGGCTTCAAGGGCCAGTTCCTCATCGAGCCGAAGCCCAAAGAGCCGACGAAGCACCAGTACGACTTCGACGTCGCCAGCGGCATCGCGTTCCTCCGCACCTACGGGCTCGAGAAGCATTTCAAGTTCAACATCGAGACCAACCACGCCACGCTCGCCGGGCACACCTTCGCCCACGAGATCGAGGTGGCCGCCGCGCAGGGCCTGCTCGGCTCGATCGACGCGAACACTGGCGACCTGCTCCTCGGCTGGGACACCGACCAGTTCAACACCGACGTGAAGGAGCTCACCATCGCGATGATGTCGATCCTGCGCGCCGGCGGTCTCGGGAGCGGCGGGTTCAACTTCGACGCGAAGGTGCGCCGCCAGTCGATCGATCCGGAGGATCTTTTCTACGCCCACATCGGCGGCATGGACGCCTACGCGCTCGCCTTCAAGGTCGCGCGCCGGATCCTGGCCGACGGCAAGTTCAAGCAATTCGTCACGAACCGCTACGCCAGCTTCGATTCCGGCTTCGGCCGCGAGATCGAGAAGCGCCGCGTCGGTTTCCGCGAACTGAACCGGCTCGTCCTCACGAAACTCGGCGAGCCGACGCCGCACTCCGGCCGGCAGGAATACCTGGAAAATCTGGTCAACACCTACCTGCACGGGTGATTGCGTGGCGGCAGGCCTCCGGGCCTGCCGGCAAGGTAGCGGCGGTCGCCCCGACCGCCATTCGACCGATGGCCGTCGGGACGACGGCCGCTACCTTTCTTGCCTTGTCATCGCCCCCAGCACGTCGTCGGCGCGCCAGCCGTTGCCGCGCCACAAGTCGACGATGCGCCCGTCCGGCCCGATCAGCGCCGTGCACAGCGTGTGGTTGAGCGTCACGCCGCCGCGCTCGACGAAAACGGCGAATGCTTTCGTGAGCGCATCGATCTGTTCCCTCTCGCCCGTGGCGAATTGCCAGACGGCCGGCCTGGCGCCGACGGCCGCCGCGTAAGCTTTCAGGACGGCCGGCCGGTCGAATTCGGGATCGAAGCTCACGCTCAATAATCGCGCGCGCGCGGCGAGCCACGGGTCGGCGAGAATGCGTTTCTGCAGTTCGCCGAAACGCAGCGCCATCGCCGGGCAATACTCCGGCACGGGACAGCGCGAAAAAATGAAAGTCAGCACCGTGAACTTTCCCCGCAGCGACGCCGCGGTCAGCGGCGCGCCCGTTTCGTCGAGAAGGGAAAAGTCGGGCAGCGCGTCGCCTTCGCGCAGATGCTGCGACCGCAGGATCACGTGATGAATGGGTTCCGGTTTGGTGGCCTCGCTGCCGCCGCCGATCGCCTCGAACGCCTCGACGCTCGCCGCCGTTTCGCTGACCCGGAGGCGAAACTTCACGCGGTCGCCGGCCTTCAGCGCGGCGACTTCGGCCGGGCGCGTGACAGCGAAGG
>DASZPP010000364.1:0-3956 GCA_035549975.1 Opitutus sp.
CGCGCCTACGGGCGCGACCGGCTGGCGGCGGCGGAGGCGTGGTTGAACGTCCATCGCTGGGCGAAGCTGTGGGGAACGAACCAGGCGGACTTCGTCGTGCACTGGATTCAACGCGTCACCGAGGCTCATGCGAACCACGCGAACATGCCGACGCGCTACCGGATGGAGCAGCGCCCGCTCGGCGACTGGCTCGCACCGGAGCTGCAGGCGTGGCTGCTCGGGAATCCGGAGTTCTCGGAGGAGTTTTTTTCGCTCCTGGCGCCGGTCGACAACGTGCCGGCGGTTTTCGCGATCCTCAACGACCTCCAGCGCGACGATGCAGCGCGGTTCGCGAGCTACGCGAATCTCGCGCTCGCGCTCGCGGTCGTTTACGATGTGCCGCCGCCGCCGGACTGGCCGCACCCGCAGGTGCCGCCGGCGCTGGTGAGGCAGGCGTGGCCGCCGGCGGTCGAGGCGTTTCGCTGGTGGACGCACGAGGACCAGGCCGGACACACCTTCCAGCGGCTCGCGCGCCTGCGGGCGGACGAGCTGAAGTTCGTGGTGGATGCGACGGCGACGTTCGACGATCTCGCGTGGTCCGAGCAGGTCGCGAATTATCCGCTGAATCAATTCGACCGCGCCTACCGGATGATCACCTATCGCCGGGACCGGGCGGTGCGGAATGCCGGGATGTGGGCCGAGCCGTCCTACTCGCTGCCGGCGATTCTCGGGGCGGGGGGCATTTGCGTCGACCAGGCGTATTTCGCGACGCAGGCGGGCAAGGCGCGCGGCGTCCCGACGCTGCTGTTCCGCGGCGCCGGCAACGACGGCCGGCATGCGTGGTTCGGGTATCTCGACGGCGACGGGAAATGGCAGCTCGACGCGGGGCGCTACGGCGAGCAGCGGTTCGTCACGGGCTTCGCGCGCGACCCGCAGACGTGGGGCGTGCTATCGGATCACGAGTTGAGATTCCTGGCGGCGCGGTTCCGGGCGCTGCCGTCGTTTCGACAATCGCGGGTGCACGAGGAATTCGCGGCGGATTTCCTGGCGGCAGGCGACGCGGCGAGCGCGGAACGCGCGGCGCGGAAGGCGGTGAACTACGAGCCGCGAAACCA
Source organism: Opitutus sp. (assembly GCA_035549975.1). Classification (GTDB taxonomy): domain Bacteria; phylum Verrucomicrobiota; class Verrucomicrobiia; order Opitutales; family Opitutaceae; genus Opitutus. Next base: position 1,095 of record DASZPP010000364.1, read on the forward strand.
GCCGGCGTGGGAGACGCTGCTCGCCGCGGCGGCGGCGCTCGGCCGGGACGCCCGCACGCGCGAGGGGATTTTACAGGAAGCGGCGCGGGCCTTTGCGCGCTACCCGGATCTCGAGGTGGTGTATGTGAAGCGGCTGACGGAGAGCATGCGGGCGCGGGGAGAGGCGAGCGCCGCCGATCACGAGGAGCGCCAGCTCGCGCGGAAATATCGCGGCGAGCGCGACGACCTGAGCGTGGAGGAGGCGAAAACGATCCTGCTCCGGAGCATGTCGACACAATCGCTGCCGGAGCAAATTCGCAGCTACAATTCGGCGGTCGACACGTACGGCCGCCGGGCGGGAGTCATGTTTTTCGATCAGGTGGTGGTGGTTTTTGTCGACCACCTGCTCCAGGCGGGAGATCGCGCGGAGGCGTCGCGGGCGGTCGACCGGGCGCGCAAGGCACTCAAGGTCGATCCGGGCAGCCAGCTCGCCGGTGAGCTCGACGCGCTGGCCAACTACGTGCGGACGGCGCCGGTCCGCGGCGGATAGGCGGGACGGTGCGAAAAAATATGCGGTGGGCCGAAGCCCGCCCTGGAAAATCTGGTCGTGGAATCAGTTCGAAGTTGTAGCGGCGGTCTGTGACCGCCGTGCCTCGAGGGGATTTGGCGCTCGTTGAACCATCGCTACAACAAACTGACCCGCTGCGGAAATTTCGGGATTGGGCCGTCAGGGCGTGGGATTGACCACGATCGTGCCGGTAACGTCTGCGCCGTCCTGGACCAGCTTCGCCCGATTGGGCTGGGCACTGAGGAGGACGCCGGCGGAGGTCGAGCCGGCGGTGAATTTCAGTTGCGTGATGCCGCTGACCTCCACGGCGCTGCCGTTGGTCTGCTTCAGGTCGCCGCCGGTGATCCGGGTATCGCCATCGGCGGACCCGATGATGATCGCCGGCTGCGCCTCGTCGTGGGCATCGATGTTTCCGATGTAGACCGGCCCGACGAACTTCACCCCCGGCGCATAGAGTCCGGTGAAGCCATGTGAGGCGAAGAAATTGGCGTCGGCCGCGCGCAGGCCGCCGAACTTGCCGTTGGTCGAGGCGATGGCGATGAAGGCGAGGTCGGCGACGCCGTCGTAGGTCACGTTTTCCTTGAAAAGCGCCTGGTTCACGGCGGTGGCGCTGCCGACGCTGAAGATGGAAACGTTCGTGGTCTCGTCGGCGCCGACGATCACGATGCCGGCGTGGCCCTTCACGTATTTCACGTCCTGGTTGTAGTTGACGGGGAGCGCGGGCGTGCCGGCGGCATCGAGCACCAGCGAAAGGGAACCGGCGCCGGAGAACTCGACCTGAACAATGTCGTCGTTGAGGTCGATGAACGAGGTGCGGGTGATCTGGCCGGCGTCGGCAGTGATGGTTTCGGCCGCGCCGGTGACGAGGACCTGGTCGAAGATGTTGCCGTTTTGATGATGGATGTCGGTCGGCTGAAGCTCGGAGCCGTTGCCGACGACCTTGGCGGAGCTGCTGACGCCGAGGATCGCGGTCTGAAGGGTGGTGGCGCCGCCGCTGGTGATCAGGGCGGAATAGAGACCGGTGTCGCCGGGCTGCACGTTGCTGAGCGAGAGGGAGCTGGAGCTGGCGCCGGAGATCGACATACCGTTGTGCAACCACTGGATCGTGCCGGTGGCGGACGTCGTGAACGTGGCGCTGCCGCCGGCGGCGACGGTTTGGGATTCCGGAACGCTCTCGGTGGGCACATCGGCGGCGCCGGCCGAAGCCACAAAAACGAGCGGCAGCACCGTCTTGGTGAAGAGTGTCTGGGCGGTGTCCAGGCCGACGAAGACATACTTGCCGTTGCCGTAGGCGACATCGATGAATGTATATCCCCGGCTCTGCCCGGCAGGCACGACGGGGGAGACCGGGGCGTCGCCGAATTCGGTCCACGTCAGCCCGTCGGCGGACGCGAGATAGGCGCTCTTGTAGGGAGAGAGCTGGTAGGACAGGGCGAGGAAGCGTCCGCCGGCGGACCACGGAGCGGCGCCGAGGATCCAGCCGGAGGGCACGGTGGGAGTGATCTTGGAAAACGTGGCGCCGTCGGTGCTACGGTAGAAATTGCCACTGACGGTCACGAGCAGGATATCGTTGGCGGAGGCGACGAAGCCGCCGCCGGGTCCGGCAAGGCCGTCGATCGGGGTCCACGTGCTGCCATCGGTGCTGGCGTAGGTCTGGCCGCCAAAGCCGTTGATCGTGGAAATGAACGTGCCGGCGCCATAGGCGAGATCGTTGTGCGAGTAGAGCCCGCCGTCCGTCACCACCGGGCTCGGCGTCCACGTGGCCAGATCCGTGGACCGGTATTGGGCGCCGTTGCCGCCGGCGGCGACGGTTACGGTGGCCGAGGCATCGAAATCGGCGACGGAGTGCCCGCCGTCGGCGACCTTGTGCGATGTCCAGGTGAGACCATCCGCACTGACGTAAACGAACGTCTGCGCGAAACCGCCGACAGCATGCGTGGCGAAGAAAATAAACTGGTTGTTCAGGAAATGGACCTTCGACTGCCAGGCCGAGGTGCCGCTGTTGGCGATCGTCTGGCTGTGCGCCGTCCAAGTCGTGCCGTCGGTGCTGGTCGCCCAGCGGATGACGGTTTCGCCGACGGAGTTGCCGACGATGACGAATTTGCCGGCGCCGAAGGCCACGCCGGAGACGCCGTCGACCTGCGGGTCCAGAATCCCCTTGCCGGCGTTGCCGAAGGTGTCGTTCAGCCCGGTGTCGATGACGGTCCACGTGGGCACGTCGGCGGCGCGGAGGGAAAGGGAGGCGGCGCAAAGCGTCGCGACGAGGGTGAGGAAACGGAAGGCGTGTGCTTTCATGCGGCGCGCGAATTCTAGCC
>DASZPP010000365.1:0-7962 GCA_035549975.1 Opitutus sp.
GATGACGTCGGGATTTTCCTTCGCACGGGCGGGCGCTGCCGGATCGTCAGGGGAACGCCGTTCAACTTGAAACTAACCTATCCGCACGACCTCTTCGTGGCGGAGCGGATTCTCCAATACCGGCCGGCGAGCCCTAACCGCGCGATCGATCTCCATAATCGCGAGGTGTTGTTGCTCGGGGCGAGCGGTGGGATCGGATCGGCGGTGCGGGCGGTGCTCGCGTCCCACGGCGCGCGCGTGACGGCGCCGACGCGGAGCGAGTGGGATCTCGCGCAGCCCGACATCCCGGCGGCGTTCGTGCGGCCGTGGGATGCGGTCATCCACAGCGCGGGCATGCTGAACAACGCGAGCAACGTGGCGGGGGTCGAGGCGATGTTCGCGACGAATTTCCGCTCGGTGGTGGCGGTGACGGACCTGGCCCGGCGCGCGATGCGCGGCGGCGCGATCGTGGTCGTCGGCTCGAGCTCGGCGATGAAAGGCCGGGAAAACATCCCGCTCTACGCCGCGTCCAAGGCGGCGGTGAACAATTTCGTCGAAGGCATCGCGCCGCTGCTGCAGCGCGAGTGCGGCGTGAAGATCAACTGCGTGAATCCCGGCTGCGTGAACACGCGCATGGCGCTCTCGGGGCCGGTAACCAACAGGGATCCGCTCGAGCCCGGCGACGTGGCCGAAACGGTCGTCGCCTACGCGCAGCCGCTTGACACGGGGCAGATTATCAACGTCCGAAAATACATGCCCGGTGGCGAGGACCGCGGCGCGCGGAAGGCGGCGGTTCGCTGCGTGGCGTGAGCCGGGTGGCGAGCAGGATTGCTTGTGGAGTCATTTTGAAGAGCGCCCGCGCCCTGGCGCTTTGGATCGAAAGCGGCAGAGGACGGCCGCGCTCCAAAAGGCCTGGTCGCCCGCGTTTGGTTGCGGACCTGTTGCGCGCCAAAACAAAGAAGCCCCGACATCCTGTGATGCCGGGGCTTGCCTCCAGAAGACGAGGGAAGCGTGCTCGTTGCGTTATCAACCGGCGCCTTCCTTTGGCTGGTGTCGGCCAGCCGGGGTCGGGTGGAGAGCCTGGTCTTTCCGACGTCGATCGCCGCGAGGGCGACCGGCGGGAGCGGATCAGGCTTCCACCACGTGAGGCGCTTTACTGGAGCAGTCGCAGCGCGACCTGGGAGCTCTGATTCGCCTGGGCGAGCATCGCGGTGCCGGATTGGACGAGGATGTTCCAGCGCGCGAGTTGCGTGCTTTCCTCGGCCACGTCCACATCGGTGATGCGGCTGTTGGCGGCTTCCAGGTTGGCCTTGTTGACCGTGACCAGCTCCGACGCGAAGCCGAAGCGGCTCTGCTCGGCGCCGTTGCTGGCGCGGAACGTAGCCACGTTCTGGATCGCATCGGTGATGTCCGACAGATCGACGTCACCCAGGTCCGCGACCGTCGAGTCCGTGAGGACGCCGACACCGGTGCCGGTGCTGGTGAGATCACGGCCGGCGACGGTCACCGACGTGCCGCCGTCCTCGGTCACGCCGACCGTGAGGTCGGAGCTGCCGAAGAGCGAGACGCTGTTGAACTTTTCACCCGCGAGATCGGTGAGCTGGGACTGCAGCGCCTTGAATTCGGCGTCGTAGTTCGCGAGGTCGCTGGAGTTCTTGGTGGGATCGCCGTAGAGGGTCTTCAACTCGCTCATGCGGTCGAGGACCTTGCCGGCAACCTGCAAGGCACCGTCCTGCGTCTGCAGGTAGGAGACCGCGTTGCCGATGTTCGACGCGACGGCGCCCTGGCGCTTGGCGGCGGCGGACAGTTTCATGGACACGGCGAGACCGCCGGCGTCATCCGACGGGTTGACGATTTTGGAACCGCTGGAGAGCCGGTTAAGGCTTTTTTGCAGCATGGTGTTCGAGCTGGCCAGGTTGTTTGCGGCAACGGTGGCTGCGTAGTTGGTATTAATCACGACTGACATGGTGGTATCTTTCCTTGATGAGTGCGACGGTCCGTCGTCGCCACGGATCCGGTGGGGTCGGCTCCGGATCGCGCCGTCTGGGGCTCAGGCCCCAAAGGGTTTCGCGCGGGTGCGCGAAGGGGGAGGCTGGGCCGGAGGGCCCAGTTTTGATGAGAAAGACGACCGCTTGGCTCGGCGCGGGGAGGCAATCACTCCACCCCGCGCGGCGGATGAATTACTGGAGCAACTTGAGCGCGGTCTGGGCGCTCTGGTTGGCCTGGGCCAGCATCGCGGTGCCTGATTGCACCAGGATGTTGTATCTCGCGAGCTGGGTGCTCTCCTCGGCCACGTCCACATCGGTGATGCGGCTGGTGGCGGCCTCGAGGTTCGCCTTGTTGACGGTGAGCAGCTCGGAGGCGAAGCCGAGGCGGCTCTGTTCGGCGCCGTTATTGGCGCGGAAGGTGGCGACGTTCTGGATCGCGTCGGTGATGTCCGACAGGTTGATGTCGCCGAGGTCGGCCACGGAGGAGTCGGTGAGCACGCCGACGCCGGTGCCCGTGCTGGTGAGGTCGCGACCGGCGATGGTCACGGAGCTGGCGCCGTCGTCGGAGACTGCGACCGAGAGATCGGAAGAGCCGAACAGGCTGACGCCGTTGAATTTTTCGCTCGTCAGCGCCGTGAGCTGGTCCTGCAGCGCGTTGAATTCCGCGTCGTAGTTGGCCAGGTCGTTGCTGTTTTTGGTGGGATCGTTGTAGAGGGTCTTCAGTTCGCCCATGCGGTCGAGGATCTTGCCGGTGACCTGGAGGACACCGTCCTGGGTTTGCAGGTAGGAGACCGAATTGCCGAGGTTGATGGCGACGGCGCCCTGGCGCTTGGCGGCGGCGGACAGCTTCATCGAAACGGCGAGACCGCCCGCGTCGTCCGCGGGATTGACGATTTTCGAGCCACTGGAGAGCCGGTTGAGGCTCTTCTGCAACATGCTGTTGGAGGTGGCGAGGTTGTTCGCGGCGACGGTGGCCGCGAAGTTCGTGTTGATAACGACTGACATGGTAATCTTCCTTGATTTCTAAAGCGCGACGTCCGTGTCGCATTCGTATCCGGGGTGGCGGCTCCGGATCGCGCCGGTCGCGGACTTTTCCGCGGCGCCGCAGCTAACGGAGTGGGTCGCGGAAACCTTAGCGGAAAAGTGAAAATCTTCGTCCGGTGCCCGGCGGCCGCGGTCCGGCGCTTTGGCCTCAACTCCGGCGATTTTTGCGCCGATTAGGCCATGGCAGACTGCCATGTCCACCTCCGCCATTTCCTCGTCCTCGCCCACGTCCACATCCTCGGTCGATCTCGGACTTTCCGGCCTGGCGTCGGGCTTCGACTGGAAATCATTCGTCAACCAGATGATGGCGGTCGAGCATGCGCCGGCCGACCGGCTGGCCAGCGAGCAAACCGACAATTCCGGCAAGTCGGACAAGCTTTCGATCCTCGGCACCAAGATCACGGCGCTGAAGGCCGCGACCGATGCGCTCAACGAAGCGGGGTTGTTTTCGCGCTCCACCGCGGCGCTCGGATCAACGACGTCGAATTGGGCGGTGACCGCGGCCGACGGCACGGCGGCGGGCAGCTACAAGATCGCGGTCTCGCAACTGGCGACCACGGCGCAGCGCGCCGGCGGAAGCGACATCGCCTCGGCCCTCAGTGCGACGAGCAATGTTTCCAGCCTCACGCTGGCGAGCCTGCCGGCCGCGACGCCCGTGACGGCCGGCAAGTTCACCGTCAACGGCCAGCGGATCACGGTCGCGCTCACGGATTCACTGCAGGACGTGTTCGACGCGATTTCGGACGCGACCGACGGCGCGGTGACGGCGAGCTACGATCCCACCACGGACAAGGTCAGTCTCTCGAGCGCGAGCGAAATCACGCTCGGAGCGGCAAACGACAGCAGCAATTTTCTCGCGGTCATGCGGCTGGCCAACAACGGCGACAAGACGATCACAAGCTCCGGATCGCTCGGAGCCGCCGCGCTGCACGCCCCGCTCGCCAATGCGCGGCTCTCGTCCGCCCTCACCGCGGTGGATGGTTCCGGCAACGGCAGCTTCACCATCAACGGCGAGACGATCGCCTACAACGTCAACACCGACTCGCTCTCCGATGTGCTCCAGCGCATCAACGATTCCGCGGCCGGCGTGACCGCCGCCTACGATGGCGCGTCCGACCGGGTGGTGCTGACGAACAAGATCACCGGCGACTTCGGCCTGAGCGCGAACGAAGCGTCGGGCGGGCTGCTCGATGCGCTCGGGCTCACCGGCGACTCGACTTTTACGCGGGGCCTCAACGCCCAGTACAGCCTCAACGGCGGCCCCACGCTCACCAGCACGAGCAACACGCTGACCGCATCGTCCCACGGCATCACCGGCCTCGAAGTCACCGTGGATTCTGAGTCCGCCAACACGGTCACCGTGGCGAAGGACACCAGCACGATGCAGAGCAAGATCCAGGATTTCATCTCGGCCTTCAACGACGTCGAGGGCTTCATCAACGATGAAACGAAAATCACCACCGACTCGAGTGGCACGGTGACAACCGGCGTGCTCTCCAGCAACCGCGAGGTCCAGGACTGGGCCCGCACGCTGCGCAGCAAGGCCTTCGCCCAGGTGGGCGGACTCAACGGCGCAATCACCCGGCTCGAAAGCATCGGCATCGATTTCACCTCGGGCACGAACGAGCTCGCGATCAAGGACCAGACCAAGCTCACCGATGCGCTGCGCAATAACGCGGAGGACGTCGGCAAGCTTTTCCAGACCTCGGGCACGGGACTGGCCAATGTCATCGGCAGTTTCGCCGACAAGATTTCCAGCCTCGATGATGACCAGCAAAAGCGGTTGAGCGACGCCAACGCCGATCTCGATCGCCAGATCGCCGACATCGAGCGCCGCCTGGATGAGGAGCGCTCGCAGATGGAGGCGGCGTTTATCCGGATGGAGGATGCGCAGTCGAGCATCAACTCGCAGTCACAGGCGCTCTCGAAGGCGTTCGGGTCGTAGTCGTAGCCGGAACCATGCAGGCGCACCGATTTCATTTCACAACGGGCCCCATCGAAGGACGGACGGATGTAGCGCGGGGTCTCCTGACCCCGCCGTCCCCGGCGCTTCGGCGGGGTCGGGAGACCCCGCCTTGCACGCGATTGCATCGACCCGCGAGTTTCCGGCTTTTTTCCGCTTTGCTGCTGCCGGCCGTGCTCGCGCTGGCGGGCTGCGCGGGCTTTTCCGACGCCGTGGTCGATCCGGCGAGGAACGGTCCGCTGTTCACCCCTGAGAATCACGCCGGCGCGGCCCGAATGCCGGACGACCTCCGGCGCGTGGTGCTGCTGCCGCTGGCGACGGGCGACGGCGTCGAGACGGAGACGGCGGACGCATTCGACGCGGTCTTCGTGGCGGCGCTCGAGCGGACCAACCGCTTCGAGGTCGTCGCGCTCTCGCGAACCGAGTGCCGCCGCGCGCTCGGCGCGCAGCAATTCCTGTCCACGACGGCGCTGCCGCACGGATTCATGGCGCAACTGCGCGATCACTACGCGGCGGACGGCGTGATGTTCGTCGATCTCACCGTGGCGCGGACCATGCGGCCGCTGGCCCTGGGCGTGCGGGCGAAGCTGGCGACGACCGGCGACGACGTGCGCCTGATCTGGACGTTTGACAACGTGTTTTCCGCCGGGGAGCCCGCGGTGATGAACAGCGCCCGGCGCTATTTCCTCGTGAACGACGATTCCGGCTTGCCGATGGACCGCACCGAGATCGTGTTGCAGTCCCCGTCGCGCTACGCCGCCTACGTCGCGCAGGCCACCTTCGCCACGCTCCCTCCCCGATGATGCGCTTCGCACTACAGTACCACCACAGCCAACCGATCATAAAGGAAACCAACGGCGTTCCCGAGGGCACATGCCCAGCATTTGTGGCTGACCGTTAACAAAGTTACTAGCCATGATCCAATCGACGTCATCGTCAGATCGTCTCATTCAGCCGGACGCCGTGGCTGTCGCCGCGACCCGAACGGGGCCGGCGCCCAGCCCGCGTCCCGACCAGTTGTCGCTTCCGCACCGTCAGCAACTGGACAGGGCCTTGGGGCAACATCCCGAGATCCGGCCCGAAATGCTGGAGCGCGCCCGCACGCTCGCCAGCGATCCCGACTATCCCTCCATCGGCATCCTGCGCCAGGTGGGCGCCCAGATCCTGGCGTCGCCGGACCTGTCCGAGGAAACCGCCTGACGCCGTCCCGATGCTTGCTGCGGATTATGCGCGCACCTATCGCGCGAACGCCATCCTGACCGCCTCGCCTGCGCAACTCGTGCTGCTGCTCTACGACGGGGTCCTGAAATCGCTGATGCTCGCGCGCGAGGCGTTCGAACGCCCGGAGGACGACCCGCGCCGGGTCGAGGCGATCAACACGCACCTGTTGAAGGCCCAGACCATCATCGCCGAGCTGCAAGGCGGCTTGAATCACGAGGCCGGTGGTGAATTTGCGAGCACGATGCAGCGGCTCTACGACTATCACGGGCGCCGGCTTTTCGAGGCGAACATGCGCAAGCAACTCGAGCCGATCGTGGAGGTGGAGCGGCTGTTCACCGATCTTCGCGACGCGTGGGCCGAGATGCTCGGCCGTCAGGAGGGCACGCCGGTGGAAGCCGGACGCGCGCGGGCATGAATTCGCCCGCCGCGCAAACCGCGGGCCGCCTGCTCGCTGCGCTCGAGACTCTCGCCGACGAGGAAACCCGGCTGCTTTGCCGCGGCGACCTGGGCCGGCTGATCGAAGTGCAGGCGCGCATGGCGCCGCTGGTCGAGCGATTGAGCGAGATCGGACCGGCGGTGGCGGACGAGGCGATGCGCCGCGCCGTGATGCGGCTGCTGAACCGGCGGCTGGCCAACGGCGAGCGACTGAACCGGGAGATGGAGCGTTTGCGCGGGTCGCGCCGCCAGTGGCAGCAGGCCTGCGCCCGGCTCGAGCGGATCAAGCCGGCGTTCACGGGTGCTCGGGTCAGGCCGGTTTTGTTCGCGCGCGCTTGAATCGATCGGACGAGACGATTCGCAGCCCGTTCCGCGGGGAACGGGCAACCTGACGACCTGAAATCCCTGTGCTAACTCGCGACGGCGAGCGCTTCAGCCGTCTCCGTGATCGGGGAGACGCTGGCAGCGGGCGGGCCGGCCAGCCAGAGTGCGGCGACTTCCGCCGCGGCGAGCCGCCAGTTGAGGCCGGGACGCGTGAAGACCGCTTTCGTGACGACGGCTTCGGAACCCTGCCAGCGCAGGTTCGCCTTCAGGCAGGATTTTCCGTCAGCGAGCGTGTAGGCTTGGACCAGAACGGAACCGCGCGGAATCACCGCGGATTGGTCCGCCGGACCGCAGGCGAGGGTCAGGCGGGCCAGGCCGCTGTCGAGGTTCATCATGCGGGAGTTTTTCCAGATCCCGCCGGCGGGTTCAGGATCGTCACCCAGGAGGGTCCGTTCGATGTCGCTGAGAAAGGAGAGCAAACGCATGGCCTGTCCTGTTATCGGCGCGAACCGGCGAAAACTGAGCGCGACGGGCGCGGAAAGGCGCTGAAGAATCCATTTTTTACTTTGGTGCCGGCGGAAGTGGCCGAAAACGGAGTGCTGCGCCACCTGGCGTGGAAATCCAGCCCGACTAACCATGGACAAAGTTTTGATTGTGGAAGACGATCCCGTCGTTGGCGGCGTCATGCAGGAGCACCTCAGCCGGCGGAAAGTGGCCGCCGTGTGCGTGACGAGCCTTGCCGCCGCCGCGGCCGCGCTGGAGCAGGACACGTACGAGCTGGTCATGCTCGATCTCCGGCTGCCGGATGGCGACGGGCAGAAGTTTCTCGAACAGCTCATCTCGCGACCGGAGCGGCCGCTGGTCGTGATGGTCACCGGGCACGGAACCATCGAGTCGGCGGTCACGTGCATGCGGCTCGGCGCGTTCGACTACCTGTTGAAGCCATTCAGCGGAAGCCAGATCGATGTCGTCCTCCGCAAGGCCGACGCGCACCGGCAATTGCTCTCC
>DASZPP010000366.1:0-1913 GCA_035549975.1 Opitutus sp.
CCTCCAGCCCGGCATGCGCGCTCCCGGCGAACAGGGCGCAACCCAGCACGCTCCGGACGATGTGGTGGCGCAGTTTCACGTGGGCGGGCGGATCGAGGACGAACACGAGTTGGCCGGATCGGCGGCCTGCGCCAAGCCAGAAGCGCGGCGCCGCGGATCGAAAAACGATTGTCACCCCCGTGGGTCCGGCAACATAAACGGATCGAGCTTCCGCCCATGTGTCCCGCTTCCCGCAGTGTTTTGGCGGCATTGGCGTTCGGTGTGGCGTTGTGGGCCGGCTTCCCGCGCGCCGTCCGCGCGCAGGTCGCGGCGTCGGAGCTCGGCCGGCCGATTCTCCACAACTACACGCCGGGCACTTATCTCGGTGGATATCTCTGTCAGGCGGTGACGCAGGATGCCGCCGGGATGATTTACGTCGGCAATGACGTCGCCATCCGCGTGTTTGACGGTCGCGACTGGTCGCCGATCACGCTGCCGGTGGAGTCCGGCGGCGTGCGCGAATTCGCGACCGGGGCCGACGGGCGGATCTACGCCGGCGGCCCGAGTCTCATCGGCTACCTGCGCGGCTCGGGCCCGGCGGCGGAGTTCGTTTCGCTGGCTGGCCGCCTGCCGCCGGCCGGGCGCAACATCGATGAAATCCGCCACGTCGCCGCCGTCGGCAATGCCGTCTGCTTTTCCGACGAGGAAAAATTGTTCGTCTGGCGCGGCGATCACTTCGTGATCGTGCCCTGTCCCGCGCCCGCCGGCTCGCACGGCGCGCGGCTGCACGCGGTCGGAAACACGCTCTACGTCACGCGGCCCGGCCATCCGCTGTGCCGGCTCGCGGGCGACCGTCTGGAGCCCGTGGCGGACGATCCGGTTTTGCGCGAGAACCAGATCATCGCGATCGAATCCGGCGATGCGGGCGGGTTGAGGCTGCTCACCGCCGAGCGCGGATATTTCCAGCTCGGCGCGAACGGTCGCGTGGCGCCGTTGGATTCCGCGGCGAATCGCTGGCTCGTGGGCCGCCGCATTTTCCGCGCGCTGCGCCTCGCGGATGGCTCGCTCGCGGTCGTGTTTTCCGCGGCGAGCGGCGAAGGCGGGCTGCGGCTGGCGGCGGACGGCACCTATCTCGGTCCGCTCGATCTGTCGATCGGCCTGGTCGTGCAGGCGCTGTACGCGCTCTATGCGGATCGCGAGGGCGGTTTGTGGATCGGCGAACAGTTTGGGCTTTCCCGTCTCGAATGGCCGTCGGCCGCCACGCGGTTCGATGTCGTCAACGGACTCGGGCAGGGCGAGGTGAACGATGTCGTCCGCCACGACGGAACCCTCTACGCCGCGACCGAGGAGGGCCTGTTTCGCTTGCGCCCTGGCGATGACCACGGCCGCGGTGCGCTGTTCGAACGCGTGCTCGGCCGGCCGGTGCGCGCGTTGCTGTCGCACCCGGCCGGGCTCCTTGCGCTCGGCGATTCCGAAATTTTCGCCGTCACCGGATCCGAGGCCGTTTCGATCGCGCCGCTGCCGGCGGGTGGCGGCGTGCTGCGGCGGTCGCGGCGCGATCCCGCGCTCGTGTGGGTGGGCACGGGGAACGGGATCCATGCGCTGCGACACACGGGGCGGGGGTGGCGAGACGATGGGCGGATTCCGGCATTTCGGGAAAACTGCGTGGGCCTCGGCGAAGCCGGCGACGGCTCGCTTTGGGCGGCCACGGCCGACGGTGCGCTTTGCCGCATCGAACTGTCGCCGGCCGGCGGCGCGGCGACAGGCGCGCGCATGACCCGTTTCACCGGCGGCGACGGCCTGCCCGAACATTTCACGCGCGTGCACATCGGGATGTGGGGCGGCGAACCGGTGTTTTTTTCCGACGGCGGCGTCCAGCCGTTTCGTTTCGACGCGACGCGCCGACAATTCCGCGCGGTGGACGAGGGCGGGGC
>DASZPP010000367.1:0-1697 GCA_035549975.1 Opitutus sp.
CTGCTGGCGCAGATCGGCGCGGAAAACATTTTCCCGGCGACGGTGAATCCGACGGCGGCCACCCGCCAGGCGCTGCTGCGCGCGAAGCAATTGCTTCCGGATCAAAAGGCGCAGGTGCGCATCTTCTACGAGCGCGACCGCCTGCCCGGCGATCATCCGCCCGCGCCACCCACGCCGCCCGCCGCATCGGCGTAGCCGCAGCGTCGTAGCTGCGAGCGTGGGCGAGTGGATGCGCCTTCCACTCGCTCACGCTCGCGGCCACGAGAGTCGCGCGGCCGCCCTACACCGCCGTTTCCTTTGTCCGCGTCTTCTGCCGCTCCATGAGCGCGAGCAGCAGGTCGCTCTTCGACAGGCTGCCGATCAGCCGGCCCGTTTCCCGCTCGATCACCGGCAGCCGCTCGAAACTGTGCCCGAGAAACGCGCCGAGCGCCTCGCTCAGCGATTGCTGCGGGCCGATCCGCGGAAAATCGTCGCGCATGATGTCGCTCGCGATCACCAGGCTCGCGAGGTCCGCGTCGCCGAGATACGGCTTGATGTCGTGCAGCGACACCGCGCCGAGAAACCTCCCGTCCGGCCCGGTCACGTAGAGGTTGTTCACCCGCACCGACAGAAACATCCGCGCGATCTCCGCGAACCGCGCCGTCGCCCCGATCATCGGCGGATCGCGCCGCATCAGCGCCTCGACGCTGCCCGCCGGCAACGCCGGCGCCGGCGCCTCGGCCGCCTTGTGCCGCAACACCTCGCTGTAGAGCGATTCCCCCTGCAGCCCTTTCGCCGTGAAGTAGGCGATCACGTTGCACAGCATCAGCGGCAGGATGATGTCGTAGCTCAGCGTCATCTCGAACAACATGATCAACGCCATCACCGGCGCGTAGGTCACCGCCGACAGGAACGCCCCCATGCCCACCAGCGCGAACGCCTGCGGGTCCGCCGCCCCCGTCGGCCAGAACGAGTGGACCGCCGTCCCGAACAGGTAGCCCGCGCTCGCGCCCATGAACAGCGACGGCGTGAACACCCCGCCCGGCGCCCCCGAGCCGAACGACGAGGCCGTCGCGAGCCATTTCGCCAGCATGATCGGCACGAGCAGCGACCACACCAGATGGCCGTTCAGGATGCCCACGACGATCGTGTAGCCGTTGCCGCAAACCTCCGGGTAACGCACCGCCAGTCCGCCCACCACGAGGCCGCCGAGCGCGAGCCGCGCGATCGGCGGCAGCGTCGTCGCCACGAACCATTTTTCCGTCCGTCGCAACGTGCCGAGAAACCACGGCGCCAGCGTCCCCGCGATCAGCCCGAGCAGGACGTAGGGAATCATCTCCCAGGGCGACCCGAGCTTGAAGACCGGCACCTGGTAAAGCTGCTGCGCGTTCGTCAGCACGCGGATCGTCAGCCCCGCGGCCACCGCGGAAACCACCAACGGTCCCAGGCTCTCCATCGCGATCGACCCGAGGATGATTTCCGCCACGAAAAACGATCCGGCGATCGGCGCGTTGTAGGCCGACGCGATCCCCGCCGCCGCGCCGCACGCGACGAGCAGCCGCAACTGCGGCGTCGTGAATTTCCGCCACCGCCCGATCAACGAACCCATCAACGCCGACAACTGCACCATCGGGCCCTCGCGCCCGATCGATCCGCCCGAGCCGATCGAGAACAGCGCCGCCACGCTCTTCACCAGGCTCGACCGCAGCGGCAGCCGC
>DASZPP010000368.1:0-5725 GCA_035549975.1 Opitutus sp.
TCTCGCGCCGTCGCTGCAGTGGGAGATCCGCTGCGACCTGCATCCGCGCTGGAGCCCGGACGGCCGGAAAATCTGCCTCGATTCGGTCCACGACGGCGCGCGCAGGATGTATGTGCTCGACGTCGGCGAACTCGTGAGCGGCACCGATGGCTGAAACCTGCCAGCTCGAGCGCACCGCCCGGGCGCCGCGGCGCCCGCGTTCCTTCGCGCTGCCCCGCGTGCGCGACGACGTGCTGGAGTTTTGCGCGCGGCGGCGCGACCGCGACGGTCGGTGCGGCGCCTACCGCATGGCCCCGCGCGAGCGCTGCGACCTGTACTCGTCGTGCGATGTCGCCATCATGCGCACGATCATGGGCGAGGATTTGCGCGCGACGCTGCCGGCGGCGCAGCGGATGGAATGGTGCGAGCACATCAACAGTTTCGCGCGGCATGATTTCGGGGAGGCGGGCGATGGCAGTTACGGCGACACGATGGGGCATTCCGCGTTGCATGCGAACGGCATGGTCATCGGCGCGCTCGGCGTGCTCGAGGGGTGGCAGGCGCATCCGGTGCGGCTGTATGACGATTTCGCGCCGGCGGAGCGAATCGGGCCGTGGCTCGACTCGCTCGACTGGCGCTGCGCGTGGCGGACGTCGCATCTTTTTTGGGGCGGCGTGCACTGTTTCAGCCGCAGCGTGCGGGCCACGATGGAGTGGCTCGAGGCGGCGTTCGCGTGGCTGAACCGCAATCTCGATGTGGCCACCGGCTGGTGGCGCGCCGGCACCGCATTCGCGGACCGGCACCAGGGGCTCGGCGGCGCCGCGCATCTGTGGCCGCTCTACGAGCATCACGGCTGGGAATTTCCCATGCCGGAACGCGTGATCGACAGCGTGCTCGCGCTGCAGCGGCCGGGCGGCTCGTGGCTGGAGCCGCGCCCCGCGGGCGAGCGGCGCCACGTGATGCATTACCTCGAGCTGGACGCCCTCTACGGCCTGGCGCTGATGCGCCGGTTTGCGCCCGATTACCGGCGCGCCGACATCGCCGCGGCGGCGGAGCGCTACGGCCGGCTCGTGCGCAATTATTACGAACGCCATGCGGGCGAACTCTACACGCAGCATCCGCACGTGGTGCTCGCGGCCGTGGGCGTGTTCGGCGCGCTGCAACGGCTGTTGCCCGACGTGTTCACCGACGCGATGGCGTGGACCGGCATTTTCAGCGACCGGCGCTTTTACCGCACGTGCGCGGTCGAGCGGCTGTGAACGGCGGAGCGCCCGCAACATTTTCGCGATGACGCACGAGATTCGACCGGTCACCTCGCTCAACGGGCTGTGGGATTTCGCCTTCCTCGGCGCGATCGACCTCGAGGCGTTTGCGCCGGCGGACGTCGGCGCGAATGAAAAAATGCCGGTGCCGTCGGCCTTCGATGCGTTGCCCGCCCATGCGGGACGCCGCGGCGCCGCGGTGTATCGCCGGCGGTTTTCCGTGCCGGCGGGCCGGCCGGCGCGGATCGAATTCGGCGCGGTGTCGTTGTGGACGCGCGTGTTCGTCGACGGCGTGCTGCGGCGCGAGCACGCGTGCGGCTACGCGCCGTTCGCGGTGGAGGTGCCGCCGGCGACGGCGGCGGAGCGCGAACTTCTGGTGCTCGTGGACAACCGGTTCGATTTCGACCGCGTGCCGATGCACGAGGAGTATTTCGATTTCCACCAATACGGCGGCATTCTCCGCGACGTGGCGCTGCACGTCTTGCCGGCCAGGGGGGCGTTCATCGAACACGTGGGCGTCGCCCCCACGGCCGGATATCGCGACGGCGGGGTGGAGGTGACGATCGAACTCGGCGGCGAAGCGACGGCGGTGGCCGCGCTGGTGACGCAGATCGATTCGGCCGTCCCGCAGCGCCACCAAAACCCGTGCCGCGAAGGTTCGCGCCTCGTGCTCGCGCTGCACGTGCCGGCGCCACGCGTGTGGTCGCCGGCGTCGCCGGCGCTGCACACGCTGCGAATCGCCATCGAAGACGGCCGCGGCACGGCGGGCGATGATGCGATCGTGCGTTTCGGGCTGCGGCGGATCGAGGCGCGCGCGGGGAAGTTGTGGCTCAACGGCGCGCCGCTGAAGCTGCGCGGCTACAACCGCCACGAGTGGCACCCGAATTTCGGCCCGTGCACGCCGACGCTGCAAATGGCGGCCGACCTGCAACTGCTCCGTGACCTCGGCTGCAACTTCGTGCGTGGCTCCCATTATCCGCAGGACCAGCGCTTCCTCGACCTGTGCGACGAACTCGGGATGCTCGTGTGGGAGGAGAACCTCGGCTGGGGGCAGCGCGAAAGGACCTTCGCGAGCGAAAAATTCCGGCGCGACCATCTCGCGGCGCTGCGCGCGATGGTGCGGGCGAGCGTCAATCACCCGAGCGTGATCATCTGGGGATTTCTCAACGAGGCGGGCACCGACGCCGGCTACGTGCGGCCCGTGCTCGAGGAAACGGTCGCGACCCTTCGCGCGCTCGATCCGACGCGGCTGGTGAGCTACGCGAGCATGTTCGCGCTGACGGACCGGCACTTCGATCTCGTCGACCTCATGGCGCTCAATCTTTACCCGGGCTGGTATGGCTGCGAGGGCGTGGAGGCGCCGCTCGAGCTGATCGCGCCGTTTTTCCGGCAATGCTTCGCGCATCTCGATGCGGCGGGCTGGGCGGCGAAGCCGGTCGTGATTTCCGAGATCGGCGCCGAGGCACTCTACGGCTGGCGCGATGCCCACGGCGATTTTTTCACCGAGGAATTCCAGGCGGAATATCTCCGGCGCGCCTGCGTCGAGGCGCTGGAGAACCCGCGCTGCAGCGGGATCGCGTTGTGGCACTTCAGCGACGCGCGCACCTACGGCGGCGGCTGGTCGCTGAAGCGCCCGCGCACCTTCAACAACAAAGGCACGTTCGACGAATACCGCCGGCCGAAGGCCGCGGCCGCGGCGGTCCGAACGGTGTTCAAAAGCCACGCGCCCCCGCCGCAATCCTGAGAAACATCCCATGTCCCACATCGCCCCCGCCACCCGCGCCGAGGTGGAATCCGTCCTCCGCTGCACCGCGCCGCGCGCGGTCCCGCTTTTCCTGCCGGCGATCTACGAGCACAAGGCGGCCTTCATCGGCAGCACGCCGTCGGCGATCGCGCGCAACGCCGACCTCCTGACGAAGGCGATGCTGGCGGAGTTCGAGGCGATCGGGCCGGACGGGCTCGTCGTCGGCGTCGACGTTTACAACCTCGAGGCGGAGGCGGTCGGCTGCCACGTGACGTTTTACGAGGGCGACGACACCAGCATTCCGGGCATCAGCCCGGGCAACCACATTCTCCACGTCGGCGACGACCTCGCGCAGGCGAAGTTGCCGCACCCGCTCAAGGACGGCCGGATGCCGGTGAACATCGACGCCGCGCGCCGCGTGCGGGCGGCGGTGGGCGACGAGGTCTGGCTGCGCGGTGCGATCTCGGGTCCGTTTTCGCTGGCGATTTCACTGATCGGGGCGGAGGCGCTTTTTCTCGCGTGCATCGACTCGCCCGACTGGGTGCATGCGGCGCTCGATTACGCGGGGCGGATCATCCAGGAATTCGCCCAGGGCTACCTCGATGCGGGGGTGGAGCTGATCATGTTCGATTCCCAGGCGTCGCCGGAGCTGCTTTCGCCCGCGATGTATGAGGAGTTCGTTTTGCCCGTGACGGCGCGGCTGGTGGATTGGGCGGCGACGCAGGGCGTGCGCGACCTGCCGCTGATCATCGGCGGAAACACGACGGCGATCGCCGAGGCGCAGGTCCGCACCGGCTGCAACAACCTGCTCTGCGATTTCAAGGGCGACTTCGACGTCTGGTCGGAGGTGTGCCGCGAGGCGAAGCGGGCGATGCGGCGCAACCTTTCGCCGCGGCTGATCGAGACCGGCACGCCGGACGAGATCCACGAGGCCGCGCGCGAGGTGCTGGCGCAGGCCCGCGACCTGCCGGGCTTCATCATGGGCACGGCGGTGATCCCGTTCGGCACGCCGGCGGAAAACATCCTCGCGGTGAAAGAGGCCTGCCACGCGGTCTGATCGGGTGAGATCAGGCTTCGCGCAACAGCCAGACGCGCCGGGGCGCGCGTCCCCATCGATCATGGGCGGGCGCACAGGCGAATGGAGCCGCGGCGCCCTCGCTGCGGACAGCGCTCTTTTGTCATCACGAGGTGCGCGAAGCGCGCCGTGGCGATCCAGCTGGATTGCTTCGTCGCTTCGCTCCTCGCAATGACACGCCCTCGTAACGTCTTTGGGTAATTCTCATAATAGTTGGTGACGGCCCGGAGGAAACCTGCCCGGCGCGAGCCCGCCTGCGTCGTTAGAAGTCGATGGCTTGTTTGCCGCCGTGGAGCGCGATGGACCGGCCGCGCCAGAGAAAGCGGCCGGTGAGTTTGGGCGGAAGCGTGACGGTGCCGTGGAGATGGTCGCCGTCGTGCGCGAGATCGACCCGGATCGGGCCGGCCGGGTGGGGCATCGAGGCGGCGAGATGGTGGAGGGTGCCGGGGTGCGGGGCGATGCGCACGGTCTTGAAACCGGGGGAATCGGGTTCGATGCCGCAGACGGTGGCGAGCAGGTCGTAGAGCGGCGAGGCGCTCCAGGCGTGGCAGTCGCTGCGGGTGGGCTCGGGTTTTTCGGCGAAGGTCGTGAGGCCGAGCTTCAGCATGTCGCGCCAGGGCTGGAGCAGCGAAAAGTATTCGTCGCCGCGGCCGGCGCGGTTCATCGCGCGCACGAGGTAGAACCGGAAATATTGCGTGCACTGCGTGAGGTCGGCGTCGTGCGCGACGCGCTCGATCAGCTCGCTCGCGCGGTCGGGCGGCAGCGCGCCGGCGAGGACGGCGAGAATGTTGGCGTGCTGGCTGAAGCTGGACTTGGCCGGGCTGTCGGCGACGAGGCGGCGCCGGTCGTCCCAGCAGGTGGCCATCGTGGCGTCGCGGAGTTTTTGGGCGAGCGCGCGGTAGCGATGGGCGTCGCCGGCGCGGCCGGAGGCGGCGAAAAGTTCGGCGGCGTCGTCGAGCGCGATGACGAGCTGCAGCGTTTCGATCGCAGAGCCGTCCTGCATCACGGGCGGCTCGCCGCCGGGATGGGCATCGTTGTGCCATTCCCAGCCGAGGCTCCAGTCGACGAAGTTCCAGTAAGGCACGTCGCGCAGCAGGCCGGTGCGCGCGTCGACGTGTTGTTCAAACCAGCCGAGGACGGCGGCGATGCCCGGCAGGCGGGCGGCGACGAACGCGGGGTCGTCGCGGTGGATCCAGTAGTCATGCACCATGCCGATCCAGAAGAGCGAGAAGGGCGGGATGATCTGGAGATCGGTGCACGGATAGCGGCTTTGCGTAAGGCCCTCGGGGAGGCGCGAGTGGTCGTATTGCTCGATCGCGTTGCGCATGAGCCGGTCGTCGCCGGAGACGGTGAGCGAGATCAGCGCCTGGATCCGCGTGTCGCCGACATACTGGAGCCGCTCGTAATACGGGCAGTCCATGTAGGTCTCGAAGGCGCACAGCCGGGCGGTTCGCCAGCCGACGTTCCAGATCGCGGTGAGCTCGGGATCGTCGCTCGCGAAGCTTGCGCGTTGCTGGAACGGATAGCCGGTGAACGTGCCGTGGAAATCATGAATCGTGAGCGGTTCGCCGGCGGTCGTGACGGCGAGCTGGACGTAGCGAAAAGTCCGGTAGTCGAGCGTGGTGAACAGGCGGTTCTCGCCGCCGTCGGGACGAAACCGGTCTT
>DASZPP010000369.1:0-3980 GCA_035549975.1 Opitutus sp.
GTCCACCACGCGACGATCCCCAGCAGCACCGCGCCGAGCGCCGGATACTGCCACGCCAGGACCCCCTTGTGCCGCCGGTTGAAGAAATGCCGGATCGCCACACCCGCCGCCGCGATCAACGCCAGCACCGCCCAGTTGTAGGGATGCGCGTAGGTCGACGCGTAGTGATTGCTGACCATCGTGAACAGCACCGGCAGCGTGAAATAATTATTGTGCACGCTGCGCTGCTTCCCCCGCCTGCCATCGCGCGGATCCGGCGCCTGGCCTTCGCGCATCGCCGCCACCATCCGCCGCTGGCCCGGAATGATCACGAAAAACACGTTCGCCACCATGATCGTCCCGATCGACGCGCCGACTTCGATGAACGCCGCCCGTCCGCCCAGCTCGCGCGACAGCCCCCACGCCAACAGCACCATCAACCCGAAGACCACCGCGCCGAGCAGCGCATCGTTTTTCCCCAGCGGCGACCGACACAGCAGATCGTACACGACCCACGAGATCGCCATGCTCGCCGCGCCGACTGCGACCGCCTGCCAGGGTCCGAGCGCCGACACGTTCGGATCGATCATCATCGTTCCCGCCCGCAGCCAATACACCACGATCAGCAACGCCGTGCCCGACAGCCACGTCGTGTAGGCCTCCCACTTGAACCAGTGCAGCTTGTCCGGCAGCCGCGCCGGCGCGACCGCGTATTTTTGCGGATTGTAGAAACCGCCCCCATGCACCGCCCACAATTCGCCGGCCACGCCCCGCCTCGCCTCCTCGGATCCCGCCGCTGGCGGATCGAGCGAGTTGTCCAGCCAGATGAAATAAAACGACGACCCGATCCACGCGATCCCGGCGATGATGTGCAGCCACCGCAGCAGCATGCCCAGGAATTCAATCAGGTGTGCATCCATCGTCGGCGCCGGAAAGCTCGTGCGATGCCAACTGCCGGGACCGCCCCGCGCAAGCCTGTAGCCTTGTAGGGCGGGGTCTCCCGACCCGCCGATCGATCGGCGGTCCAGATGGCGGGGTCAAGGCGACCCCGCCCTACAAAAGCTTGCCCGCCTCGCCCGCCATGCCGTTCTCTCGCCCGATGCGCGTCTCCTTCAATCTCGCCGCCGAATTCGACTCGGCCCTCCAGGCCGCCGCCGTCGCCGCCGGCCTCGCCGACGCGCCCGCGTTCTCGCCCGAGGTTCGCACCGCCGATCCGAAACACGGCGACTACCAGGCCAACGGCGTGCTCGGCTACGCCAAGGCGCGCAAACTCAATCCCCGCGCCGTCGCCGAGAAACTCCTCGCCGCGCTCCCCGCCGCGCTCCGCGAACTCGCCGACGTCGCCATCGCCGGTCCCGGCTTCATCAATTTCACGCTCAAACCCGCCGCGCTCCTGGACTGGCTCCGCACTCACGACTCCGCATCGCATCTCCGCTCCGGCGCCGCCTTCGAGCACGCCAACCAAACCTGGGTCGTCGACTACTCCTCGCCCAACACCGCGAAGCAGATGCACGTCGGCCATCTTCGCTCCGCCGTGATCGGCGAGGCGATCTGCCGGCTGCTCGAATTCACCGGCGCGCGCGTCATCCGCGACAATCATCTCGGCGACTGGGGCACGCAGTTCGGCAAGCTCATCTACGGCTACAAGCGCTGGGCCGATCCCGCCAAGCTCGCCGCCGACCCGATCGCCGAGCTTGAGCGCCTCTATAGACTCGGCCACGACGCCACGCCCGACGGTTCGCCCGCGCTCGACGAGGCCCGCGCCGAGCTCGTGAAACTCCAGGCCGGCGATCCCGGAAACGCCGCCCTCTGGAAAAAATTCTCCGAGGTCTCCCTCGCCGCGTTCCAGCAGATCTACGACCGCCTCGGCATCCGCTTTGACCACAACCTCGGCGAGTCCTTCTACAACGACAAACTCGACCGCATTTATCGCGAGCTCATCTCGACCAATCCGCCGCTCGCCGTCGAAAGCGAGGGCGCGCTCGTCGTCTTCCACCCCGAGCATCCGCGCTTCAAAACCCAGCCGTTCATCGTCCGCAAGACCGACGGCGCCTCCAACTACGCCACCACCGACCTCGCCACCGCGCTCTACCGCGCCGAGCATTTCCACGCCGACGGCATCGTCGTCGTCACCGACTTCCGCCAGGCCGACCATTTCGAGCAGCTCATTCTCACGCTGAAAAAATGGTTCGCCGCGAAAAACTACCGGCTGCCCGAATTCCATCATGTCACCTTCGGCGCCGTGACCGGCGAGGACGGCAAGGCGCTGAAGACCCGCAGCGGCGATGTCATCAAGTTGAAGGACCTGCTCGACGAAGCCGAGGCGCGCGCGCTCGCCATCGTCACCGAGAAAAATCCCGAGGACATTCCCGAGCCCGAGCGCCGCGAGATCGCGCGCGTCGTCGGCATCGGCGCGATCCAGTACGCCGACCTCTCCCAGAACCGCAGCAGCAACTACGTCTTCTCCTGGGACAGGATGCTCGCCCTCGACGGCAACACCGCGCCCTACCTCCTCTACGCCGTCGCCCGCATCCACTCGATCTTCCGCCGCGCCGGCCTCGCCTCGCCCCCTCCCAACGATTCAGCCCCGTCGAGCCATTGTCATACATTATATGACAAAGGCGGTTGTCATATAATGTATGACAACGGCGCGGAGTCGTTCGCCCGCCAAGCCGCCCCGCTCGAGACGCCCACCGAGATCGCCCTCGCCCGCAAGCTCGTGAAGTTCCCCGACGCGATCCGCCTCGCGACCGACACCCTGCGTCCTCACTTCCTCTGTCTCTACCTCTTCGAGCTCGCCGGCGACTACAGCACGTTCAACAACGCCGACAAGGTCCTCACCGACGATCCCACCGTCCGCGCCCGCCGCCTCCTCCTCTGCGCACGCACGCTCCTGATCCTCGAGACCGGCCTCCACCTCCTCGGCCTCCGCACGCTCACGCGGATGTAGTCACTCCAAGGACCGGGCTCCAGGCACCAAAGAATTCCCCGGCATTGAGCCGCGGCGCACCTCCGGCCGTTTTGGAACTTGGTTATTGGATTTTCCCTCGAGCTTGGATCTTGGCCCCAAGAGCTTCAGCCGGCCGCAGGCGCGCGCCTCGCGGCCACTAAACTCTTGCCGGCTCCGGCCCACCATTCCACCCTCGCCCACCAACCTCTCCGCATGGCGACGCAGGAATTCTACATCCGCAACGAAACGGACACCGAGGCCCGCGGACCCTTCACCTTCGAGCAACTCAGCTCGCTCATCGATTCCGGCCAGCTCACGCCGGCCACCATGTTTTACGACGCCACCACCGAGCAGTGGGTCACCATCGAGTCCAACCCCGAGCTCAAGTCCGCCCTCTTTCCCGAAAAGAAAAAGCTCAGCGTCCGCGCCAAGGAAAAGCTCGATACCCTCAACCGCGAGTCCCACGACGATGCGCCGATCACGGTCGACGACATGCTCGCCGCCGCCGAGGGGCGCACCTCCGACACCAAGGACAAAAAGGATCCCACCGAGGCCATGGCCCGCGCCGCCGGCATCGGCCGCTGGACCGCCATCATCGCCATGATCCTCGCCGCCGCCGGCGAAATCCTTCCCTCGACCGACGTGCTCATGTCGATGGATCCCGTCAAGATCGTCGGCAGCCCGCTCGTGATCCTCGGGGTCGCCGACGTCCTGCTCGCGTTGATTCTCGGCCTCGGCGTCGTCGCCGCCTATCCGCTGGTCCGCTTCCGCGCCGCGCTCGGCCTCGGTTTTCTCGGCTTCATTTTCTGGACCCACGGCCAGAGCCTCCTGCTCCTCGCGCTGATCGCCGGCTGCGCCGGCCTCTATCTTTGCACGGTTTTCGTCAGCTACCTGAGCGTGGGCATTGCGGCAATCCTTTCGCTCGGCGGCCTCGGGCTCGTCGCCTGGCGGCTTCTTTCGTAATGCGCACGCCGGGCTGCGGCGTTTGTCTTTGCGAGTAATCTCGCATATGCAAACCCCGAAGCCGCCCCCTCAGCCCAGTCGCATCGCG
>DASZPP010000370.1:0-20353 GCA_035549975.1 Opitutus sp.
ATTCGCCCACCGCGAGCGCGAGTTGCTCGTGCACGAAGTTTTTCCCGCCGTCGGCCTGGATGTAACCGATCCCGCGTCCGCCGCTCCTGGTGAGCACGCGGCCGCCGGCCTCGAACGACAATTCCCAGCCGGGCTTTTTCACGCGCACCGTGAGCCCGCCGCTCGCCAGCGTCGCCGACTCGGATTCCTCCGCGATCGCCACAGTCGCCTGCTCGGACGCCTCCAGCGGAATGACCGGCCCGCGCTCGAGCCCGCCGGTGAAATGCTCGATCCGCACCCGCACCACGCCTTCCAGCGGCGAGCTGAGCGTCACCGTCAGCAACGGTCCCTGCAGCGTGTCACCGCGATGCCGGATCGGCCGCACCGGCGCATGGACCACGAGCCGCCCAGGCTCCGCCGTGAGGGTGTGCGCTTCCGTCGCGTAGCTCGCCGTTACGCCGGGACGAAGCAGCCACTGGCCATCGGTGAACTTCATGAGGCGCGGCGAATGGCCGCCTGCGAGAGGACGGCCGGCCGGCGGTGGGCGGCCCTGCTGGAATTCAAGGAAAGCATTTCGGCGAAAAGGTCGGAAACCAGATTCGGCCGGAAAAGGCAAAGCCGATTTAGCCCTAAATTGACTTTCGTTCCTCGCCTCCAATTCTCGCGTGCCGGCCGGGTGCCCGGATTCCATCGTCTGTCGCCGCCGCTTTCTTCCTCAATCATGTCTTCAATCCACCACGTTCGCTGCTGTGGGCGCGAGCTTTTAGCCTGCGCCGCAGCCGTCGTCGTCCTCGCCGGTCTTCAACCGCTCGCCGCCGCTGACGCTTCGCTTTCCGTCAGTCCGACCAGCGTCCCGGCCAGCGGAAGCGCGTCGCCCATTCGCCTGAATTCCATCGGCTTTTTCCCCGACGCACCGAAGCGCGCCACGCTGGCCTGCGACCAGACGGACTTCGCGATCGTGCGCGTCGCCGACGGCACGGTTGCGTTCCGCGGAAAATCCGGACCCGCGCTGCACACGGCGAAAACCGACACCGACGAAACGGTCCGCGTCGCCGACTTCAGCGCGCTGTCGACGCCCGGCCGCTACGTGCTCGAGATCGATGGCGTCGGCCGCTCGGCTGCGTTCACGATCGGGTCCGACGTCTGGGCGACCCCTTTCGTCGCCGTCATGCACGGGTTCTATTACTGGCGATGCGGCACCGCCGTTCACGGCGAATGGCAGGGCCACACCTACGCCCACGCCGCCTGTCATCTCGATGACGGCTGGCTCGACGAGGTGGGCGGCGGTCATGCGAAACACGCGAGCGTCGGCGGCTGGCACGACGCCGGCGATTACAACAAATATGTCGTCAACGCCGGCGTCACCGTCGGGCTGCTGCTGCAGGCCTGGGAAATGTTTGGCGACCGGCTCGGCGGCATCGCGCTCGCTTTGCCGGAGAGCGGCAACGCCACGCCCGATTTCCTGAACGAGATTCGCTGGGAGCTCGACTGGCTCCTCACGATGCAGCTTCCCGACGGCCGCGTTTATCACAAGCTCAGCCAGCGCAACTTCGCCTACTGGGGTCCGCCGGAGAACGACAAGGCCGACCGCTACTTCGCGCCGTGGAGCACCGCCGCGACCGCCGACTTCGTCGCGATGACCGCCGCGGCCGCCCGCGCCTACCGGCCCTATGATGCGGCGTTCGCCGATCGCTGCGTCGCCGCCGCGCAACTCGGCTGGCAATGCCTCGCCGCACATCCGGAAAACGTCGCGCCGGATTTGCACGCGTTTCATACCGGCGCCTACGCCCCCGGCGATGCAACGCATCGGCTCTGGGCCGCGGTCGAGCTGTGGAAGACGACCGGCGACAGCGCGTGCCTGCACGAGTTCGAACATCGCGCCGGCGCAATGAAGTTCGATGCGGGCGGCCCCGGTTGGGGCGACGCGCGCGACCTCGCCTTCGGTGCGTATCTGCTCGCGACGAAATCCGGCGGGCGCAATCCCGCGCTCGTCGAGCGGCTGACCACGAACCTGCTCGAAACCGCCGATATCATCGTCGCAACCGACGCGGCCAACGCCTACGGCCGGCCGCTCGGCGGAAGCGCGCACACGTGGTTCTGGGGCTGCAACAGCGTCGTCGCCGCGCAGGCGTATCTGCTTCACGTTGCCAATCGCATTCATCCGTCCGCACGCTACCGCGACACCGCACTCGACGCCCTCGGCTTCCTGTTTGGGCGCAACTTCAACGCCCGCTCCTACGTGACCGGCCTCGGTTTCGATCCGCCCGAGCATCCGCACGACCGCCGCGGCGGGCCCGCGTGGCCCGGCTATCTCGTCGGTGGCGCGTGGCCGACCGGCCGCGACTGGGAAGACAACTGGAAAAACTTTCGCGTGAACGAAATCGCGATCAATTGGAACGCCGCGCTCGTGTTCGCGCTCGCGCCGTTTGTCGATGCGGCCTCCGGTGCCGCGGCAAAATAAATCGTTTTCCCCTTCCCCGACTCTCATGCAATTCGGCCACTTCGACGACCGCGCCCGCGAATACGTCATCACGCGTCCCGATACGCCGCGCCCCTGGAGCAATTATCTCGGCTCGCTCGACTACGGCGCGATCATCACGAACAACGCCGGCGGCTACTCGTTCTACAAGAGCGCGCTCTCGAGCCGGTTTCTCCGGCTGCGCTCCAACTCCGTCCCGCTCGACCAGCCCGGCCGTTACTTTTATCTGCGCGATCGCGACAGCGGCGATTACTGGTCGTCGTCGTGGCAACCCGTCGGCAAGCCGCTCGCGAAATACAAGAGCACCTGCCGTCACGGCACGGCCTACACGATCATCACCTCGCGCTACTCCGCGGTCGAAACCGAATCGACCTACTTCGTTCCGCTCGGCCAGGCGTTCGAATACTGGCGGCTGAAAGTCACGAACAAATCGAAGCACACGCGCCGGCTCTCCGTTTTCACCTACTGCGAATTCGCGAGCCCGTGGCACATGCCGAACGATCTCACGAATCTCCAGTATTCGCAGTTCATCACGAAAGCCGCCGTCGAACGCGGGATGCTCGGACTCGCCGTGCATCCGTATCACGCGTTCGATCCGAAAAACCTCATGGGCTGCCACCGGCTGTGGATGTCACTCGTCGGCGCGCCGCTCGCCGGCTGGGAAACCGTCCGCGATCGTTTCCTCGGCTCGGCCTACAACACCTACGCGAATCCGCAGGCGGTGATCGACGGGAAATGTTCGAACTTTCTCGCCGAGGGCGAAAACGCCGTCGGCGCGCTGCAGGTCGACCTCGAGCTCGCGCCCGGCGAGACGCGCGAGCTGATCGCGATGCTCGGCCTCGGCACGCCCGACTCGCACGGCCACGCCGCGCGCGCCGAATTCGGCACGCCCGACCGCTGCGAAGCCGAGCTGCAAAAACTCATCGCCCACTGGCACGGCTTGCTCGGGGGCGTGAAGGTGAAGACGCCCGACGCCGAGTTCGACTCGATGGCCAACGTCTGGGGCGCCTACAACGCGCTCATCACCTACGCGTGGTCGCGTCACGCCTCGCTCATCTACAACGGCGAGCGCGACGGCCTCGGCTTCCGCGACACGGTGCAGGATTTCCTCGGCGCGATGCCGCTTCTGAAGGAACAGGTTCGCGAGCGGCTCGAGCTGATGCTCACCGGCCAGGCCTCGACCGGCGGCGCGATGCCGGTCGTCGCGCCGTTCAACCACGCGCCCGGCCGCATGCCGCCGCCGAAACCCGAGGAGTATCGCTCCGACGACTGCCAGTGGTTCTTCAACGCCGTGCCCGACTACGTCGCGGAGACCGGTGACATCGATTTCTACAAAAAGATTCTGCCTTACTCCGATCGCGGCGAAGCCACCGTGCTCGGCCATCTGCGCCGCGCCCTCGAGTTCAACCTCGAGCGCTCCGGCGCGCACGGCCTGCCCTGCGGGCTCCACGCCGACTGGAACGACTGCGTGAAAATGGGCTACAACGGCGAGTCCGTCATGGCCGCCGAGCAGCTCCGCCTCGGTCTCGCGACCTACGCGCGAATCGCCGACCAACTCGCCGCCAGCACGGCCGGCGTAGGGCGGGGTCTCCCGACCCCGCCCTACACTCACGACGCCGCGCCCTACCCCGCCGAAGCCGCCTGGGCCCGCACCGAGCTCGCGCGCCTCGACGCCGCGATCCAGCAGGCCGCGTGGGACGGCGAGTGGTTTCTCTGGGCGATCGGCGACGATGGCCACCGCTACGGCTCGCGCGACGAAACCGAAGGAAAAATCTACATCAACACCCAGGTCTGGGCCGTCCTCTCCGGCGCCGCCTCGCCTGACCAGGCGCGCCGCTGCATGGACGCACTGCATCGCGAACTCGCGACGCCTTACGGCATCATGTTGAGCGCGCCGCCGTTCACGCACACGCCGCCGACCGTCATGGGCGGCGTGATCTACAACCACGGCATCAAGGAGAACGCCGGCATCTTCTGCCACACGCAGAGCTGGGCCGTCATCGCCGAGTGCCTGCTCGGCAACGGCGACCGCGCCTACGACTACTACCGTGCGTTCATGCCCGCCGCCTACAACACGCGGGCCGAGCTGCGAGAGATCGAGCCTTACGTCCATTGCCAGACGACCTACGCGACTTGCAATCGCAACGCCGGCAAATCCCGCGTCCCGTGGCTCTCCGGCACCGCCTCGTGGAGCCACCACGCCGCGCTGCAATGGATCCTCGGCATTCGTCCTGAGCTCGACGGCCTGCGCATCGATCCGTGCATCCCGAAGGCGTGGCCCGGCTTCACCGTCGCGCGCGTCTTCCGCGGAAAAAAACTGAACATCGAAGTGAAAAATCCCGCCGGCCTCTCGAAAGGCGTCGCCTCGCTCCTCATCGACCGCCGCCGCGTCCCCGGTAATCTCGCGCCGCTCGATGGGTTGAAGGACGGTTCGAAAATCATCGCCGTCCTGGGCGAAACCTGAGCCCCATGCCACCGCTCTCCCGCCTTCTCATGAAAAGACTCGCGCCGCTCTGGCCCTCGCTCGTCCTGCTTTTTTCTTCCGCGTCATTCCTCCTCGCTGATCCCATTCCCACGAATCTCACGCCGCTCCATCCGATTCCCGCCGACGTCGCCGAGCCGATGCAGACCGGCCCGTTCCAACCCACCTGGAAATCGCTCGCGAACTACCGCGCGCCTGAATGGTTTCGCAACGCGAAGTTCGGCATCTGGGCTCACTGGGGTCCGCAGTGCGAGCCCGAGCAGGGCGACTGGTATGCCCGCCTCATGTATGTGCAGGGCCAGCATGACTACGACTGGCAGGTCGCCCACTACGGCCCTCCATCGAAGGCGGGCTTCAAGGACGTCATCCATCGCTGGCACGCCGAAAACTGGGACCCGGAAAAACTCGTCGCGCTCTACGCCCGTGCCGGCGCGCAATACTTCTTCGCCCTCGCGAACCACCACGACAACTTCGACCTTTGGGACTCGAAATACCAGCCGTGGAACTCCGTTCGCGTCGGCCCGAAAAAAGACCTCATCGCCGGCTGGGCCGCCGCCGCACGCCGTCACCATCTCAAGTTCGGCGTCAGCGTCCACGCCGCGCACGCCTGGAGCTGGTATGAAACCGCGCAGGCCGCCGATGCCACCGGCCCGCTTGCCGGCGTGTCCTACGACGGAAAACTCACGAAGGCCGACGGCAAGGACCAGTGGTGGGACGGCCTCGATCCGCAGGATCTCTACGCGCAAAACCACACGCCCAGCCCGAACTTCGCCGACTACAAATCCATTTGGTCGCGCTGGAATTGGGACAACGGCGTCTCGCTCCCCGACGCCGCTTACTGCGAGAAATTCTACAATCGCACGATCGACCTCATCAACCGCTACCATCCCGACCTGATTTATTTCGACGACACCGCGCTCCCGCTCTGGCCCGTCAGCGACGCCGGCCTCCGCATCGCCGCGCACTTCTACAATTCCAACCTCAAGGCTCACGGCGGGAAACTCGAAGGCGTCCTCTTCGGCAAGGTCCTCAACGACGAGGAGGCGCAGTGCATGACGCGCGACATCGAGCGCGGCCAGAGCAACGTCATCGAGCCGCTCCCGTGGCAGAGCGACACCTGCCTCGGCAACTGGCACTACGATCGTGCCATCTACGAGCAGCACCGTTACAAGACGCCCGCCACCGTCATCCACACGCTCGCCGATGTCGTGAGCAAAAACGGCAACCTCCTCCTCAACGTCCCCGTCCGCGGCGACGGCACCATCGACGACGACGAGCTCGCGATCGTCGAGAACATCGCGCGCTGGATGGACGTGAACCGCGAGGCGATCTTCGGCACGCGCCCGTGGAAAATTTTCGGCGAGGGCCCCGCGTCCGCCGGTGCGCCGATCCAGGCACAGGGTTTCAACGAGGGCAAAGGCAAGCCCTTCACCGCCGAGGACGTCCGCTTCACCACCAAAGACGGCGCCATCTACGCGATCCTCCTCGGTGTCCCCACCGGTCCTGTCTCGATCAAGTCTCTCGGCCGCGCCGCGCACCTGCTCGACGGCCGCATCGCCGGCGTCGAACTCCTCGGCCACTCCGGCAAACTCATCTGGTCGCAAAACGCCGACGCCCTCGTCATTCAACCGGTTTCTTCCGCGCCCAGCGACTACTCCATCGTTTATCGCATCACGCCGGCAAAGTAGCGCGCTGCTTCCGCCCGCGCTGAAAACGGTCGGGACGGCTCTCCGGGCCGTCCGCAAAACGCCCTCTTCGCATGAAATATTTCCTCCCCCTTCTTTTCGTCGCCTTTGCCGCCGCTCGAACCCTCGCCTCATCGTCCGCGGATTTCCACACCTGGGCCCCGACTCCGCCGATGGGCTGGAACAGCTGGGACTGCTTCGGCGCCACCGTCACCGAGGCGCAAACGAAAGCACAAGCGGACTACATGGCCGCGCACCTGAAATCGCACGGCTGGACCTACATCATCGTCGACATCCAGTGGTATGAGCCTGGCGCCCAGGGCCACGAATACCGGAAAAACGCCACGCTCACGATGGACGCCTTCGGTCGGCTCACGCCCGCGCTCAACCGTTTCCCCTCCGCCGCCGACGGCGCCGGTTTCAAGCCGCTCGCCGACTACGTCCACTCGCTCGGCCTGAAGTTCGGCGTCCACCTCATGCGCGGCATCCCGCGCCAGGCCGTCGAAAAAAATCTTCCCGTCAAAGGCACCCCTTATCACGCCGCCGACATCGCCAACCGCGCCAGCATCTGCCCGTGGAATCCCGACATGTTCGGCGTCGATATGAGCAAGCCCGGCGCGCAGGCCTACTACGACTCCGTCTTCGCGCTCTTCGCCTCGTGGGGCATCGACTACGTGAAGGTCGACGATATCTCGCGTCCCTATCACGACCACGAACCCGAAATCGAAGCCATCCGCCGCGCGATCGACGCATCCGGCCGTCCGATCGTCCTCAGCCTCTCGCCGGGCGAAACTCCCCTCGATGCCGCCGCACACGTCGCCGCCCACGCGAACCTCTGGCGCATCAGCGACGATTTCTGGGACCGCTGGCTGCCGCTCCGCGAACAATTCGACCGCCTCGCCGCCTGGAACCGCTACCGCTCGCCCGGCGCGTGGCCCGACGCCGACATGCTTCCGCTCGGCAACCTCGGCCAGCGCACGACCCGCTTCACACCCGACGAACAGCGCACGCTGCTCACGCTCTGGTCGATCGCCCGCTCGCCGCTCATGCACGGCGGCGACCTGACGAAAACCGATCCCGCCACGCTCGCGCTCCTCACCAACGACGAGGTCCTCGCCGTCAACCAGCACAGCACGAACAACCGCCCGCTCTTCCACCGCGACGATCTCGTCGCGTGGACCGCCGACGTCCCCAATTCGCCCGATAAATACCTCGCCGTTTTCAACGCCCGCGACCGCATCCCTCTCACCCCCGCCAACGCCCGCTACGCCGGCCCCGCCGTCACCCGCACCAACCCTACTGCGATCGACACCGACATTTCCGGCGCCCGCCAACTTTTCCTCGCGGTGCAGCCCGTCGATGCCACCGGTGAATGGAACCGCATCCTCTGGCGCGATCCGCGCGTCGCCTTCGCCGATGGCTCCGAGCGCCCGCTCACCGATCTAACCTGGACACACGCCGACGCCGCATGGGACAGCACCACCGTGAAAAAAGATTCCGCCGGCCGACCCATCGGCATCGCCGCCGAAATTCCCGCGTTCGTCGAATACGCGCTCCCAGCCGGCGCCGTCCGCTTCAAGGCCACCGCCACGGTCGAATCCAACGGCCGCGGCCACGAGCCCGGCCCCGTCCGTTTTCTCGTCGTCGTGACCACGCCCGCCGACGAAAGATCGCCGCGCGCGGTCTCCATTCCGGTCACCCTCGCCGAACTCGGGCTCGCACACGGCGCGACCGTTCGCGATCTCTGGAGCCATCGCGATCTCGGCGGATCGACCGGCACGTTCGCCCCCGAAATCCCCTTCCACGGCGCCGGCCTCTATCGGCTGTCACCGCGCTGACAGCTCTCCACAAAATGCGTTTCTCGATCAAACTCCTCATCGTCGCATTTCAAGCGGCCGCCATCGCCAGCTTCGCCGCCGAGCCGCCGTCGCCTCCACATCTGGTCGAGCACGCCGGCCGCCACGCCCTGATCGTCGATGATGCTCCCTTCCTCATCCTCGGCGGACAATGTCACAACTCCAGCGCCTGGCCCGCCACGCTCCCCGCCGTCTGGTCCGCAATCGAAGCGATGCACGCCAACACGCTCGAAGTCCCGATTTCGTGGGAACAGTTCGAGCCCGAGCCGAACCGATTTGATAACTCGATCGTCGACCTTCTTCTCCAGCAAGCGCGCGAACACCGCGTCCGACTCGTCCTCCTCTGGTTCGGCACCTGGAAAAACGGCAGCGCCCACTACCTGCCGCTCTGGATCAAGAGCCGCCCCGAAAAATATCCCCGCGTCATCGGTCGCGACGGCCGTCCGGTCGATTCACCCTCGCCACACTCGCCCGCGCTGCTCGCGGCCGACCAGCACGCGTTCGCCGCGCTCATGCGCCACCTCGAGTCCGCCGACCCGCAACACACGGTGATCATGGTGCAGGTCGAAAACGAACCCGGCACCTGGGGTTCCGTCCGCGACTTCTCGCCCGCCGCCCAAAAACTTTTCGAGTCGCCCGTCCCCGCCGAGCTGCTGCACGGCCTCAAGCCCGATGCGCCCGCCGGCGCCAACTGGCGCACGGCTTTCGGCCCCGACGCCGACGAGTTTTTCCACGCGTGGTCCGTCGCCCGCTACATCGATCAGGTCGCCGCCGCGGGCAAAGCCGAATACCCGCTTCCGCTCTACGTCAACGTCGCCCTGCGCGACCCGCTGACCAATCCTCCCGCCACCTCCTTCGAGAGCGGCGGCGCCACCGACGATGTCCTCGGTCTCTGGAAAATCGCCGCGCCGCACGTCGACCTGCTCGCGCCCGACATCTACCAACCCGATCCCGCGCGCTACCTGAAAGTGCTCGATCTCTACGCCCGCGCCGACAATCCGCTCTTCGTTCCCGAAACGATCGGGTCGCCGTCGCTCTCCCGTTTTTGTTTCACCGCCTTCGCCCGCGGCGCGATCGGCTGGTCGCCCTTCGGCATCGACAACCAGCGTGCCGTCGGGCCGATCGCAGTCGACGAAGCCGCGTCCAACCCGATCGCGGCCGGCTATCGCGTGCTTGGCGCCAATCTGCGCGAATTCGCCCGCCTCGCCTTCGAGGGCCGACTCCACGCCGCGACCGAGGAGAAAGATTCACCGTCGTCCACTCTCGCGCTCGGCCGCTGGCAGGTGGCCGTCAGCTACGGCCCGCCCACGTTCGGCTACGGCCGCATGCCCAAAGGCAACCCCGAGCCGATCGGCCGCGCGCTCATCGCGCAACTCGGCAACGACGAATTCCTCGTCACCGGCTACCTCGCGCGCGTCGATTTCAAAACCACCGACACCACTTCAAGCGAGCAGCGCGAATACCTCCGCGTCGAGGAAGGCGGCTATGAAAACGGCGCCTTCCACCCGATCCGCATCTGGAACGGCGACGAAACCGACTGGGGCCTGAACTTCGGCACCAAGCCCCAACTCGTCCGCGTCCACCTCGGCACCTATTGACGAGGAGCGCGCGCCCGGTCCGGCCGGGTCGCGGCCGTTTCGCTCCCAGCACTCGAAGATTGAGGTTTTCGCGCAGTCGATCTCCCTTGGACGCAATCCATGCCTGCGCCGCATTCCGCCCTGCTCGTCCCCTCCCTTCTCGCCAGCGACCACGCGCATCTCGCCGCCGGCGCGGAGACCGTCGCACGACTCGGCCTGCCGTGGCTGCACATCGACATCATGGACGGTCATTTCGTCCCGAACCTCACCTTTGGCCCCGAGGTTCTCGCCGCGCTTCGCCGGCACGGGATCAAACTTTATTTCGACACGCACCTGATGCTCTCCGCGCCGCACCGCTACGTCGAAGCCTTCGCGAAGGCGGGCGCGAACAACATCTCCATTCAGATCGAGCCCGACTACGATCATGCCGCCACGCTTGCCCGCATCCGCTCGCTCGGCTGCCAGGCCGGCCTCGTCCTGAATCCCGGCACGCCCGCCGCCGCGATCGAACCCCTGCTCGCCAACGTGGATCTCGTCCTCGCAATGACGGTCCAGCCCGGTTTTGGCGGCCAGGCTTTTCGCGACGACGTGCTGCCGAAAATCCGCCAGATCGATTCCTGGCGCCGCGAACGCCGGCTCGCCTTCCGCCTCGAAGTCGACGGCGGTGTCGACGCGACCACCGCCGCCGCCTGCCGCGCCGCCGGCGCCGATACGTTTGTCGCCGGCACCTCGTTCTTCAAATCCGCCAGTCCCGCCGCCGTCGCAGCCGCCTTCGCCAAACTGTAGCGGCGGTCTATCACCGCCGTTGCCCATTCCGTGAATCGCCATTGGCCCGCATAATCCGGTCCGCGAAATGTTTCACGAACTCCGCCACGGCGACTACCTGCTCACCGACGATCCCGCACGCCTCGATCTCGACGTGATCCACGGCTACCTCTCGCGCGAGAGCTATTGGGCCGGGGACATTCCTCGCGACATCGTCGAACGCTCCGTCCAAAATTCCCTCTGCCTCGGCGTCTATGCGTCGTCCGGCGCGCAGGCCGGCCTCGCCCGCGTGGTCACCGACTACGCCACCTACGCGTGGCTCTGCGATGTCTTCGTGGTCGAAGCCCACCGCGGCCACGGCCTCGGCAAGGCGCTCGTGCAGGCCGTCGTTTCCCACCCGCGGCTGCAGAACCTCCGCCGCTTCGCCCTCGCCACGCGCGACGCTCACGGACTCTACGCCCAGTTTGGCTTCACGCCGCTCGCCCGGCCGCAAACGCAGATGGAACGACGCAACCAGGATGTTTATCGCCAGCTTCGCGACGCCGGCCCATCCCCGCGTCCGTAACGGCGCGTCCCCGCTCGCGGCAGCCGATCGGGTTACGGCGGCGCCTCCGCCAGCTCCTCCGCCCGCTCGTAATTTCGCCGAAACCATCCGGCCAGCTCCCGCGCGAGCACGACTTCATCGACTTTGTTCTTCGAGGTCAGCACCCGGGTGATCTCGGCCCTGGCGCGGTCGTAGTTCACCGCGTCCATGTCCTGCAACGCCGCGAGCGCCCGCGTGCGCGCGGGCTCCGGGGCCGCGTTGATCGCCCGCCACGCGCGCGCCAGTTCGGGATGCGTGTCGAGCGCCATCACGCGCGTGATGAAGGCGAGTTCGCGATACAGGCTTTCCGTCCATTCCGGCCGGTAGACCAGTTGGTCGGACTCGCCATAGGGATTGGCGTCCGGATCGCTGCGCCATTTTCTCCAATCGGTCCGCGCATAAAAATCCCTTCGCACCGGCAGCCGCCGCAGCGCGAAGCGCACCGGCCCGCCCGGCGTGCCCGGCCGGAAGTTCAGCAATTTCTGCCCGTCCATCGTCAGGGTGAACTCCACGAACGCCTCCGCCACATCGCGATGCGGGGCGCCGCGCAATATCCCGATCGGATCCACCGAGTTCGCCGAGCCGCCGCGCGGCGCCACGAATCCCAGTCGCATCCCGCCCGCCTCGCGTTCCGCCGTCGCCTCCGCCTGCGATCGCCCGTAGAAATCGATGCAGAGTCCCGCCGCACAATCGCCCTGCGCCACGTCGATCGGCGGCTTTTGCGACGAGTCCGTGAAATACCGCGCGTTCGCTCCGATCAACTGGATCAGCCGCAGCCCCGCCACCCACCCGTCGCGCACCGCCTTCGCCTCGATCCCCGGGGCCCGATGGGGCCGCGGCGCCGCCGCCGCGGTCGTTTCGCCCTGACGCTCCGCTCCCTCGGCGCCGGCCTTGCCGCCCATCGTCAATTCGCCGAGCCGTCGCTGCATCTGCTGCTGCACGATGTATTCGAACACCACGGCGATCGATCCGCTCTTGGTCGGGTCGGCCACCGCGATCTCGCCGAGGTAACGCGGATCGCACAGGTCCCTCCATTCGCGCGGCGGCGCCAGGCCGAGCCGCCCCAGCGCGTCGCGATTGTAGAGAATGCCATAACCCGCGAGCACGTTACCCGCCCACCGCCGGCCCGGATCCCAGAATGGCTCGCCCTCGAATCGCATCGGGATCACTTCGTCGCGAAACCATTCCGGATGCTCGTGCATCGTCCGCATCGGCACCAGCCGCCCGGCCTCCGCGTGCCGTTCGAAATCGTAGGCGCCGCCGCCGAAAAACACGTCGATCCCGCAGCCGACCTTCGACGCGAGAAATTCCGCCCGCGCCGCCCTCGCCTCCGCCGGCGCGTCCGCCGCCAGCCGCGGATTGGCAAATCCCGCCTCGACCTGCGCGCTCCAGTCCCGGTGCAGCTCATTCGTCCAGTGATTCCGAAACGCCGCGACGAACGCCGCGTCGAGAAAGCGCGTGATGTCGCTCGTGCCGCCGACGTTGCGCCAGTCCAGCGCCACGCTCCGCCCCGTCCGCGCGTGATACCATTCCCTGAAACCGATCTCGAACTCGTGCCGGATTGCCTCGTTGTGCGGCGTGATCACGATCAACGTGTCATCCGCCTTCTCCGGCGGCCGCTGTTTCGGCCGCAGCAGGAACGGCAGCGCCACGATGGCAACCAACGCAATGAGGATGGCGGACCGTTTCATTCCGGATTCAGCCACAGATCACACGGATGAGTCCCGATGAACCAAATCTATCCGTGTTCATCGGTGCAATCCGTGGCCAACTCTCATCACTCCGCCAGCACCACCACGTCCTCGGGCTCCACGCTCGCGAACAGCTCGCCGCGCTCTCCCGCCGCGCCGACAAACCGCGGATTCATCTCCAGCACCTTCAGCGTCGTCCCGTCCGCCACGAAACCATACTGCGCCGCCTCGCCGAGATAAACCGCCTCGCCGATCCTTCCCTTCACGCCGTTCCGCGGCGGCGCCTCCCGGCTCAATCGCCAGCACTCCGGCCGCACCGAAACCGTCACCGCCGCGCCGCGCTCCAGCCGCGCGCCCGCATCGCCCGCCACGCCGTCGAACGGCCCGATCGCCGTCTCGACCGATACGTTTCCGTTCGCCGTCGCGTCCACCACTTTCCCGTCCAGGAAATCCGCTTCGCCGATGAAGTTCGCCACCGTCCGGCACACCGGTCGCCGGTAGACTTCCCGCGGCGTCCCGACCTGCAGCACCCGCCCGCTTTCCAGGATTGCCATCCGGTCCGCCACGGACAGCGCCTCCTTCTGGTCGTGCGTCACGTAGACCGTCGTGAGCGCGAACTCCTTGCACACGCGCCGGATTTCCGCGCGCATTTCCAGCCGCAGCTTCGCGTCGAGGTTCGACAGCGGCTCGTCGAGCAGCAAACACCGCGGTCGCACCACGAGCGCCCGCGCCAGCGCCACGCGCTGCTGCTGGCCGCCGGAAAGTTCGTTCGGCCGCCGCGCGCCAAACTCGCCCATCCGCACCGACTCCAGCGCCGCGCGCACGCGCCGCTCCCGGTCCGGCTTCGGCACTTTCCGCTCCTCGAGACCGAACGCCACGTTCTGCTCCACCGTCAGGTGCGGCCAGAGCGCGTAGCTTTGAAACATCATCCCGGTATTCCGCTTGTGCGGCGCCAGCCGCGTCACGTCGTCGTCGCCGAACCGGATTCTTCCCTCGTCCGGGATGTAGAAGCCCGCGAGGGTTCGCAGCAGGGTCGTCTTGCCGCAGCCGCTCGGCCCGAGCAGGAAAAAAAGCTCCCCCGGCTCGATCGCCAGGCTGAGGTTCCGCAGCGCCGTCACCGCCCCGAAATGCTTCGTCAGCCCCTCCATGCGGATCGAGATCATGCGGTGTTTCGAAAAATTGAAATTATCCTCGTGCCCCTTCCCGGCCAGCCATTAATCACCTGCCGACACCCACCTCATGTCCACCGACCGCGACCCCGCCGCCGTTCACCCCGATCTCGAATCCGTGCTCTTCACCGAGGAGGACATCCAGGCCCGCGTGAAGGAACTCGCCGGCCAGCTCAAGCACATCTACGGCGACGAGGAGTTCACCATCGTCGCGATCATGAACGGCGCGATCC
Organism: Opitutus sp.; assembly: GCA_035549975.1. Classification (GTDB taxonomy): domain Bacteria; phylum Verrucomicrobiota; class Verrucomicrobiia; order Opitutales; family Opitutaceae; genus Opitutus. Next base: position 14,500 of record DASZPP010000370.1, read on the forward strand.
TTTTCACCGCGGAGCTGATGCGCGAGCTCGACAACCCCATGCGCCTCGACTGCATCCGCACCACGAGCTACGGCAACACCACCGAGTCCCGCGGCACGCCCAAGCTCGTCCACGGCCTCACCCTCGACGTGAAGGACCGCCACGTGCTCATCGTCGACGACATCCTCGACACCGGCAAAACCCTCTCGCTCATCGCCGGCATGATCCGCGGCATGCACCCGAAGAGCCTCCACGTCTGCGTGCTCCTCGACAAGAAGTCCCGCCGCCTCGTGCCGTTCGAGGCCGACCTGGTCGGCTTCGAGATTCCGGACCGGTTCGTTGTCGGCTACGGCCTCGATTTCGCCGAACGTTATCGCAATCTCCATTGCATCGGCGTCCTCAAGCCCGAGCTCTACAAGACGCTCACCGTCTGACCGGGCATTCGCCGTTGACCCGCCCCTTTCGGCCGCCACAGTCCCCACCGCATGAAGCCGATGTCACGCCTGTCCGCCCCGCTGGCGACGATCCTGCTCGCAACCACCTTCCTCGCGATCGAGCCCGGTTGCACCACGCCGCAAAAATCCGCGGCACAGCAAAAGTCCGACGCCGACGATCCCTGGGTCACGCTTCCGCCCAAGCTGGGCAGCAACGTTCCGCGCCGGGTCCGTCGCTCGCAGCTCACCGCCGAGGAAGCCGCCAGCGCCTCCGGCAACGTCAGCAGCGAGGACCTGATGCGCAACGTCCGCCCGGAGAGCGTTCCCTCGAACGTCCGGTCCAACTGACCGGCCCGTCTCCGCCGCGCACGTGGCGTGACGCCGCCCGCGGCGCTTCTCACAAACGCCTCGTCAATGTATCGCCCGTCGTCCCGACGGCCCTCGTTGGTCTTCACGCGCGGGACGGGCGCCGCCGCCTCAAACCCGCTCTGCCGGCCGCTCACCGCCGCGCCGCCCGGCTCCGCGCAAATCCCCGCGCGCGTCCCGGATAATTTTTCGCCGGCTTGACCGCGCGTTTGTAGTCGCCCGTCTTGAGCGCGTTGATCTGGTCGCGCAGCAGCGCCGCCTTCTCGAATTCCAGCCGCCCGGCCGCCTCCTGCATTTCCTCCTCGAGTTCCGCGATCACCGCCTTCACGTCATCGACGTTCTCCGCCACCGCGGGCTCCTCGCGTTCACCGGTGCCGTCATACCGGTGCAGGCTCGCCTGCGCCGCGCGCTTCACGCTCCGCGGCGTGATGCCGTGCTCGAGATTATACGCGAGCTGCTTTTCCCGCCGGTAATTCACGACCTCGACCGTCCGCCGGATCGATTCCGTGATCTGGTCCGCGTAAAAAATCACGCGACCCTTTTCGTGCCGCGCCGCACGGCCCGCCGTCTGAATCAGGCTCGTTTCACTCCGCAAAAAACCTTCCTTGTCCGCGTCGAGGATCGCCACCAGCGCGACCTCCGGCAGATCGAGCCCTTCGCGCAGCAAATTGATTCCGATCAGCACGTCGAAATTTCCGAGCCGCAGATTCCGCAAAATCTCCACGCGCTCGATCGCGTCGATGTCCGAGTGCAGATACTCCACGCGAATCTTCGCCTCGCGCAGGTAGCTCGTCAGGTCCTCCGACAAGCGCTTCGTCAGCGTGGTCACCAGCACGCGCTCCCCGGCCCCCGCCGCCGTCTTGATTTCGCCGATCAAGTTCTCGACCTGCCCCTTCGTCGTTCGAATCGTGATTTCCGGATCGAGCAATCCCGTCGGCCGCACGAGCTGCTCCGCCACGACCGCCGACCGCTCCAGCTCCCATTTCGCCGGGGTCGCCGACACGTAGAGCGTCTGCCCCGTGATCTGTTGGAACTCCGCAAAGCTCTGCGGCCGGTTGTCGAGCGCCGAGGGCAGCCGGAATCCGAAATTCACGAGCGTCTGCTTCCGCGCGATGTCGCCGTTGTACATCCCGCCGATCTGCGAGACCGTCGCGTGCGACTCGTCGATCATCAGCAAAAAGTCCTTCGGGAAAAAATCGATCAGGCAGAACGGCCGCTCGCCCGCCTTCCGGGCGGTCAGGTGCCGCGAGTAGTTCTCGATGCCGTTGCAGAATCCCATCTCCTGCAGCATCTCGAGGTCGTAGTTCGTCCGCATCCGGATCCGCTGCGCCTCGAGGTATTGCTGGTTCTTCTCGAAAAACGCCACGCGCTCCTCCAGCTCCGCCTTGATCGCGCCGATCGCCGGTTCGAGCTTGCCGCGCGTCGTCACATACTGGTTCGCCGGGTAAAGGTCGAACTGCTCCAGCGTCCGCAGCACCTCGCCCGTCGTCGGATCGAACTCCGCGATCGCCTCCACCTCGTCGCCGAAGAATTCCACCCGCAGCCCGTGCTCCAGATACGCCGGCATCACGTCCACCACGTCGCCGCGCACGCGAAACGTCCCGCGCTTCAGGTCGTAGTCGTTCCGGTCGTAGATGTTGTCCACCAGCCGCTCGAGAAACCGGTTCCGCCCCAGCGATTCGCCGCGCCGGATCGGAATCCGCAGCTCCGTGAAATCCTCCGGCGAGCCCAATCCATAGATGCACGACACGCTCGCGATCACGACCACGTCGCGCCGCGACACCAGCGAGCTCGTCGTCGAGATCCGCAGCCGCTCGATCTCCTCGTTGATCGACGAGTCCTTCTCGATGTAGGTGTCGCTCGACGGGATGTAGGCCTCCGGCTGGTAGTAGTCGTAGTAGCTGACGAAGTATTCGACCGCGTTCTCCGGGAAGAAATTCTTGAATTCCGAATAGAGCTGCGCCGCCAGGGTCTTGTTATGCGAGATGATCAGCGTCGGCCGCTCGCACTGCGCGATGACGTTCGCCATCGTGAACGTCTTTCCCGACCCCGTCACGCCGAGCAGCGTCTGGTCGCGATTCCCCGCCTTGATCGACGCCACCAGCTTCTCGATCGCCTGCGGCTGGTCGCCCGTCGGCTGGTAGTCGGCATTCAGCTTGAAAACCATAACCCCCAACCAGCCCCAACTCGTCCGCATTTTCAACCCTCTCCCCATGTCCCTCCAGTTGCGCGGGGTCTCCCGACCCCGCCGCGAAGAGCTCCCGACCCGCGCAACTCCCGTCGGCGGGGTCAGGCGACCCCGCCCTACATCCCGCCCGCCCCGGCACCGTTGCCTTCCCCGCCTCTCTCGCTCATCCTCCAACCCAAAACCGGCACCCATAACCCATCACCTTCTCCGAGCCCCCCATGTCCAAAGTCATCATCTCCTCCCTCTACGATTCCGACATCTTCAAGATGGCCTGCCGCCAGTTCGACAAGGCCGCCGACGCCATCAACCTCCCCGAAACCATCCGCGACCGCACGAAACACCCGCGCCGCTGCCTCGCCGTCTCGCTTCCGATCCGCCGCGACGACGGCAGCGTCACCGTTTTCGAAGGCTACCGCGTCCAGCACAGCCTTTCCACCGGCCCGTCGAAGGGCGGCATCCGCTTCCACCCGCACGTCACGCTCGGCGAGGTCGCCGCGCTTGCGATGTGGATGAGCTGGAAAACCTCCCTCGTCGGCCTCCCCTACGGCGGCGCCAAGGGCGGTGTCATCGTCGACCCGCACCAGCTTTCCCTCGGCGAGCTCGAACGCCTCTCCCGCCGCTACATGCAGGAAATGGTCGGCTTCCTCGGCCCGCGCATCGACGTCCCCGCGCCCGACATGGGCACCAACGAACAGATCATGGCGTGGATGATGGACACCTACGCCACCCACGTCGGCCACATCGAGCCCGCGATCGTCACCGGCAAACCCATCTCGCTCGGCGGCTCGCAGGGCCGCCGCGAAGCCACCGGCGCCGGCATCGCCTACCTCGTCAAAAAATACCTCGAGGATCTGAAGATTCCCATCTCCAAGGCCACCGTCGCCGTCCAGGGCTTCGGCAACGTCGGCAGCCAGACCGCCCTCTCGCTCCAGGAATACGGCGCCAGGATCATCGCGCTCTCCGACTACGCCGGCGGCATCCACAATCCCAAGGGCATCGACGTCAAACGCGCCCTCGCCTACATCAAGTCCGAGAAAATTCTCAAAGACTACCCCGACGCCGACCCGATCTCCAACGAGGACCTGCTCGAGCTCAAGTGCACCGTCCTCGCCCCCTGCGCCCTCGAACGCGTGATCACCGAGAAAAACGCGCCCAGGCTCCGCTGCCGTCTCCTCGCCGAGGGCGCCAACGGTCCCACCACCAACGCCGCCGATCGCATTTTGGAAAAACGCGACGACCTCGAAATCATCCCCGACATCCTTTGCAATTCCGGCGGCGTGATCGTCTCCTACTTCGAGTGGATCCAGAACCTCGAAAATTATTACTGGGACCGCGACGAGGTGATGACGAAGCTCTACGCGATCCTCGACAAGGCGAAGGATTCGGTGGAAGCGCAGCTCCGCAAATTCAAGTTCAGCCGCCGCCTCGCCGCGCTCACCCTCGGCATCCAGCGCGTCGCCGAGGCCAAATCCGCCCGCGGCCTCTTCCCCTGAAAATCGTTCTCTTCCCTTCTTTCTCGTTCTCTTCTCCCCGCCTATTCCGCCGTGATCAGGTCGCGCTCCCAGTCCGCCCCGCCCAAATCCGCCGCCGCTGCCGGCGGCGTGCCACCCCGGGCGCGCCCGCCTTTCCCCGCCGGACGGAACGCGACCGCCCCGCGCAGGCCGGCACGCCCATGGCGCGCCCGGCTGCGTCGCCACCGCGCCGGCCCGGAACCTCGACGTCCGAACCGGCCGCCACCTTGCCCCGCTTTTTCGCCTCGCGATAAAACCATTCCAACGCGGTGCGTGCATGGCGGACCTCGCCGAGATGTTCCCTGATCAATGCCACGCTCGCCGGCGCGTGCCGGTCCCTGCAGCGCTTGAGGAAGCTCACGATATCCAGCCAGTAGCGCCGACGCTGGCTCTCCGGAAACCCGGCCCGCTCCAACGCCGCGCCCCAGTCCCGAAAGTTGATCGGTGCATGGAGATCGGACGGATTGGCGGCAGGCACGCGCGCCCCAAAGGCGGGTCCTTGTTCCCCTGCAACTCGGAAAGCCTTACCTGGTCGGAAACTTTCTTGCGCTCCCGCGAGTTATGTCATCTCTGACTCCCATGACCCCCCTTCGGGTAAGGCAATCGAGTAAGGCTCAATAACACTGTTCGGCAAAAGATGAGAAGTCAGTTTGAGTTCTTCATGTCAGAGCACGACGAGGCGGTGTTCGTCGACGCGTTTACCAGCGGTGCGGACGCTTTAAAAAAGGAATCTGACCGGCAGTGGCTGTTCTGCGTCGGTGATTGCGAGATTCAGTTTGCACGTTGTTGGCGCTCGGGCGGCGAGGTTTTTCTCGGGCGTATCGCGGTGGCGACACACGGCTTTGGCACAGAATCTCCACAAGCGCCTGAAGCAGAACGAATGTTCAAAAGAATGCGGTCGCGATTGAAGAAGAATTACACGAATCGATTGATTGCTGCGAATATTACGATTCCAGGGAGTGAGCGGCCGTATCGAAATGTTTGGCTTGGCCCCGACGCGCGCAAGAGATGCCAAGAAGGTTCGATTCGTCTACGCTCAAGTCCAGATAGTCGAGTCATCTGGAAAGAAGAGCCGAACCAGCCGCTACAGCCAACTCGGCCCTTCGGGCCTCGTGGCTGATCTTAAACGTTGATATAGCTGCTGAGAATCAAGCGGAAAAAAGCGATTCTGGTCCGCGGCGGGGAGCGGCGGACGAGCTCCGCGACGGTGGCGGCAGTGTACAGGGACCGGGCAGATCAACGCGTGCGTTGGTGCGTATCGCGGCGAAGCCGTGATCGTGCTGATCTGCGTGGATCATCCGCGGCCGGGGCCGGCGGATGCCGACAGTACATGGGTGCGTCGTGCCCGCACGGTTCTAGGCAACGTGCATCGGCGC
>DASZPP010000371.1:0-2560 GCA_035549975.1 Opitutus sp.
AGCTGCGAGCCGTGTCCGATGTGTCTCTCGGCGATCTATTGGGCGCGCATCCCGGAGATCTACTACGGCAACACGCGGGCGGACGCCGCGGCGATCGGCTTCGACGACGATTTCATCTACCGCCAGGTCGCGCTGCCGCCGGAGCAGCGGAAGCTCCGGATGACGCGCCTGCTGGGCGACGCCGCGCTGCCGGCCTTCCGGGAGTGGACGAAACTGGCCGACAAGGTGCTCTATTAGGCGCCATGGATCCGTACTACGTCGATTTCCTCGGGATGCTCGTGCGCTGGCTGCACATCGTCGCGGGCATCGCGTGGATCGGCTCGTCGTTCTACTTCATCTGGCTGGACAACAGCCTCGAGCGGCCGGCGCTGGACTCCGACGCAGCGCGCAAGGGTGTGGGCGGGGAACTCTGGGCGGTCCACGGCGGCGGGTTCTACAATCCGCAGAAATACACGGTGGCGCCCCCCGCCCTGCCGGAAAAGCTGCACTGGTTCATGTGGGAGGCGTACACCACGTGGCTGTCGGGCACCGCGCTCCTCGTGCTGACCTACTGGATCCGTGCGCAGGCGATGATGGTGGACGAGAACGTGGCCCATCTCGCACCCTGGCAAGCCGTGGGCGTCGGCGCCGCCAGCATGGTGGCATCCTGGATCGTGTACGACCTGCTCTGCCGTTCGCCGCTCGGCCGGAACAACGCGCTGCTCGGGGTAATCGTCTTCGGCCTGCTGGCCGGCCTGACCTGGGGTCTCACGCACCTGCTCGGCGGTCGCGCGGCCTATATCCACGTCGGCGCATGCATCGGGACGATCATGGTCGCGAATGTCTTTTTCCTCATCATCCCCGGGCAGCGGCGGATGGTGGAGGCGATGCGGGCCGGCCGGGCGCCCGATCCGCTCGACGGCCAGCGCGCGAAGCAGCGCAGCGTGCACAACAACTATTTCACGCTGCCCGTGCTGTTCACGATGATCAGCAATCATTACGGCGCGACCTACAGCCATTCGCAGAGCTGGCTCGTGCTCGTCCTCATCGGCGCCGCGGGCGTTTCCATCCGCCATTTCTTCAACCTGAAGCACAAGCACGTCTATCGCTGGCAGTATCCGGCCTTCGGCGTCGCGCTGCTCGGCTTCGTCGCGTGGTGGACCGCCCCGCACCTCGCCCCGCTCCCGCCGGTGGAGGGCGAGGTCAGCTTCAACCGCGTGCGCGCGATCGTCGGCCAGCGCTGCGCGGTGTGCCACTCGACCGGCCCGACCTTCCCCGGCATCACCGCGCCGCCCGCCGGCGTGGTGCTCAACAACCCGGCGGATATCCTGAAGAACGCCCCGCGCATCTACCAGCAGGTGGTGGTGACCCGCATCATGCCGCTCGGTAATGTCACGCAGGTGACGGACCAGGAGCGCGCGGTGATCGCCGCGTGGGTCAAGGCCGGGGCGAAAGCCGAATAGCAGGGGGATCGGCTTCAACGTTCAACGTCCAACATTCAACGTTGAAAGTTCAACTCGGAAACAGACTACCTGAGCGTTGGACGTTCAACGGTGAATGTTGGACGTTGAACGTTGCCTGCCGCAAAGCGGCACGAACTTCCATTTCCGGCCCGAGAACAACCCGCGATCGCTGAGCTTGAGGTCCGGAATCACCAGCAGCGCCATGAACGCGAGCGTCATGAACGGGGCGTCGAGACGCGAGCCGAGGCGCTTGGCGAAACGGTCCAGCCGCGCGTAGCGGCGCGCCACCACGCGGCCATCGGCGTCGGACATGAGCCCGGCGATCGGCAGCGGGAGCACGGCGCTCCGTCCCCGCCCCACCGCGGCGACGCCGCCGCGGTGCCGGATGACGAGATTGACCGCGGCCGCGAGCGACGCGTCCTCCGCACCCACGGCGACGACATTGTGCGAGTCATGCGCGATCGACGAAGCCAGCGCGCCCGCGCGCAGGCCGAAGCCGCGGATGAAGCCCAGCGCCACCGGCGCGGCGGGAACGTAGCGGTTGACCACGGCGATCTTCAGGAGATCGCGCGCGCCATCGGCGACCAGTCCCCCGTCCCCGATGAGCGCACGCAACCGGCGGTGTCGCGTGATGAGCTGGCCGTTGAGCGCCTCGATCACATTGATCCGAGGGACGCGGCCGGCCGGGGCCGCGACGGCAAAATCCGCGACCGTTCGCGGTCGCGCGCGAAAGCGGTTCACGCGCCGCGCGGGACGGCGAGGCAGCAGGCTGCGGCCGTCCGCGGCCACCAGGCGGCCCGCGAGGTAGGTGCGCCGCACGCGGAAATTCCTCCAGCCATCGACCACGATGAAATCCGCCGGATCGCCCTCGCGCAGCAGGCCGACGGCGAGGCCGTAATGCCGCACCGGATTGACCGAAGCGCAGGTCAGCGCGTCGAAACGATCCACGCCCAGGGCCAGCGCCCGGCGCACGTGGACATCGATGTGACCCTGCATAAGCAGATCGGGATGGAGGTCGTCGCAGCAGAACATGCAGCTCTCCGGATGCGTGCGCAGGAGCGGCGCCAGCGCGGCGTAGTTGCGCGCCGCCGATCCCTCGCGGATGAGGATGTGCATCC
>DASZPP010000372.1:0-3635 GCA_035549975.1 Opitutus sp.
GTTCGGCGCCCAGCGTGTCGGCGTTTTTCGCGAGATAATCGATCAACTCACTCGGCACGGCGCCGGCGAATTGTTTCTCCGCCTCGGGGCTGCGGTCACGCGCCTCCGGGATCATACCGATTTCATTTTCGACCTGCACAATCAGGATCGTGTGTTGCACACCGTCGACCTCGCGCAGGTGCCGCATGAGCGCGGCGAACGCGTGCGCGTCAGTGTCTCGATTTTCGGCGTAAAATGGCGAAAGGATTTCGAGGCCGCGCCCGGCCGAATCCAAGCTGCGCGGGAAACGTCTCACGTCTTGCTTCACCCAGCCCGGCGCGTAACACGACATGCTGTTTTTCCATGAGCCGAACCAAAGCAGTACAAGCCGCATCTCATTCGCGCGCGCGTCCGTGATGAGGCCGTCGACGGTAGTAAAATCGAACTCGTTTTCCGTAGGCTCGATCGCGTCCCAGTAAACGGGCACGATGAGTGTGTTCAGGTGGAGCGCCCTGAGTTTCGGCCAAGAGGGCCGCAGGAAATCCGGCTCCCCCGACGAATTGCCGACCTCGCCGCCGCGCGCGAGAAACGGCTGGCCATTGACAATGAGCTGCGTCGCCGTGCCCTGTTTGCGCAGGTGCGGCAGCTCGGCGGAGGATAGTTTTGGGGCGTTAAGCCCAAAGACCGGCAACGTCGCTGTTGCGATGACCATGCTGCGACGGAGTCTGAATGATACAGGTGACATAAGAAGGATAACGGTCGACGAGAGGAAGAGATACTGGAAACCGGAAATTTTTCAGCAGTTCGAGCGAACAGGAAATCCACCTTCGGTCGGCCACTCATGGGACATACCCGGCCGCCGGTAAGGAGATCTCGGATAACAGCAGAATTAGCGGACCTTCGGATCCCCATGACAATAGCGGCGGCATCCGGTCCGATGGAAACCCAAGAGATATTGAGGCCGGCAACCAGTGTGAGAAGACCCGCCACGAGTAGCCAGCTGGACCGATTGAGCGAAGCGGCGTCACCTTTAGCCTGCGCGCTTCGTCGTGCTCATGACGAATCACCCCCCACGACCATGTCCCCTACCTTGCGCCTGCTTGTTCTTTCGAGCCTGATGGTTATGCCACTTGCGCCGGGCCGCGCCGACGACGCGAAGCCTGCCGCCGCCAAGGCGGCGGCGCCCAAGCCGCCGTGGCTGTTGAGCCCCGAGGAGCGCGCACGACTGAACAAGCTGATCGACGAGGATCACGCCGACATGATGCGGCAGCTCGGCATCACCAAGCTGCGCCCCGGCCGGAACGGCAACACCGCGCCCGGCCAGACGAACCAGGCGAATTACGACGAGGCGAAGGCCAATCCGTTTCCGGACTGGCCCGATGTGCTCACCTGCAACGACGGCACGAAGATCACAACGCCGGAGCTGTGGTGGAAGAAGCGCCGACCGGAAATCTTCGAGGATTTCGAGCGGGAGGTTTACGGTCGGATTCCGGACGACGTGCCCGGCGTGAAGTGGTCGGTGGGGGAAACCGTGAACACGAAAGTCGGCGACCATCCGGTCGTCGCCCGGCGCCTCGTCGGCCACGTGGACAATTCCGGCGATCTGGCTATCACGGTCAACATTCGCGGCGCGCTGGTGCTGCCGGCAAACGCGACGAAGCCGGTGCCGGTTTTGGTGATGTTCAGCTGGGGTGCGATGCCGGACGACCCGGTGCCGCATTTCCCGGGATTCCCGACGCCGCCGGGACCGAGCTCCGAGGAACAACTCATCGCCGCCGGCTGGGGCTACGTTTCGCTCAACACGACCAGCATTCAGGCCGACAACGGCGCGGGGCTGACCGAGGGGATCATCGGGTTGACGAACCATGGCAAACGGCGCACGCCCGAGCAATGGGGCTCGCTCCGCGCGTGGGGCTGGGGAGCCGGACGCGTGCTCGATTATCTCGAGACGCTCCCCGAGGTGGACGCGAAGCACGTCGGCATCGAGGGCGTGTCGCGCTACGGCAAGGCGGCGCTGGTCACGATGGCGTTCAACCAGCGGTTCGCGTTCGTGCTGGTCGGCTCGTCCGGCAAGGGCGGCGCGACGGCGCTGCGGCGCAGTTATGGCGAAGCCGTGGAGAATCTCACCAGCTCCTACAGTTACCACTGGATGGCGGGCAACTTCATGAAGTACGGCGAGGAGGAGGGCACGCACGGCACGATGAATGCCGGCATGCTGCCGGTGGACTCGCATGAGCTGATCGCGTTGTGCGCGCCGCGGCTGACGTTTATCAGCTATGGCGTCCCCGCAAAAGGCGACGCGCACTGGCTTGATCACCAGGGCAGCTTCATGGCCACGGTGGCGGCGCAGCCGGTTTTCCGGCTGCTCGGCGCGCACGGTCTCGGCGTCCCGGATGATTACCACACTGCGAAGATGCCGCCGCCGCTGTCCGACCTGCTCGACGGGGAGCTCGCCTGGCGCCAGCACACCGGTGGTCACGAGGATCGCTCGAACATGACCAACTTCATCAACTGGGTGGACAGCAAAATCGGCTACCATACGCCCGCAGTAACTGACGTAAATTGAATCGGCGGCGCCCGATGCGATGAGGATCCCAGTCGAATTGATGCCTCGGAGCAAAAGCGTTCGATGAATGCGCCGATGACTATCGTTCGTCCCTGATCCGAGCCGCCGCGCTCGCGACGCTCGGATTGGCCAGCGCGGTGAAGGGATTGGCCCAGTTTCATCCGCCATGGATGGCCAAACCGGAGGAGGCGAAAGCGCAATCCGACGCCGCGATGGCAATCCTCGGACTTTATCTCGACAAACTGGGGCCCGACAAACTAGGAGCTGTTCACGAATTTCTCGAGATGATGAAGGCGGCGACCAGGCAGAGCGCGGCGAAGAAGCATTGGCTGAGCTTGTCGTCGCGCGTGGCGATGCGCCGGAACTGTTTGAGTTTGTTGATCAGGCGCTCGATGCGGTTGCGTCCGCGGTAGCGAACTTTGTCGTAGGTGAGCCGCTGGCTACGGGTGCTGATCGGTGGGATCACCGGCTCGATGCCATCCACGCTCAGGCGCTCCCGGATGCGATCGGCGTCGTAGCCTTTGTCCAGGCTGGCCGCTTCGAGTAAGTTCTCCGGGTTCAAACTCTCGTAGAGGACTTCGAACTGCCGGCCATCATGCGCCTGGCCAGCGGTCAAATGCAGGGCCACGCTGCATGATTCATCCACGGCGGCCAGATGGATCTTGGTGCTCAAACCGCCCCGAGAGCGTCCCAGAGCCTGATCGCCGGCGTTTTTTTTGGCGCCCCGGCCGCATGCTGATGCGCCCGCACCGTGGTCGAATCGATCAGCAGCTCGCGGGCCTGGGCAAACCGCTCGGCCTGCAACTGCTGCCACAGTCGCCGCCAGACCCCGCGATCTTCCCAGCGCCGGAACCGCATGTACACCGCGTGCCAATAGCCCAGTTCTGCCGGCAGGTCCCGCCAGGGACAGCCGGCACGGTTGAGATAAAGCACCGCTTCAAGGAAATCGCGGTCGCTCAATCCCGCCGGTGCACCGGCCGCCGAATGCTTGGCTTGCCGCAGCGCCGGTTCCAGTGACTGCCAGATCCGATCGGTGATCATTCGCCGCACAGGTGTTGGGTCCATCCCGAGTCTGAATCACATCCAGCAC
>DASZPP010000373.1:0-29615 GCA_035549975.1 Opitutus sp.
CGCCGCGACCTGCAGGGCGAGGCCGGGCAGGAGGTTGGCCTGCGCGCTGCGCAGGCCGGCGCGCCACGGCGCTTCGCGAGGGGCGGCGAGGGTGGACATGAACCGGCCATGATCGCCGCTGCGCCCAGGGCGGCCAAGCGGAATCGCGAAGGGCGACGACTCGGTGCGGCCGATCGAGGTGTCACGTATTACGTGACACTTTCCGATTCAAAGCCCGTCGTTTCAGGCGAGATCGCTGCCGTTGCGACGAGCATGCAGCCAGGCCAGCAGCAGCAAAGTGCGCTCCGCGTCGGGGAGGTGGCGGCGCGCCCGGAGGAGTTCGTGCACCCGCTGGCGGGGAAGCCCGAGCACGCGCGCGAGGCGCGCTTTTTCACCATAGCGTGTGAACTGGGCCTCGCAGGCGCTGGCGAGCACGTTCCAGAGCGGCGTGTCGATGCCGGGATGCAGGGTTTGTCCCCGTCGCGGCCGGCGCGAACGGAGCAGGATTTTCGCGTTGCGCCGGGCGACTTCGACCGCCGCTTCCATCAGCGAAACGGCGATCTCGGCCGGCACGTCCAAATGACGGGGTAAGCGGCGATCCACAGCCATAGCGCCTTCATGGGCGAATGGAAGCCAAGTGTCACGTATTAAGTGACACTATCACCATGGTGATTTTGGGGCGAGGGGATAAATTTTACCAGCGGAATGGGGGATCGGCTAGGAGCTTGGAAAACGATCGATTAATAAAGTGTCACGTAATACGTGACACTTGATCGGCTGGAGCGGAGCTTGGGTGCGCGGCTCTCCTCCGTTGCGTCGGCAAGGACGGCGGCGGGGGTGGTGCAGGGTGCTTGCCAGAAGCACGCAGGTGCGCAGGCTGGCAGGCGATGAAGACGAGGAGTTTCGGCGCGACCGGACGCAAAGTGAGCGAAGTGGGCCTGGGCTGCTGGCAAATCGGCGGCGCCTGGGGCGAAGTCGCGGAGGACGTGGCGTTCGCGACGCTGCGGGCGGCGGTCGAGGCCGGGACCACGCTGCTCGACACCGCGGATGTTTACGGCAACGACGACGGCCGGAGCGAGACGCTGATCGGGCGGTTTTTGCAGGAGACGAAGGCGCGGCCGTTCGTGGCGACCAAGCTGGGGCGGTTCAGCCGGCCGGGCTGGCCGCAGAACTTCGAGCTGGCGACGATGCGGGCGCACACGGAAGCGTCGCTCAAGCGGCTCGGCGTCGAGGCGCTGGATTTGACGCAGTTGCACTGCGTGCCGTTCGACGTGCTGAAGCGCGGCGAGATTTTCGAGCACCTGCGCGGGTTGAAGCGCGAGGGGAAGATCCGCGATTTCGGCGCGAGCGTGGAGTCGATGGACGAGGCGCTGTTCTGCCTCGAGCAGCCGGGGCTCGCGTCGCTCCAGATCATTTTCAACATTTTCCGGCAGAAGCCGGCGCATGTGCTGTTCGCCGAGGCGCGGCGGCGGAACGTGGCGCTGCTGGTGCGGCTGCCGCTGGCGAGCGGGCTGCTGGGCGGGAAGATGACGAAGGCGACGAAGTTTCCGGAGAATGATCACCGGAACTTCAACCGCGACGGGCAGGCGTTCAACGTGGGGGAGACGTTTGCGGGCCTGCCGTTCGAAAAAGGCGTGGAGCTGGCGGAGGCGTTGAAGGCGTTCGTGCCGTCCGGCCTGACGATGGCGGAGATGGCGCTGCGCTGGTGCCTCGATTTCGAGGCGGTGACGGCGATCATCCCGGGCGCGAAGAATCCGGAGCAGGCGCGGTCGAATGCGCGTGCATCCGACCAGCCGGAGCTGGGGCACGCGCTGCACGCACAGCTCGCCGAGTTCTACGCGAACGAGGTGGCGGCGTATATTCGCGGGCCGTATTGAGGCGGGCCGCCCGGCTGGCGGGAAACCCCCGGGCGGCGGAACCGCCTATTTCGCGGGCGCGGCGGGCTCGCCGTGCAGGAGCCGGTGGACGGTGGCGAGGAGCATGTCGGGCCGGAAGGGTTTGACGAGGAAGGCGTGGCTGACGTCCTTCGCGGGCGGCTGTCCGCGGCTGTCCGCGTTGTGTCCGCTGATGGCGAGGATTTTGACGCTGGGATTCAGCCGGCCGACGATCGAGGCGAGGGTGGGGCCGTCGAGGTTGGGCATGCTGATGTCGGTGATGACGAGGCGGATTTCGGTGCTGCGCGGCGCGAAGAGCGCGATGGCCTCGGTGCCGTCGGACGCAGTGAGAACGCGGTAGCCGTGGCGCGAGAGCATGGCGGCGCACATGTTGCGGATGCTGACCTCGTCGTCGGCGACGAGGACGAGCTCGCCGTGGCCGCGCGGGACGAGCGACACGCCGGGGCCGGCGGTGGATTTTTCGAGGGCTTCGGGTGTGGCGGGAAGGTAGACGCCGAAGGTGGAACCGTCGCCGGGGGCGGTTTGCAGGCTGACGAAGCCGGCGTGGCCCTCGACGATGCCGCGCACCGTCGAGAGCCCGAGGCCGGTGCCCTTGCCGGCGCCCTTGGTGGTGTAGAATGGTTCCCAGATGTGGGCGAGGGCGGCGGCGTCGATGCCGGTGCCGGTGTCGCGCACGGTGAGCAGCACGAAGGGACCGGGCCGCGCGCCCTCGATGTGGCTGGCGCTGAATTCGTCGAGCACGCGGTTCTCGGCGCGGAGGCTGAGCGTGCCGCCGCCGGGCATCATCGCATCGCGCGCGTTGACGCAGAGGTTCAGGAGGACCTGGTGAAGCTGCGTGGGGTTGGCCTTGACGGTCCAGAGGTCGTTCGGGATCTGCTCGCGGAAATCGATCGACTTGGGAAACGTTTCGCGGATGAACGCGGCGACGTCGCGGACGATGTGCTTGACCTGCACGGTGCGGTGATCGCCGCCGGCGCCGTGCGCGAAGCCGAGGATCTGGCGGATCAGCGCGGCGCCGCGCTCGGCGCTCTTCTCGAGGGTCCCGAGCATCTGCAGGTCGCCCGGATCGGTCACGCGGTCGCGGAGCATCGGCGCGGCGAGGAGAATGGGCGCGAGAATGTTGTTGAGATCGTGCGCGATGCCGGCGGCGAGCATGCCGATGCTTTCGAGGCGCTGGGCCCGGAAGAACTGCTCCTCCATGCCCTTTCGCGCGGTGACGTCGGTGGCGATCATGAGCCGGCCGATGGAGCGGCCCTGTTCGTCGCGGAGCAGGGTGATCCGGCTGTCCATGATCAACGGCTTGCCCTCGCGGTTCTGCAGGCGGAGCTCGCCGCGCCATTCCTGCGAGGCGTCGGCGGCCTGGCGCGCGATTTCGAGCTCGCTGGCGGAGGAGGGGAAAAGCTCGAACTTGTCGCGGCCGATGGCCTCGGTGGCGTCCCAGCCGAACGTGCGCTCGGCGCTTTGGTTCCAGAAGGTCACGCGGCCGGCGAGGTCGGTGACGATGATGGCGTCGCTGGCCTTGTTGAGGATTTCGGCCTGGTCGCGAAGTTTCCGCTCGGTTTCGGTGCGGCTGAGGCAGATGGCTGCGATGTGCGTGCCGATGTCGATCAACTGGCGGTGATGCTCCTCGGGATCGCCGGTGACGCGGCGGTAAACGGCGAGCGTGCCGAGCAGGTGGTGATTCACGTCGAAGATCGGCGTGGACCAGCAGGCCAGCAGGCCGTGCGGCAACGCGAGGTCGCGGTAGTTGTTCCAGAGCGGATCGGTCGTGATGTCCGCGACCATGACCGGGGCGCGGCGCCAGGCGGCGGTGCCGCACGAACCGGCGGTCGGGCCGATCTCGAGCCCGTCCACCGCCTGGGCATACACGGAGGGAAGGTGCGGGGCCGACGCGTGGCGGAGGCGGCGGCCGTCGTCCTCGAGCCGGAGCACGGAGCAGAGAATGTCGCCGCCCTGGGTTTCGAGGAAGTTGAGGAGCGCGTCGAGCGTGTCGCCGAGCGGCTCGCCCCCGGCCAGCATCTCGAGGATTTGGTTCTGGCCGTTGACGAGCGCCTCGGTCTGCTTGCGCGGGGTGAGGTCGCGCATGACGGTCGAGACGTGATCGACGACACCCGCCGCGTCGCGGTGCGCGAGGATGACCTGGGAAACGGGGATGCGGCGGCCGGCGCGGTCGCGCAGGATGCTTTCGCCGGACCAACTGCCGTCGCGGACGGCGAGGGCGAGGTGTTCGCGGGCGGCGGCGGCGAATTCGGGCGGGCGGTAGTCGGCGACGGTGAATGTTTCCGGGAGCGGACCATTGCCGAGGCCAAGCAGGCGGCGCGCGGCGTGGTTGAGGTAGAAGACCTTTCCTTCGGGCGTGGAAATCCCGACGAAGTCCGGCGTATTTTCGAGAATCGCCGAAAGGCGTGCGCGATCGGCTTCGACGGCGCTGATCCGCGTGCGCTCGCCGCTTTCCTGCAGCGCGCGCCGGATGGCGGTGATCAGGCGCTTGATCCGGTCCTTGAGCACGTAGTCGACGGCGCCGGCGCGGACGGCCTCGATCGCGCGCTCCTCGCCGATGTTGCCCGAGAGAAAAATAAAGGGCGTCTGCGGGCTGGCGGCGTGCGCGAGCCGGAGGGCTTCGCCGCCATCGAAGCCGACGAGCGAAAAGTCCGACAGGATCAGGTCATAGCCGCCGCGCGCGAGCTCGGCGCGATAACCGGGCCCGTCCGACACGAGGGTGATGACGCAATCGGGCCACTCGCCCTGCAGGAGCTCGCGGACGAGCAGGGCATCGCCAGGATTATCCTCGAGATGGAGGATCTTCATTCGGCAGTGGAAAATTGCGGGTTCCGGGGTGGTGGGTGTCCCAGGGATGACGCACCGGCGACGGCGACGTGGCGGGCCCGCCTGTTCAGACAGCGACGGCGGGCGGCGGCTCGTTGAGCACCGCCCAAAAACAGCCGACGTTGCGGACGGCGTTGATGAACTCGTCGAAGCTCACGGGTTTCACGACGTAGGCGTTGGCGCCGAGCCGGTAGCAATCGGCCAAATCGATTTCCTCCTTGGACGAAGTCAGCATGACGACGGGGAGGTGGCGCAGCTTCGGATCCGCGCGGATCTGGCGGAGCACCTCGCGGCCGTCGACGCGAGGCATCTTGAGATCGAGCAGGACGACGGAAGGGGCCGGCGCGGCCTGGCCGGCATAGACACCCTGGCCGTGCAGGAAATCGAGCGCTTCGGCGCCGTCGCGCGCGACGAGGACTTCGTTGGCGAGATTGGCCTGGCGGAACGCGGCGAGAACGAGTTCGACGTCGTTCGGGTTGTCCTCGGCGAGGAGGATGGGACGGAGATAGGACATGAGGGTGGAGGTGGTGGCTACCAGCGGAGGACGGCCCGGCCGTAGATGCTGCGCTCGATTTGCGCCGTTGTCGCGCTCGGGAAGCCGTATTCCTGGTGATGGTCGTGCAGAAGGTTCTGGCCGACGAGGGAGAGTTCGAGTTGCGGGGTGGGATGCCAGCCGAGCCGGACGTCCAGCTCGCAATAGGCGGGCACGGTGCCGGGGGTCGCGCCGTTGTTGGTCGGCAGCGCGCCGACCCAGCGGAGCGTGGTGTCGAACGAGATGGCGCCGGGCAGATCCATGGAGGAACGCAGGGAAACCTGGTTTTCGGGATCGGCGGTTTCGTTCTGGGCGTTGGTGAAGTCCACCTGGCCGGGTTTCACGTGGAGATGTTCCTCGAGCAGGTCATACGCGCCCTGCATGCGCCACCAGTCGAGCACCGGCCAGGTCACGCTGAGCTCGGCGCCGTGCGACTCGCCCTCGAGGTTGTTATGCAGAACCAGCGGAAACCCGAGCGAGGGAATGCCGGGCGGGCCGGGCGTGATGCTGCGCAGGTGGTCGTAGTCGTTGTAGAAAACGGAAAGCGAACCCGTCACCCCCACGGGAAACTGCCAGCGATAGCCGAGCTCGTAGGCGATCTCCGTTTCCGAATCGAAATCGGCGCTGCCAATCAGGATGTTTTGCGGAAACGGCGCGGGGAAACCCGTGGGCTCGATCAGATCGCGATCGACGCGCGAAGGCGTCCGCACCGCGCGCGACACCGCGGCCCAGAACATCTGGGTGGGGGTGAAATTCCAGCGCAACCGGGCGCTTGGCTCCCATTCGAAGCCGGTGTAGTGGTTGTGTTCGAGCTTCGTGCCCAGCGTGAAGAAAAGGTCCTCGTGCAGCTGGATTTCGTCCTGTAGGAAGGCGCTGTAGAGCGAGTGGTCGACCTGCTCGGGAATGAAACCGACGCTCGGTGCGTTCTGCGCGACATCATGGGTGAGCCGGTAGCCGAGGCCCCACACGAGCCGGTGGCGGTCGTTGCCGCGGAAGTGGTGTTCGAAATCCAGGTCGTAGGTGTCGAGGTCGTCCTCCAGCGTGCCGGCGCCGACCTGGGCCACCGCGGGCTTCGGCGAGGAGAGGTGGGTGCGATCGAAATAGACCTGCAGGCTCATGCCGGCGTCGTCCGACGTCGAGCGGACCCAGCGGCCGAGGATGTTGCCGCCGCTGATGTCGCCGTGGCCACCGGTCGGGACGTTTTCGTCGGCGTCGTAGATGTCGCCCTGCAACGTGAGGGTCGTGTCCGGGATGGTTTCCGCATCGAGGCGGAAGCCCCCGCGACTCTCGTGCCACGAATCGTTGCCGTCGGCGCCGTTGGTCAGCACGGTGCTGTCGCGATCGAAGTATTTTCCATAGACGCGAAAATAAACCCCGGGCGCGAGCGTGCCGCCGTAGCGCGCGGCGGAAAAACTCTGCAGCTCGTTGCCGCCGCCGGCGTCGAGGTAGGAGCCCTGGGTGTCCTTCGCGCTCTTGGTGATGACGTTGATGACGCCGTTGACGGCGTTGGCGCCCCAGAGCGTGCCGCCGGGACCGCTGATGACCTCGATGCGATCGACGTCCTCGAGCAGGTAATCCTGCGCATCCCAGAAGACTCCCGAGTACAGCGGCGTGTAGACGGTGCGGCCGTCGACGAGGACCAGCAGCTTGTTCGACAAGTCGGTGTTGAAGCCGCGGGCGCTGACCTTCCAGTCGTGCGCGTTGGCCTGCGCGATATCGAGGTTGCCGGCCAGCCGCAGCGCCTCGACCAACTCCGAGGCGCCCGAGCGCTGGATGTCGTCGCCCGTGATGACCTGGATGGCGGAGGCGGCTTCCTGGAGTTTTTGCGGCCACTTGGAGACCGACGTGACCTCGAGGTCCGTGAGTTCCTCGAGGCTCAGTTTCTTCAGTTGCTGGACCGGTGTCGCGTCGGTTTGCGCGAGCGCGGGCGACGCCGCGCCCAGCGCGAGCGCGGCCATGGCGGTGACGCGCCACGGCGCGCGGCGGGGGAAACGGGAAGGAACGTGGTGGAGTGGAACTGGACGTGCGGTCATGATGGTGGGGGTTCCGGAAGGGAAAAGAAGATGGTGGCGCCTTTGCCGACCGCGGCCGAAGCCCAGGCCCGCCCGCCGTGGCGCGTGATGATCCGGCGGACGTTGGCCAACCCGATTCCGGTGCCCTCGAATTCCGCATCCGAGTGCAGGCGTTGGAACACCCCGAAAAGGTTGGCGGCATACTGCATATCAAATCCAACGCCATTGTCGCGAACGAAGAAGACCTGTTCGCCGGTCGTGCCGTTCACCGGCTCGAGGCGGCCGATCTCGATGCACGGCGGCGTGGCGCGCGCGGAGTATTTGACGGCATTGTCGATGAGATTGACCCACACCACGCGCATCATCGCGGGATCGGCCTGCACCGGCGGGAGCGGGGCGATCCGCCACTCGATCCGCGGATCGTGATCGTAGCCGCCCTCGCGGATCACCTCGGCGATCAGCCGCGCGTGGTCGATCAGTCCCGATGCCATCCGGGCGCGGCCCATCCGCGAGAAGGTGAGCAGGTCGTCGATGAGCCGGCCCATGCGGCGCGCCGAGTCGGAAATCGTGGCGAGATAACGGCGCCCTTTGTCGTCGAGCGTCGCGGCAGAGTGGTCCGCGAGGAGATTGGCGAACCCGTCGATATGGCGCAGCGGCGCGCGCAGGTCGTGCGACACGGAATAGGAAAACGACTCCAGTTCCTGGTTGGCGAGCTCAAGGCGCGTATTCTGGAGCTGGAGATCGCGGGCCAGCTGTTGCACCTTTTCCTCGCCCGCCTTGCGATCGGTGATGTCGCGCGCGGAGCCGAAGATCAGCCGCTCCGCCGCGAGCGCGCGCGAGTTCCACGACAGCCAGTGATAGCTCCCGTCCTTGGCGAGGTAGCGGTTTTCGAACGCCACGGTGTCCTCGCCGGCGGCGAGTTTCGCAGCCTCCGCGGTCGTCGCCGCGCGATCCTCCGGGTGCACGAAATCGATGAACGGCCGGGCGCGCAGGTCCGCTTCGGCGTAGCCGAGCGTGGCGAGCCAGGCCGGATTGAGCCGCTTGAAATAGCCGTCGAAGCCGGCGACGCAGAGCATGTCGCGCGACAGCGCGAAATAGCGGTCGCGCTCCTCGAGCACGCGGCGCCGCGACCGCAGCAACAGCAGGGAGCCGGCCACCAGCCCGCCGAACACGATCAGCACCAAGATGAAATTGGCGCGGCGGCTCGCGAACACGGCGGACCATTCCGCCGCCGAGATTTCCGAACCCATGATCAGAAACGGGTCGCCGCCGCCCGCTTCGCCCAGCGCCGCCGCCGGGGCAAACCGGTACCACGTGAACAATCCGCCGGCGTGCGGCAGCTGCCCCTCCGGCACGAGCTGGAGCTGCCGCCAGAGCGCCGGGTCCGCCGCCGCCAGCGTGCGATCGCGACGGTCGGGGAAAAGAAAGCCCCACTCGTCGTCGGGGTGCGCGGCCACGATCCAGTAACCGGCGGCGTTGAGCACGCGCAGCCGGCGGCTGAGGGCGGGCGCAAATTTCCGCAGCCGCTCGAGCAGGGTCGCGCCGGCGTAGTTGATCACGCAGACGCCGCGTTGGCGGCCGGCGTCGTCGAACACCGGCATCGCCAGCCGCAGCGCCGGGTGCAACGGTCGCGCGATCGCGCCCTGTTCGGCGTCGAGGTCGAACGGTGAAAGATAGATCCCTTCCGGCGGCAGCGTTTTCGCGGCTTGGAAATACGGGCGGTCGGCTTTGTCCCGCAGCTCGCTTTCCGGGTCGACGCGGCCGCCCTGATCGATGCGAAAGACCTCGCGGCCGCTTGCATCGAGAAACCGGATCCGGTCGTAGTCCGCGTGTTCGCGGCTGAAGTCGGCGGCGCGGCGGGCGGCGCGGCGCAGGTCCCTGGGATCGCTGGTCGCGAGATAAGCATGCAGGGCGTCGCCTTGGGCGAGCATCCGCAGGTCGCTCGCGACGGTGCGAAGGTCGTGCTGGAAAAGGTAGGCGAGAAACCGGACGCGGCTCGCCTCCCGTTCGCGGTTGGTCTGCTCGAGCTGTTCGATTTCGCGCACGTAGGCCGCGGCGCAGATCGCGATCGCGACCATCGCGATCACCAGCACCGCGAGACCGATCGTCCAGTAGGCGGGCGCACCACGAGCGGGACGCAGCGGCGAAACAGAAGCCGGGCTGGCTTTGTCGGGGGCTGGATTCACGCGGAAGCGGTGGGGGAAACGGCGCCCCGTTGACCGCCGGCGGGCATGCCGGCGAACGCGCGAAAAACGGGCATCGCCGGCCACGGGCGGAAAGCGGTGGCGCCAAACACGCGGATTATCGGTGCATTCATTGGCGGCTGAAGCGGGGATTGCGGGGAAGACGCGCGCAGGGACTCAAATGTTTTTGCAATCCCGCTACAACTCCATTCCCGCCGGCGAATGGCAAGAGGTTTGGGGGGCGTGCGCGCAACGCGACTTGTGAGCCGGCCGGGGGAGATCTACGCTGGGCCTCGTCATGACCCTCGATTTTCCCAGCCTGCCCGCTCGCGACGCCTATCAATGGATGATCCGCACGATCCTGCCGCGGCCGATCGCGTGGGTTTCGACGATCTCCGCGGCGGGGCGGACCAATCTGGCGCCATTCAGTTTTTTCCAGGGCGTCACCGCCAACCCGCCGACGCTGATGTTCGTGCCCGTGAACAGCCGTGACGGCACCAAAAAGGACACGGTGCGCAACATCGAGGAGGTGCCGGAATTCGTCGTGAACCTCGTGTCGCGCGGGCAGGCGGAGGTGATGAACGCCACCTCGGCGACGCTGCCCTACGGCGAAAGCGAGTTCGACAAATTCGGCGTGGGCTCCGCGCCGTCGGAAAAAATCCGGCCGCCGCGGGTGGCGGCGGCGCCGGCGGCCTTCGAATGCGCGCTCGACCGGATCGTGACGATCGGCGAGGGGCCGCTCGCCGCGAACGTGGTGTTCGGCCGCATCCTCGTCGCGCACTATCGCGACGATGCCATCGGGGCCGACGGCCGGCCGGATGCGGCGAAGCTCGATCTCGTCGGCCGGATGGGCGGCGAGGACTATGCGCTGACGCGCGAGGTGTTCGCATTGCGCCGGCCGAAGTGAATCGGGCGGGCGCGTGAGTTGAGTGCTGACATCGCGGCGTCGGTTATTACCGTGCGCCGAGCTTTCCCATGAAAACCAGCTTGCTTGTTCCCCTGGCGTTTGCCGCCGCGCTGTTCCTTTCCGGCTGTGGTCATCTGGACACGACCGTCACCAACGGGGAGGATCGGGTGTTGAACGGCGTCATCTCGGCGGTCGATGCGGGTGCGGGCACGGCACTGCCGGCGGAAACCGAGGTGCTGGTGCGCGTGCTCGACCTCGGCCGCGGGTTCGGGCGCGGCGAGGAACTCGGCGAGCAAACGATCAAGGGCCCGGTGGAGTTTCCCGTGCCGTTCCGGATCGAGTATCGCGCGGACGATGCGACGCTGCGCGGCTCCGTCGAGGTCGAGGCACGCATCTCGGTCGGCGGCCAGTTGCGCTACGTGACCATCACCGGGCATCCGATCACGCTGGGCAACGTGAACCAATCGCACGTCGTCATGGTCGAACGGGCGAGGAATCCCTGAGCGCCTCCGGCGGTCAACGACGGCGCGATGGAATACACGATCTGGACCAACACGAAATTCAGCGAGGCCGCGGCGCGCCGGCTGAATGACGGCCTCCGCGGGCACCGGCTCGTTTTTGCGGCCGCCGCCAATGCGTCGGGGCTGGTCGGCGGCGAGCGCGACCGCGCGCTGGCGGAAGCGGACCTGGCGTTCGGCCAGCCGGCCGTCGAGGATTGCCTCGATCACCGGCGCCTGCGCTGGATCGCGCTCACGACGGCGGGCTACTCGCGCTACGATCGCGAGGAGGTGAAGGAGACGCTGCGTGCGCGGGGCGCGGCGCTGACGACGTCCTCCGGCGTGTTCGCCGATCCGTGCGCCCAGCACGTGCTCGCGATGATGCTCGCGCTCGGGCGCCAGCTTCCGCAATCGCTGCGCGATCAGGGGGGCGGCCGGCCGTGGCCTTATTTCGAGCGCCGCGCGGCGTCGCGGCTGCTCACGGGGCAGACGGTTTTGCTGCTCGGTTTCGGCGCGATCGGACGGCGGCTGGCGGATTTGCTGGCGCCGTTCGGCGTGACGTTGTTGGCGGTTCGCCGGCAGGCGCGCAGCGAGCGCGCCGTGCGCGTGATCCCGCCGGAGGCGGTGAGCGCGGCGCTCGCCGGGGCGGACCACGTGGTCAACATTCTCCCGGAGAACGAGGCCACGCGGAATTTCGTGAACGCCCGCCGGCTCGCCTGCTGCAAGCCCGGCGCGCGCTTCTACAACGTCGGCCGGGGCACGACGGTGGACCAGCCGGCGTTGATCGAGGCGTTGCAGTCCGGCCGGCTGGGTGCGGCCTATCTCGACGTGACCGAGCCGGAGCCGCTGCCGCCGGAGCACCCGCTGTGGAGCGCGCCGAACTGCTTCATCACGCCGCACACGGCCGGCGGCCGGCATGATCAGGACGAAGCGCTGGTGGAGCATTTCCTGAAAAACCTGGCGGCGTTCGAGCGCGGGGCGGAGATGGCGGATCGCATCGTGTAGCGGGGCGCCTCGTGCCCGCGGTCCGTCGAGGGCTGAACTTCGCTCAGCCCGGAATGAAAACCCACGATGTTTCCGGGCGAGACGAGGCGGTTCATCGCATTGCGATTGCCAAAATCTGGTGGTTGCGGGAATAACGGCGCCGTCAGTTCCTCTGACCCACACATTGGTCGGTGTCGCGGGGCAGGCCGCCTCACGCTGCCGGCCACCCAACCCAAAACATAACCAGTCCACATGAACCGATCCACACGTCTGATCATCACCACGGCGGCGATTTCCGGTCTTTATGCCGGCTCGCTCGCTTCCAAGTCCTTCGGGGCAACGCATCACGCCAACGCCAAAGCCGGCAAGGTCCTCGTCGCCAAGGACGACCAGAAGAGCGACTCCAGCGGCAAGCATTCCTGCAAGGGGCAGAACTCCTGCAAGGGCCAGGGCGGCTGCTCGGCCGGCGACAATGGCTGCAAGGGCAAGAATTCCTGCAAGGGCAAGGGTGGCTGCGGCACCCAGGACGATTCGAAGGACGGCAAGAAGGACACCTGACGTTTTCCGCGCGAACGCGGCTGGCGCAGGGCGCCGGCCGCGTTTTGCTTTTTTTTGAGACCCGGTTCGTCGATTCCGCGCGAAGCGAGGAGTCCATCCGGGACAATCGCAGAGCTCGTCGGCGACGAAGCCCACCGGATTCTTCGCTGCGCTCACCAGGACGGCTTGGAACTCATGCCCGCAAACGCCTTCAACAACCACACCGACTACGGCATCGGCATCGGCCTGCGCGTGCCGCACTACCGGCATATCCTGGAAAAGAAACCCGTCGTCGACTGGTTCGAGATCATCTCGGAGAACTTCATGGTCGGCGGCGGCCGGCCGCTCGAGGTGCTCGACCAGATTCTCGAGCAATACCGCGTGGTGCAGCACGGCGTCTCGATGTATTTCGGCTCAGCCGACAAGCCCGACCGCGCGCACCTGAGGAAACTGAAGGCACTCGTGAAGCGCACGAAGACGCCGTGGCTTTCCGACCATCTGTGCTGGGGCAGCGTCGACGGCACCTACACGCACGACCTGCTGCCGATGCCGTACACGTTTGCCGCGGCGAAGCGCACGGCGGAAAAAATCAGGATGGTGCGCGACTTCGTCGAAGTGCCGATCTGCGTCGAGAACGTCTCCAGCTACGCCGAGTTTCACGCCAGCGAGATGACGGAGTGGGAATTTCTCACCGAGGTCGTCGAACTGGCCGACTGCGGAATCCTGCTCGACGTGAACAACATTTACGTTTCGTCGAAGAACCACGATTTCAATCCCTACGACTACGTGAACAACGTCCCGCACCATCGCGTCGGCCAGATGCACATCGCGGGGCACACGAAGTTCGAGAAATACATCCTGGACACGCACGATCACCCGGTGCTCGACCCCGTGTGGAAACTCTACGCGCACGCGACGAAGCTCTGCGGCGTAACGGCGACGCTGCTCGAATGGGACGACAAGATTCCATCTTTCCGGGAGGTGCATGACGAAGCACTCAAGGCGAACGAGTTTATCGACGGAGCAAAAGCGGCGGGCCGCGGCGGTCGTCCCGACCGCCACGCCCGGAAGAGGGCGACCGTTCCGGTCGCCACCACCGCATGAAGCTTTCCGCCGCCGCGCGCGCGGACACGCCGCGCCACCTGCTCGCCTTCCAGCGCACGCTGAAGGACGCGATCATTCGTCCGCTCGCGCCTGGCGACCGCACGCAGGAAAAATGGACCGACGGCCGGCCGACGGCGGAGCTCGCGGCGGAATTCATCAAGCCCAACGACCGGCTCACGTCGCTCGAACGCCTGCAGATCTACAACCGGATGTACTGGTTCCGGCTGCTCGACTGCTTCTACGACGACAATCCCGCGCTGCGCGCCGCGATTGGCGATCGCAAGCTCACGCGCCTGGCCGAAGCCTATCTCACGAAATTTCCCTCGTCCTCGTTCACGTTGCGCAATCTTTGCGCGCGGCTCGAGCAATTCATCCGCCGCGAACCGAAGTGGACCGCGCCGCACACGGCGCTCGCGATCGACATCGCGCGCTTCGAATGGGCGCAGACCGTGGCCTTCGATGAACCGGGCCGGCCGGTCGTCGCGCCCGAGGATTTCGCCGGCACGCCGCCATCGCGGCTGCGGCTCGGGCTCCAGCCCTACATCTCGCTGCTCGCGTTGAACCATCCCGTCGACGACTACGTGATCGCGATCAAGCACCGCGACGCACTGCGTGCGGAAGCGAGCAACGCCACGACCTCGACGCACCGCGTGGCACGCGTGAAGCGAATTGCGCGACCGCATCGCGAGCGCGTTTACGTTGCGGTCCACCGGCTCGACGGCCGGCTCTACTACAAGCGGCTCGAACCGGCGGCGTTCAAAATCCTCGGCGCGTTGCGCGAGGGCGCGCCGCTGAGCCGCGCGATCGCCGCGGGTGGCCGCAAGCTGAAGCCCGCGCAGGCGCGCGACTGGTTCGCGACCTGGATGGAACTCGGCTGGTTTTGCCGAAGGTCCTAGCGGGTCTCCGATGGCTCTGAGCGAAGCGAGGAATCCGGAACGATGACCGCAAGCGAACGCCCCGGTGGATTCTGCGCCGCGCTCAGAAGGACAAAAATAATTCAAACCCTCCCTTGCCCATGAACCTCGCCTCCTCCCTCAACTCGCTCGAAACGTTGCTCGCCAAGCTGGGTGGCTGGCTGCAGTCGCCGCTGCTGTTCCTCATCCGCCTGTGGTGGGGCTGGTCGTTCATTCAGACCGGCTGGGGCAAGCTCACGCACCTGGACCGCGTCACGAATTTCTTCGCCTCGCTCGGCCTGCCGGCGCCGCATGCCAATGCGATCCTGATCGGCAGCACGGAATGCGTGGGCGGCACGCTGCTGCTGCTGGGCTTGTTTGCGCGTTTTGTTTCCCCGGTGCTGATCGTCATGCTGCTCGTCGCCTACTGGACGGCGGACCGCGAAGCGCTGTTCTCGATCATCAGCCACCCCGACAAGTTCACCGCCGCCGATCCGTTCCTTTTTCTCTACGCGGCGCTGATCGTGTTCGCGTTTGGCCCGGGCAGGCTCTCGCTCGACGCGCTGGTGCGGAAGAAGGCGTAGCGCAGGCGTCCCGCCTGCCATCCGGCCGAAGCAGGCGGGACGCCGGCGCTGCTTACGCCTTCACGACCTTCGTGTCGCCGATGTAGTCGTGGACGCAGCGCTTCTCCTCGCCGAAGATGAAACACGAATCGACGATCCAGAAAAGTTTTCCGAGCAGGGGAATGTAGTCGATGACGGTCGGCACGACGCTCCGCAGCAGTACGCCATGCAGGAACCCGGCGGACGCGGCGTCGCGGTTGCGAACGATGCGCAAGCCGCAGAGCAGCTTGCCGACCGATTGTCCCCGCGTGCCGATCAACGCGCACTGCAAGATCGCCAGCACGGCCAGCCACGGCACGGCCCGCTCGAACGACGTCCCCGCCACCTCCATCATCGAGGTGAACGATGGCTGGTGGCCCGCCTGGATTTGTTCGGCAAACATCCGCATCGTCGCCATCGTCGCCGGCAGCCAGCAAATCCACTCGAGCACGCCGTCGATGAGCGCCGCCAGCAGCCGCATCCCGCGGCTGGCGGGCGCGGGGCCGGCCGCCACGACGGCCGGCGCATACGTCGGCGCGAGCGGCGGCGGGGTGGCCTCGGCGGGCGCAAACTCGAGATAGTCGCCGAGCCGGCGCCATTCGTCGCTGCCGATCGCCTTGGCCTTCGTGTCGAGATTGGCGCGGCCGGCCGTGATCCACGCGCGAATCTGCTCGGCCGTCGCCGGCCCGTACTCCTTGCCGTCACCGCCGATGATCGTGAACATGCGCGAGAACGAAACAGCGAGCGCGAGCGGCGTCAACGAGGTAGGGCGGGCTGAAGCCCGCCTCCGAAGCGCGCAACTTTCGCAGGGGCGGCCTGAAGCCGCGCCCTACTCCTTGTAGATGGTGCCGGCCTTCATCACGAAGACGGGCTTGGTCACGAGCTGGATGTCGGCGATCGGATCGCCGGCGACGGCGACGAGGTCGGCGTATTTTCCGGCCTCGACGGAGCCGAGGTCCTTTTCGTCGCCGATCAATTTCGCCGCTTCGATCGTGCCGGCCTTGAGCGCGGCCATCGGCGGCATGCCGGCCTCGACCATGTAGATGAATTCCTTCGCGTTCTCGCCGTGCGGCGCGACACCCTGGTCGGTGCCGAAGGCGATTTTCACGCCGGATTCGTAGGCGTGGCGAAACGTTTTGCTCATCAGCGCGCCGACCGTGAGGGCCTTCGGCACGACGAGCGGTGGCAGGAAGCCGGGCACCTTCGCCTTTTCCATCACGAAGCGGCCGGCGCTGAGCGTCGGCACGAGATACGTGCCGTGCTCCTTCATGAGCGCGATGTCCTCGTCGTTCAAATAAGTCCCGTGCTCGATCGAATCGACGCCGGCGATCACCGCGCGACGGATGGCCTCCGCACCATGCGCGTGCACGGCGACCTTCAGCCCGTATTCGTGCGCGGTGGTGACGATGGCCTTCAGCTCGTCCATGTCCATCTGCGGATTGTCGGCGCTCTTCTCGATGCTGAGCACGCCGGCGGAAGCCATGATTTTGATGAGGTCGGCGCCTTCCTTGTAGTGCTGGCGCACGGCGCGGCGCGCGGCATCGGGGCCGTCGATGACGTTTTCGGAAGTCAGCTTCTGCCTGACTTCGTCGCTGTAACCGTCGGTCGGATCGGCGTGGCCGCCGGTGGTGCCGATCGGGCCGCCGGCGGTGAAGATGCGCGGGCCGATGACCCAGCCGGCGGCGATCGCCTTTTTCAACGCGATGGTGGAGTTGGCGGTGTCGCCGACGTTGCGCACCGTCGTGAAGCCGGCGAGCAGCGTCTTCTTCGCGTAGTAGGCGGCGCGCAGGGCGTAGTCGCCGGGGTTGAGAAAGAAAATTTCGGTGAACGCCTTCGGGTCGAGCTGGCCGTCGAGGTGCACATGGCAGTCGATCCAGCCGGGCGTGACCGTGGCGTGCGTGAGGTTGACGACGTGGTCGTTGGGGCCGGCGGCGGCGTAGCCGGACTCGACGGCGACGATGCGTTCGCCATCGATCACGACCGTCATTTCCTTTTTCGGGGCATCGGCGATGCCGTCGATGAGCGTGCCACAATGCACGAGCGTGCGCGCGGCGGCGCAGGTGACGAACAGGGCGGTTGCGAGCAACGCGGCGCCGCAGAGGGGAATTTTGCGCATGGTGGGGAGTCAGGTGGCCGGCGCGGCGCGGCGCAATGGCGTAAAATGCGCCGCCGCCGCCCACCGCGCTGAGGCCGTCCCGACAAGTGTCATGTATTACGTGACACTTTAGACGCCGTGTTCGCCCGCTTTGGGTCCGGCGCCTCGCAGCTTGCTTCGGCCTGGCGAGTGCAGCGGCGAGTGCCAGCAAGCCGACGACCATGGCTCCTGGCGCTCGCCGCTACGAAGGCCAAATGCGCTTTGATCAACAGAGGGGAGCGTTTGGCTCAAATGCGCCGCGGCTTGCCACGGGGGATGTTTGCCCGGGCCCCGCACCGAAAGTGAACGAAACAACTACAGCTTCGCGGGAAAGTGTCACGTAATACGTGACACTTTGATATGGGGACCATTGGAGGAGGCTACGCATGAATGCGTATGCGGCGGTCGCGGTGTGTGCTTGCTGCGCAAGGGCGCGGGTCTAGCACACCGGCTCCAGCTTCAACCCTTCCCCGATGAAAAGCTCCCGCTCTTGCTGGTTCGCCGGCGTTCTCGTCGCGGCGATCTGCGCCGCCCCGCTCGCCCATGGTTCCGCCCGACAGCTCTGGTCCGCCCGGCTGCCCGGCGACGCGAAGTGGCATGTGTTGACCGACC
The DNA here is from genome assembly GCA_035549975.1 of Opitutus sp. Lineage (GTDB taxonomy): Bacteria > Verrucomicrobiota > Verrucomicrobiia > Opitutales > Opitutaceae > Opitutus. Next base: position 17,698 of record DASZPP010000373.1, read on the forward strand.
TCGGCACGCTGCTCGTCGGCACGAACGACGCGATCCTCGCCTACGATCCCGCCAGCGGCAGCGCGCTGTGGACGCGCGGCGAGTTCAAGAAAACCTCGCCATTCAACGCGCGCGAGATTCCGGGCACGCCCTTCCTCGTCTGCCACACCTCCGACGGATTTGCGGGGCTGGCGAAGGTGACGATTTACGAGATCGATTATTTGACCGGGAAAACGTTGTGGCAGACGCCACCGATGCCGGGCGAGTTCCTTGGCGCCGTCCCGGTGCTCACGAAGGACCTCGTGCTGGTCCTCCTCAACAGCAGCGGCCCGACCGGGAAGGATGCCGGCACCTGGATCTACGCCTACAGCATCGGCGACGGCGCGCAAAAGTGGGCAATGAAGTTCGCCAAGCCCGGCGCGATCCGCCTGCACCTGGCGGACAACTCCGGCAAGTTCATGCCGACGCTCGACCTGTCGGGCTATCACGATCCGGTCGTGGACGGCGACAACATCTACCTGCCGTACCTCGGCTGCGCGTGCGTCGACCTGAACACCGGCGCCGTGCGGTGGGCGGCGGAGATGATCAAGGGCGGCTCCGAGCTGAAGCTCGCGCACGCGCCGCTGCGGGTGACGCCGGATCGCATCTACGGCTCCGCCGGCGGCAGCGTTTACGCGCTCGAGAAGGCGACCGGCAAGGTGCTCTGGAACAGCGAGCGCATCTCCAGCTACGCCGGACTGCTCAAGGCGCGCAACAACGCGCTCGTTTCGCAGCTCGAGCTGGTCGACGGAAAACTGTTCGCGCGCTACGGCGGAAATTTCTCGACGGGGCGGAACGTCGTGCTCGCCGAACCGCTCGGCATCGTTGCGCTCGACCCGGTGAGCGGCGAGGCGATCTATCATTTCGACAAGGCGAAGGAAGGGCTGACGAACCTGATGGCGCTGCCGGAGAATCACGTCGTGGTCTTCGCCGACGCCGCCAACCTCTATGGCATCGACACCGCCGGGGCGAAGCCCGCCGAGGCGTTCGCCGATCCGATCGAGTTCAAGCGCAAGCTGGGTGGCGGCGAGGTTGCGCAGCTTGGGCTCGGGCTGCTCGGCGGATTGCGCGGGCTGGGCAAGGCAGCGATCGCGCAGAACAAGGCGCGGCTCGACGTGCCGGTGGCGATCCTCCGCCGCGGCGCGCACATCGTGGTCGAGGGCAAGCAGCACCTGCTGAGCTTCGACCCGGCCGCGCGGAAGATCGCATGGGCGCAGTATTGCCCGGCGCCGAGCGACGCCTTCGGCATGGCCGCGCTGTTTGCGGTGACGGCGGCCGCGGGACTCGCCGGCAACGGCATGGCGATGCAGGGCGGCTACGGCAGCGCGGGCTACGACAACGGCGTCAACCTCGTGCACTCGTCGCTCGACGGCTACAACAAGGAGGCGGGCAAGCGGAAGTCGGCGACGAAGGATGGCGAGGCGTACACGTTCATGCTCACGCACGTCGAAGACGGGCACGACAAGGGCGTCGGCCTCGTCGGGATCAATCTCGCGAACGGCGAGGAGGAGAAGAAATTCGTGCTCGGCACGAAGGAGCCGGACTACCAGGTCGACGATGTTGTTGGCCGGCTGTTCTTCTTCAAGGGCCACGACACGCTCGTGGCGTATGGGCTGTAAGGATAGAACCGCCGGCGGTGCCGAAGGAGGCCGCACCCGGCTGTTGAGCAAAGACGTTGAGAGAGAAGAACTGCTATAGCCGATCGGCCGGCGTTTCATGCCACACGATGTCGGTGGCAATGGCGTCTGCCGTCTTAATGCCCTTCGGTGCTTCGAAACGCACGATCTCATCACGCTGCCCATTGGGTCCAATTGCGACTGGTGCGTGAGGATACGCCTCGATCGGTTTCACGCCGCCCCACGTGTAGCGATTGCTTCTTGGAGGAAGAGCAAAAAGATCGATGACGTAGCTGAATTCGATCGGGCGGTTCGTGAGATTTTGGCCGTGAACCTTGACCGCGGCCTTGCCCGTTTCGATCGACACTGATTCCACGACGACCGAAACGCGCTGCAGCCGGTGGAGGCAATAGAGGGCGAGCAGCAGACCCGAGAATGCAGTTCCGATAATGATCGGCGTTTTCCTGTTCACCGGAAGCCTCCTGCGGTCACTTCTTGAATAACCACAGCACGAGCGGCCCGGCGATCACCAGCCAGGCGAGGCCGCACATCAGGAGTGCGATCAGGACGGCGGCGCTGCCGAGGTCCTTGGCGCGGCCGGCGAGGGGATGGTGCTCCAGCGAAATCCGGTCGACCGTCGACTCGATCGCGGAGTTCAGGAACTCGACCAGCAAAACGAGCAGCATCGCCAGGACCAGGATCAGGTGCTCGAGTTTGCGGACGGGCAAAAAGGCCGACGCCGGCGCGAGGATGGCGAGCGCGATCAATTCCTGCCGGATCGCCGTCTCGTGCCGGGCGGCGTGGCGGAGGCCGGCCCAGGAATTGCGCAGGGCGGCGAGCAGGCGGCGAAAGCCGTCGCGACGTTTGGGCGCCGGCGCGGCTTCGAACAAGGCCGGGCGGGAGGACGGTGATTCGAGTTGCGGCATGGATGAAAGAATCAGGCCGAGTGCGCGCGCGGGTTGCCGGCCGGCGGACTGGCGTAGCCGGGGAGCCCGTCGATGCTGAGGCGGTTTTTCCTTTGACGATAGTCGGCGAGGCCGGCGTCGCCCTGTTTTTCCGTCCAGCGCGCGAGCGTGTCGCGCGCCTCGACAAAATCCATGTGCGGAACGCCGAAGCCGCAGGAATCGGAGATGCGGTCGACTGTCACGCGAATGATCGCGCGTGTGCCGGGCAGGGCGGGAAACGCCGCGCTGACCCGGGCGAAATCGGGCTGCGCGGGATAAAGCACCTCGCCGCGGCCGTGGAGCCGGACGATTTTGGGCGCGCCGTCGAACGCGCAAAACATGAGGACGATCCGCCCGTTTTCCTGGAGATGCGAAACCGTTTCGATGCCGCTGCCCGTGAGGTCGACAAAGGCCACTTCGCGATCGCCGAGCGCACGAAACGTGTCGCCGCCCTTCGGCGAGCAGTTCACATGGCCGCGGGAGTCGAGCGGCGCAGTGGCGACGAAAAAGAGCCTTTGCCCAGCGAGCCACGCGCGCAGCTCGGGAGTCAGCCGGTCATAAAGCTTGCCCATCGTGGCCGCGAGGAAAGGCGAGATGGAGCATGGCCGCAAGCTGGCACGGCGGGGTTCCGCCTGGAAGCCGGGCAGCCGCGGACATCAACACGGATCGGCCGACGGGCGCGGATTCGAATGAGCGGCCGGAGGGAGCGCCGGAATCAGTCCAGCAGGTCGGGCGTTTCGTTGAACCACTCGATGCGGCTGCACTTTTTGCAGGTCAGCGCGGTGGCGCCGTGGTTGAGCCAGTCGAGGTTCATGAAGGTGGCGCCGCGGGTGTTGAGGAGGATTTCGCGGCAGTCGAATTCGATGCCGCCGCAATGGGAACAGACGATTTGGGTTCCCGCGGCGGCGAAGTGAACGGGAGTCCGGCCGAAGGCTTTCACGGCGGCTTTCAAGCCGCGACCAGCGCGCTGCGCGCTCGAGATTTGTGTGCTCATGACGGGCGGAGGGTAACGGACGCAGGAAATGCGGACCATTACAATTCCCCGGGGCGTTTCATCGCGGGTCGCGCCGATGGTGGACCGGCGCGCCGGCCGGGCCGGCTCAACCTGCGGCGAGCACGCGGGCGAGGACGGCGGCGTCGACGTTGCCGCCGGTGAGGACGACGCCGACGCGTTTGCCGGCGACGAGCTCACGGTTGCGGAGAATGGCGGCGAGCGCGGCGGCGGCGGCGCCTTCGGCGACGTTGTGCGTATCGGAAAAACCGGCGCGCATGGCGGATTCGATTTCGTCGTCGGTCAGGGCTTCGACGCGGTCGACGCCGCGCCAGATGTGGTCGAGCGCCTCGGCGGAGGGCGTCGAGCAGGCGAGGCCGTCGGCGATGCGCGTCGAGACCGGGTGCGCGATGAGCGAGCGGGCGGCGAACGAGAGCTGATAGGCCGGGGCGCGCTCGGCGCAGACCCCGACGATTTTGGTGGCGAGCCCGAGCGCGTCGCGGGCGGCCATCATCGCGCAGACGCCCGAGCCGAGGCCGATCGGAACGAACACGAAATCGAGCGGCGGAGCGGAGCGCAGGAAGGCGAGGGCGGACACGGCGTTGCCGGCGACGAGGTCGGGATGAAACGACGGCATCCAGTGCAGGCCGCGGGTGCGCGCGAGTTGCTGGCCGTGGTCGAGCGCGGCCTGGAAATCAGCGCCGTGCTCGATCAGCTCGGCGCCGAGCGCGCGCATCGCGCGGTTTTTCTCCGCGCTGTTGCCGCGCGGGACGACGATGGTCGCTGGCAGGCCGAGGCGCCCGGCGGCGAGGGCGACGGCCTGGCCGAAGTTGCCGCGCGTGGCGGCGCAGACGCCGCGGAGGTCCGGTTCGCGGGTGCGGAGCCGGCCGAGGTAGGCGAACGCGCCGCGGATCTTGAACGAACCGATCGCGGTGTGGTTCTCGTGTTTCACCCAGAGCTCGCAACCGGCGCGCGCGTTGAGCAGCGGCCAGGAGAACTGCGGCGTGGGGGGAACCCAGGCATCGATGGTCGGCGCCAGCGCTTCGAGTTCGGCGATCGTGGGCAGCGAGGGCATGAGGCGAACATGCGGCGGGCGCGCGCGGCGGACAAGCGAAGGGCGATTGTGACGGACCGAAAGGTGGGCGGGTGTGGGTGAGGTGGCGGCGGGGCGAAGGAGGTTCCCGTCGACTTGCTGGCGCTCGTCGCTACGGCGGACGGCTGGCGGGCGCGGGGTGGGGGCACCCCGCGCCCATCGATCGGAGCGGCTCAGGCCTGCGCGGCGGCGGCGATGGATTCGTCGATCTCGTCGTTCGCGAAAACATTCTGGACGTCGTCGAGCTCCTCGAGCGCGTCGTGGAGCTTGAGCACGGACTGCGCGAGCGAGACATCGGTGATCACGACCGGCGTGGTCGGGATGTAGGCGATCTCGGCGCTGTCGGGCTTCAGGCCTTTTTGCTCGAGCGCTTGCGCGACCTTGTCGAAGGAGTGCACGGGGCAGCGGACTTCGTAGCCTTGTTCGCTCGCGATCACGTCGTCGGCGCCGGCGTCGAGCGCGACCTCCATGAGCGTGTCCTCGTCGATCTGTTCCTGCGGGATGAGGAACTGGCCGGAATGGAGAAACTGGAACGACACGGCGCCGGTGGTCGCGAGGTTGCCGCCCGAGCGGGCGAAGGCGGAGCGGACATCCTGCGCGGCGCGCTGCTTGTTGTCGGTCGTGACCTTGACGATGAAGGCGACGCCGCCGGGGCCGTAGCCCTCGTAGGTGATTTCCTCGAACACGACGCCGGGCAGCTCGCCGGTGCCCTTCTTGATCGCGCGATCGACGTTGTCGGCGGGCATGTTGGCGTCGCGGGCCTTGAGGAGCAGCGTGCGGAGGCGGGCGTTGCCGGCGGGGTCGCCGCCGCCGGATTTGGCGGCGAGGGTGATGTCGCGCGAGAGGCGGGAGAAGACCTTGCCCTTGCGCGCGTCGGTGACGGCCTTGAGGCGCTTAACTTTGGACCACTTGTGATGGCCGGCCATGGGTGGGGCGAGAAGCGAGGGGCCAGGGGCGAGAGGAGCAGGGCGCAGGTTGATCCAGCCTCTGGCCTCCGGCCTTTAGCCTCTCGCCTATTTCTTTTTGGGCGTGACGTTCTTGACGGGGCGGGTGCGGCTGAAGGCCGAGGCGACCTCGGCGGCGGCGGTGCCGGGGCCGGCGGGGCCAGGATCCTTCATGCGGTTGATCACGAGCTGCTGGCCGATCGTGAAGAGGCCGTTGATCATCGAATAGAGGGAGAGCGAGCAGGGCCACAGGTAATAAAACAGCGCGAAACCATAGGGCATCAGTTTCATCATCTTCGCCTGCGCGTTGTCGACGGAGGGGGTGGGCGTCAGGCGCATCTGCACGACCATGATCGCGCCAAGGAGCAGGGGCAGGATGTTGACCGGCAGCCCGAAAAGATGGCCGACGGTGTCGGGCGCGGTCAGGTCGGTCGCCCAGAGGAAGGGCTGGAAGCGGAGCTCGGCGGCGCTGCGGAGCATTTCGAAAAAGCCCCAGAAAAACGGCAGCGTGATCAGCATCGGGAGACAGCCGCCCATGGGATTCACCTTGTGCTTTTTGAACAGCTCCATGGTGGCCTGCTGGAGCTTCTGGGGGTTGTCCTTGTATTTCTCGCGGACGGCCTGCATCTCCGGCTGGATCTTCTGCATGCGTTTCGCGGAGCGGGAGGCGGCGAGCGTGAACGGCACGAAGATCGTCTTCAGCGTGAGCGTGGTGAGCATGATGGCCCAGCCCCACGCCCACTTGGCGCTGCCGAACCAGCCGTGGATCCACGTCATGAGCGTGATGAGGATCTGGCTGAAGAATTTGAAGAACCCGAACTGCATGACCTTGTCCTGGTCGTGCTTGAAGATGTCGGCGTTCGCCAGGCGCTTGTATTCCTTCGGGCCGACATAGAGATCGCCGGCGACCGTCGAGGTGCCGTGGGCCGCGAGCGGAGCGACGTCGAACTGCGCGGTGCTGGTGAGCCCGTAGGCGTTGTGATCCGTCTCGGGCAGCCCGGTGAAAAGCTTGACGCGGCGGACCATGAGGCCGGCGCCGGGCTGGTCGGGCGTGAAGATCGAGGCGAAGAACTGGTTGCTGACGGAGGCCCACACGACCGGGCCGCCGGTCGTGATGAACGGCGAGGCGCCGTGCGCGCCGAGGCCGAAGAGGCCGTTGCTCGCCTCGAGCTTCGCGCGCGGGTAAAATGTCTGGCTCTTGCCGACGGAGTAGCCGGCGGTGAGCTGGATGCCGGTGTCCTTGTCGTTGATCGGCTCGGCCGTGCCGACGCTCAGCGAGAGGCGGGGGAGCGGCACGGACTGGTCGCCGAGATTGCGGAAGGTGGTCTCGTGGCGGATTTCGTAGGGATCGCGCGTTTTGTCGGCCTGCGCCGCGAGCAGGTAGCGGCGCGTGACCTCGACGCGGCCATCGAAGATCGTGGCGCGATAGACCACCTCGGTCGCGGTGTGCGAGACGAGCTTGAACTCCGTGCGGCGGTCGAGTCCGGTGAAGTCGGTGAACGCGAGCATCGGGTCGGCGTGCAGGCCGTTGAACACGACCGGCTCAACCCCGCCGAGCTTGGCGGGGAACTTCTTCAGGGCGACGTCCTGCACGGCGCCGCCGAGATTGGTGAAGTGGGCGATGATGTAGGCGTTTTCCAGCGTGGTGATCGAGGCGTGTTTGCGGTCGTCGGCGACGGCGGCGAACTCGGTCGTGGGCGCGGTGACGGCGTTCGCCGCGGCCGGTTGCGAGGACGGCTCCGCCGGCGAGGTGCCGGACGGGGAGGCGGCGGTGTTGTCAGCGGGAGCGATGGCCGACGGAGCGGGCGCGAGCGAGGGCTTGGGCCCGAAACGCTGGCCAACGTAGAGGCTGACGAAGGCGAGAGCGATCAGCGTGACGCCGATGAAGGTGTTCTTTTTGTCCATCAAAAAGGGAGTGAGGGAATGGAGGAGTAAGGGAGAAGGGACGGCGGCGAAGGCGGTCGGTGGCAGCCGCGGCTTCAGCCTGCCTTTTCCACGTGTTCGAAGGCGGGCTGAAGCTGCGCCCTGCGGCAACGGCGGCGCGGCGGTGGCACGGGATCGAAGCCGCCGGGGTGCAGCGGCGTGCATTTGGCGAGCCGGCGCAGCGCGAGCAGCGCGCCAACGATCGCGCCGCGGGTGCGGATCGCGTCGGCGGCATAGTGCGAGCACGTGGGCGTGAAACGGCAACCGCAGGACGGGCCGAGGAAAACGGGGAGCGCCGGCGAAAGCGTGCGTTGGTAAAGCCAGACGAGGCCGAGGAGAGCGCGCGCGGGAAGGCGGGCGATGAAGACGAGGGCGCCGCCGCGGCGCGGGGCGACGTCCGCCGAAACGGGTGCGACGGTCGCACGGCGATCGTGGACCGCCGCCCGCGGGGAGGCGAAGCTGTCTGGCGCGCGCTCGGTCATGCTTGGGCGGCGGAGGAGATTTGGCGGCAGGCGTCGGCGAACTTGCGCTCGAGCTCGGGAAAGGTCGTGCGGTTGAGCGACGAGCGGGCGTTCAGGACCAGATCGCAGCCGGCGGGCACGAGATCCTGATGGCCGCGAAAGAGTTCGCGCAGGCGGCGCTTGGCGCGGTTGCGCTGGACGGCGTTGCCGACGGCGGCGGTGGAGGCGACGATGCCGACGCGGGCGACGGTTGCGGCCGGCGGATCGCGGCGCAGCCAGGTGAGCGTGAAGGCGCCGCAGTGCAGGCGGCGGCCGTGTTCGCGAACCGCGCGGAAGTCACCCTGGCGGCGCAGATGCTGCTCGGCGCGGAAACGCATGCGGAAGAGTGAAAGGGAAAGGGAGGGTGAAAGTGGGAGCGATGGAGCACTTTCACTTTCACTCTCACCGTCACTTTCGTCAGACGACGGTGAGGCGCTTGCGGCCCTTGCGACGGCGGGACTTGATGACCTTGCGGCCGCTGGCGGTGGCCATGCGCGCGCGGTAGCCGATCTTGCGGGCGCGTTTCTTGCGATGGGGACGGAATGTGGGTTTCATGGCGGCGTAAGTGACGGAGAAAGAGGGTCAGGGTCCCTGACGGCCCGGCGGGTGTCAAGCCGGGGTGGGGACGATCGGGGATTTGTTATTGGTGATCGCGCATTGGGCAATGGGCGGATAACCAATCGCGAATGACCACTAACAAATCGGCGGCCTGGCTGTTCGCGTCCACCATCGGGTTTGTCGTGCCGGCGTTCGCCCAGCCGGATTTGCGGGTGCGGGTCGGCGATCCACAGATCGAACAGATTGTGCATGAAATCTCGGCGGCGCGGATGGAGGCGACGATCCGCAAGCTGGAGTCGTTTGGCACGCGGCATACGCTGTCGGCGACGACGAGCCCGGATCGCGGGATCGGTGTGGCGCGGGCGTGGATCAAGGCGGAGCTGGAAAGCTACAGCCGCGAATCGGGCGGGCGGCTGCAAGTGGCGCTGGACGCATGGCACGAACCGCCGGGGCCGCGCATTCCGAACGGCGTGGACATGGCGAATGTGGTGGCGACGCTGCCGGGCAGCCTGCCGGAGGCGAAGGATCGGGTTTACGTGGTCAGCGGACACTATGATTCGCGGGTCACCGACGTGATGAACACGACGGCCGACGCGCCGGGGGCGGACGACGACGGCTCCGGGACCGCGGTGGCGATGGAGCTGGCGCGGGTGATGTCACGCCACCGGTTTGACGCGACGATCGTGTTCCTGGCGGTGGCGGGCGAGGAGCAGGGGCTGAACGGCTCGATGCACTGGGCGAAAATGGCGAAGGCGAACGGCGTGAACGTCGCGGCGATGTTCACGAACGACATCGTGGGCAACACGCTCGACGAGCACGGCAGGCGCGACCGGTCGCACGTGCGGCTGTTTGCGGAGGGCGTGCCGCCGCACCAGGAGCTGTCGGCGGACGAGCTGGGGCAGATCAAGACGGGCGGGGAGAACGATTTTCCGGCGCGGGAGCTCGCGCGGCTGATTCAGGCCGTCGGCGGAAACTACGTGCCGCAGTTGCCGGTGCGGATGATCTACCGGCTCGACCGCTACCTGCGCGGCGGCGATCACCTGTCGTTTCTCGAACAAGGCTATCCCGCGGTGCGGTTCACGGAACCGCGCGAGGTGTTTTCGCGCCAGCACCAGGACGTGCGCGAGGCGGGCGGCGTGCATTACGGCGACACGGCCGACTATGTGGATTTCGGTTACGCGGCGGACGTCGCGCGGGTGAACGCGGCGGCGCTGGCGGAGCTGGCGGATGCGCCCGCGCCGCCGCGCGCCGTGGAGGTGGAGGCGTTCGCGCTGACGAACGACACGACGCTGCGCTGGGCGGCGAACGAGGAGCCGGACCTCGCGGGGTATCGCATCGTCTGGCGGGAGACGACGGCGCCGCAGTGGCAGCAGTCGGCGGATGTGCCGAAAAACGTGACGCGTTTCACGGTGAAGGATGTTTCGAAGGACAATTTCATCTTCGGCGTGGAGGCGTTCGACGCGGCGGGCCATGTGAGCCCGGCGGTTTATCCGAAGCCGCGGCGGGCGCCGTGAGCGGGAGGGCTTCCGTTTTCGATGCGCATCGCCGTCGTTGCCGACACCCACGACCGCTATCCGCCGACGCTGCCGGAGCGGCTGCGCGGCGCGGACGAGATCTGGCATTTGGGCGACGTGTGCGACCCGGCGACCCTCGAGGAATTCAAATTGCTCGGGCCGCCGTTGCGCGTGGTGCGGGGCAACTGCGATTGGAATACCGGCTGGCCGCTGGCGCTGGAACTGGAGCGGGAGGGCGTGCGGTTTTTCCTCGTGCATGTCCCGCCGGATCGGGCGCCGAAGGGATTCGGCGTCGTGCTGCACGGGCACACGCATGTGCCGCGCGACGAGACGGTCGGCGGCGTGCGCTGGCTGAATCCCGGGTGCATCACGCGGCCGAACCGCGGGGCGCCGGCGAGCTTTGCCTGGCTGACGGTGGCGGGCGGAAGGATCGAGACGTGGGAAACGGTGCGGGTGTGAGGCCCGGTCCCGGCTTCGGCGCGGCGGCGGGGACGGAGATTCGTCGCGACGGACGCTTGAGCGCAGGCGGCAATGCGGGCACATTTCACCCCGTGCGGAAAACGCAACTGCCGAACCTCGTCAGCGCGCTGCGACTCGCGCTCATGCCGGCCATGCTCACGGCGGCGATCGCGGAATCGCGCGCGTGGTTCGTCGCGCTGGCGGCGGCGTCGCTGGCGACGGACGCGCTCGACGGGTTTCTGGCGCGCCGGTTGAACGCGTTTTCGGAACTCGGGCGCAAGCTCGACAGCCTGGCGGACTACGTGACGCTGTTCACCGGCGTGGCGGGAATCGCGCTCCTGTGGCCGGCGATCATGAAGCGCGAGCTGCCGTGGGTGGCGGCGGGGCTGGTGGCGTTTTTTGCGGCGGTGATCTACGGGTTCGTGCGGCTGGGGCGCGCGCCGTGTTATCACACCTGGGCGTCGAAGGTGCTCGCAGTGCTGTGCGCGCTGTCGTTGATCCCGCTGCTGGCGGAGTGGGCGGCATGGCCGTTTCATGTTGCGATCGTGCTGGAGGTGCTCGGCGGGGCGGAGGAGGTGGCGATCGCGCTGCTGGTGCCGGGGCACGCGGGCGAGATGCCGACCGTGTGGCATGCGTGGCGGCTGCGACGGGAGAGCATGGCGCTGTTGCGGGTGGAGCGACGGTGAAGAAGGACGACGGGTCGACGGGCGGGGGCAGGCTCGGTGCCGCAGTCACGGAAGCGGCATGAACCAAGCTGGATGCGGCGCATGAGGATTGAACCGTTGGCCCCGCCGGTGACGCCGGAGGATTTTGAGGATCTCGTCGGCGTGCTGACGGAGTGCGTCGCGGGCGGAGCATCGATCGGGTTCCTCGCGCCGCTGGCGCGGGACGAGGCGGAAACTTTTTGGCGGAAGGTCCTGGGCGAAATCGCCGGCGGCCACCGCGCGGTGCTGGTCGCGCGCGAGCCGGCGGGACGGATTGTCGGGACGGCGCAGGCGGTTTTCGAAACGAAGGCGAACGGGCGGCACCGGGCGGAGGTGCAGAAAGTGCTGGTGCGCCCGGCGCACCGCCGGCGCGGGATCGCGGCACGGCTGATGGGCGAGATCGAGGCGCTCGCGGCCGGGCGCGGGGTGTGGCTGTTGCACCTCGACACGAGCGACAGCCAGGCGGGGGCGCGGCCGTTCTATGAGGCGCTGCACTACGCGTATGCCGGCGGGATTCCGTTTTACGCGACGGACACGCGCGGCCGGCCGGAGGCAAATGCGATTTTCTACAAGACGCTCGCGCCGCCGGCGAAAGCGGTGTTGGAGTTGCCAGCGGGCGCGACGAGGGCGTCGCGCCCCCACGAATTGATGCCG
>DASZPP010000374.1:0-27583 GCA_035549975.1 Opitutus sp.
GCCGACGTCCGCCCCGACGATCCGATGATCCAGCTCCGCTTCGCCTTCACGTGGGACAACTCCGGGCTCCATTTCCACGCCGAAGCCATCGACGCTCCGACCGGCTACAAACGCCCCGCCGGCGGCGGCGAGCAGGTCGAGCTGCTCATCGATCCGAAGTCCGACGGCTTCGTGTGGGGCGGCCCCGAGGATTTTCACTTTGTTTTCCGCCCGGTCGGCTCCGCGGGCGAAGTCTCCGACCTGAATCACCCCCACGCCATGCCGGCGAAATTCGAACGCACGCCGCACGGCTACAACATCGACGCCGACATCCCGTGGTCGCTGCTCGGCCTCACGCCGAAGCCCGGCCTCCAGTTCGGCGTCACCACCGCCATCGCCAGCAACGGCCGCTACGAATGGCAGCCGACGCTCAAGCTCAACTGGCGCTTCTTCCAGCGCCGCGACGAGCGCTACGGCCTCGGCACGCTCCATCTCCAGTAACGCGATCGCCGCCCGCCGCCGCGCCGGCACGTCCGAACACCGCAGGGAACGCTTTTCCCGCGCACCGTTCTATCGGCGAAACCACAAACTCCGCGCGCGCCACCGCGGCGGCAATCCGCCGGATGCGCGAACGGGAAGACCCCCCATGCGGGATCTTTGTATGAACCGTCATTCCATTCACCCCGATGAAAACCGCACCTGTCCTCAGGCTCGGGACTGGCGTTGCGCTGGCCCTGACCTTGCGGTCCGCTTCACTCGCTCAAAGCACTCCGGCCCCGGACGAAACCGTCACCCTCAGTCCGTTCACCGTTAACGTCCAGCGCGACCAGGGCTACATCGCCGTCGATTCGCTCGCGGGCGGTCGCACCAACACGCCGATCAAGTTCACGCCGTCCGCGATGTCGTCGCTGACGCGGACCTTCCTTGACGACCTCAATCTCACGAACGTCCGCGATGCGCTGCAGTGGACACTCAACGTCGTCCCGAGCGATTGGTATGCCGGCAAGCAATCGTCGAATCCGTTCAACGCCTGGGACTACAACTTCCGCGGCGCCGGCCAGTCGCTGCAGGGCGGCGCCGGTCCGATGCGGAATTATTTCACGTTCTATCAGGTCGCCGACGGCTACAATATCGACCGCATCGAGACCGACCGCGGCCCCAACTCCATCCTCTTCGGCATCGGCACCGTCGGCGGCGTCCTCAGCATCTACACGAAAGTGCCGCGGCTCGAGAAAGATTTCATCACCGGCACCGCCACGGTCGACAACTACGGCAGCCACCGCTTCGAGCTCGATACGAACCAGCGCCTGTCGAACAAGCTCGCGCTGCGGCTCAACGCCGTCGACGATCATCGCAACGGCTGGCGCAACGGCGACCGCAATCACTTCCAAGCCGTCGATCTTTCCCTGCTGTTCAAGCCCGTCGACGCGACCACCATCCGGGTCGAGGCCGAGGGCGGCCGCGCGGAAAACACGCTCATCAGCACGACGTTTCCGGAGGCGGTTTCCAACTGGGACGGCACCACCACCTCGCCGGCCTGGAACAGCGTGGTCGCGACGCCCGGAGTGGAATCCATGAAGCAGTGGGGCCCGAACAACTATCACGTCTGGGTCGCCGGCGAGCCCGATCTCGGCCTCCAGGACTGGGCCCACGGCTGGCGCTCCGGCGGCGTGTATCTGCCCGTCGCGCCTTACGCCGGCTGGTATCCGACCACGATGGTCAACGGCAGCCAGACGCTCGACGGCTCGAAAATTCCCGTCCTGTCGAGTCGCGACTTCACGTTCGGCTCCGGCCTCTCGCGCCCCTCCTACGAGGACCTCACCGCGTTTGTCGACCAGAGGATTGGCGACAATCTCGACGCCGAACTCTCGCTCTATCGCTACACCGACACGCAGACCGCGCGCGACTACGAGGGCCTGAGCTACTTTTCCTACGATCTCAACCAGCAGCTCCCCGACGGCTCGGCGAATCCGAACTTCAAAAAACCCTTCGGCGATTTCTTCCTCAGCCAGCAGCGGCAGAACCGCACCGTCACCGAATACCGCGCGCAGCTCAACTGGCACTTCGACACGACCATCTTCGGCGTTTCGCTCAAGCAGCGTTTCTCCGCCGCCGCCGGCGATCAGCGGATAACCTGGCGCGCGCGCGAGCGCATCGCCCAACTCGTCAACGGCCCCTCGTCCGAATGGACCGACAACATGGTCTGGTCCCGCCTCTACCTCGACCAGGCCAACACGCCGCCGGATCTGCCGGCGAGCATCGACGGCGTCGCCGTCGCCTACGAGCCGCTGCCGTTCGACTGGTTTGACTTCGACGAAACCTACAAACTCCAGAACGCCTCGATCATGTCGCAATCGCTGCTGTGGGACGACCGCATCAGCCTGATCCTCGGCGCCCGTCACGATCACTACGAACATCATCGCGAGACCGCCAACACCCACGTGATCACCGACGACAGCGCCTCCGGCACCACCTACTCCGCCGGCGGCATCTATTACTTTGTCCCCTGGCTCGGCGGGTTCGTGAACTACTCCAAGAACTTCGATCCGATCGGCCCCGGCAAGTCGCCGAGCCTCACCGGCCAGCCGCTCGGCCCGTCCACCGGCAGCGGCTATGAATACGGCCTGCGCCTCTCCACCCCCGATGGCAAATACTACGCCACGATCAACCGCTACGACACGCAATCCGCGGGCCGCATCACCACCAGCAAGATCGATCTCGCCGGCATCTGGAAGCAATATTACCTCGCTTCCGGCCAGCCCGCGGATTCGGCGAATACCACGCTTTCCTTCGATGACACCGAGTCGCTCGACGTCACCGGCTACGAAGCCGAGGTCACCGCAAATCCCACGCGCTCGCTCCGCCTCCAGGCCGGCTACAGCAAGCCCGACGCGAAGGTCGTCGAAGCCATGTCCGGCCAGCGCGCCTACTACGCCGCCAATCTCGCCACGTGGAATTCCGCCGCCTCCGGCACCTCGCCCGATGCCACGACGCTGAAGAACCTCCTCACGAATGCGCAGACGCTCCTCGACAACAATCTCGCCGGTTCGACCAAGACCGGCCTCGTGAAATACACCGCGAACGTCTTCGCCAACTACACGTTCCTCGACGGCGCGCTCAAAAACTTCTCCGCGGGCGCCGGTGTTGCGCAGACCGGCCGGCAATACCTCACGACGATCGGCGGCTCGAAGTGGTATTCCTCCACGCGTACGATCACCAGCGCGGTCGTCGCCTACGAATTCGACCTGCGGAACATCCGCACGCGCATCGCGCTCAACGTCGACAACCTGTTCAACAAGCGCGACCCGATCATCACCAGCTACGACGGCGGCTGGAAGGATGCCGCCGGCGCCCCGATTCCGAACGGCTGGTATTTCCAGACGCCGATCACCTTCCGCCTCTCCGCCCGCCTGATGTTCTGAACGAAATCCGCCATCGCCGTCGTTCGTTCCGCCGGCCCTCACTCGCGCGCGAAGTGCGTGACAAACCAGTCCGCCGCGCGCCGCGCCACGACATCCAGCGCCCCCGGCTCCTCGAACAGGTGCCCCGCGTGCGGCACGAACTCGAGGCACTTCTCGCATTGCAGCCGTTCGTAGGCGTCGCGATTCAACGGGATCACGTCCGTGTCCTCCTCGCCGACCAGCAGCAGCGTCGGCGCGCGCACGCGCTCCAGGTCGTCGGCCAGGTCCGGCCGCCCGCCGCGCGAAACCACCGCCTCGATCCCCGGCCGGAGCATCGCCGCCGCCGTCAGCGCCGCCGCCGCGCCCGTGCTCGCGCCAAAATAGCCGTAGTGCCGGATGGGCGACGGCGCCCCGCGCTCCAGCTCGCCCCGCACCGTCTCCGTCGCCGCCAGCAGGCGGTGGGAAAGCAGCGCCACGTCGAAGCGCGCCTCCCGGCTCGCCTCGTCCTCCTGGCGCGTCAGGAGATCGAACAGGAAAGTTCCCAGCCCGGCGCGCACGAGTTCGTCCGCGACCCGGTGATTGCGCGGGCTGTGCCGGCCGCTGCCGCTGCCGTGCGCGAACAACACCAGTGCATTCGCCTCCGCCGGCAGGCGCAGTTCCCCGCCCAGTTCCACCCCGTCCACGGACACGATCGTGGCCCGGGTCTGCTTCGGATCGGAGACTGTCGGTTTGAAATTCATCTCTTCACGCCTCGCATCCGTCGTGCAATTCCGCCCGCCCCATCGGCACTCGCGAGGGCGGGTGATTCGAAATCCGGATTCACGATTTCAGTCGGCGGCATGGTGAAAAAGCTACTCTGAAAAAAGACAAACGCCATCAGGTTTCACCCGTCCGTCCCAGCGGACGCCATCCCGACACAAAACTCCGCAGCCCCGAAAATCCTCCGCACCCCCCGGTGGGGCAACCCCGCCGTGTCCGCCCGCCCGCGCGTTGATCACCGGCATCCCGGACGGCGCGGCTTCGGATGGCTTTTACCGGCACGTCTCCGGGGATGGACGACCTTCGCGTCGTTCGATCGCGCCTGCGTCTTCCGCCTTTGCCTGCACCTTGAACCGCCGCCCGATTCTCCAGATCAGCAGCGCCGAGATCGCGAGCTTCAGCACATACGCGCCGCTGAGCAGCAGCAACGTCGTGCGATCCGGGTTCGCGCCCGCGTCGCCGAGCAGGATCGTGAGATAGGCGTGCGCCACGTAGAGCGGCAGGCTCACGGCGAAATAAACGCGCAGCGGCACGTCGGTCAGCGCCAGCCGGTAGTTTCGCGAAAAATAAGGCAACCCCGGCACGAGCACCGCGAGCGCCGCCGTGGCCGCATTCGCGCCGGCCGGCACGTGCGGCAGGTGATGCTTGCGCCGCGCGAGCAGCCGCTCGATCGGGCCGCGCAGCACGCCGCGCCCGATCCAGTTCGAGCCCGCGAGGTGCACCGCCGTCGCGCCGGCGATCACCACGCCGCCCACCACGGGTCCGAATTTCGCCCCGGCCACCAGATACACGACGGAAATCGGAAACCCGAACAGCGGCAGGATCGCCATCAGCGCAATCACCAGCCGCGCGTCCAGCCCCGCGATCACCTGCGTGACCGCGACCGAATCGACCTTCCGCCCGATCAGGTAGACCGCCGCCGCCAGCAGCACCAATGCGGCCACGCCGAACCCGAATGAGCGGAGGGAAAATTGTTGCGGTCGGACCATGGCGTGGGCCGCGACCGCAAGGCCTGCCGTCGCGCGTCCCGGTCATGCCAGACACGGCGCCGTGCCCAAGGTGCGCCCACCCCGCCGGCGGCGACCGGGAACCGCCGCTCGCGCCGCCGGTCTCGACCGCACCCCGTGCGCCTTCCAGCGGACGCGCCCGCCAAGCATGCCGCACCTCGCTGGAAAAATTTCCCGGCTCCGCCGCCGCCGCGCCGCGACTTCCCCGCCTCCCGCGCGCGCTCCCCGGCGGCAGCGGACGCCGCTCCAGCACGATCTCGCCTGGCACTGGACCTTCGTCGTCCTCGGCCTGCTCCTCGCCATCGCCGGCTACTGCTGGTATGTCAGCGCGCGCATCATTCGCGAGCCGATCAACGTGGAGTTCGGTCCCTCCGACCCGAAATTCGCCGCCGCGCTCGGCCCGCTGCTCGGCGCCGAGTTCACCGGCGGCAACCGCATCGATATCCTTCAGAACGGCGACGAGTTTTTCCCGTCGATGCTCGACGCGATCCGCCACGCCGAACATTCCGTCACGCTCGAAACCTACATCTGGTCGTCCGGCCGGATCAGCGACGAATTCATCGACGCGCTGACCGAGCGCGCGCGCCACGGCGTCGCGGTCGACGTGCTGCTCGACGGCATGGGCACGCTGAAATTCAAGCGCGAGGATCGCGAACGCCTCGTCCGGGCCGGCGTACAGGTGCTCAAATATGGCCGCGAGCACTGGTATGAAATCAAGCCCAACATCAACCACCGCACGCATCGGAAGCTGCTCATCGTCGATGGCCGCATCGGCTTCACCGGCGGCATGTGCATCGACGACCGCTGGGCCGGCCACGCGCAGTCGCCCAAGGTCTGGCGCGAGACCGAGGTGCGTGTCGAGGGTCCGGTCGTCCGTGAAATGCAGGGCGTCTTCGCCACGAACTGGCTCCAGACTTCCGGCCGCATTCTGGTCGGCGAAGCCTATTTCCCCGCGCTGCACCGCGCCGGCGTCGAGATCGCGCAGTGTTTTCGCAGCGGCCCCGGCGAGGGCGCGGAGTCCGCGCGCACGTCCTACCTGCTCGCCATCGCCTCCGCGCGCCGCTCGATCGACATCACCCACGCGTATTTCGTCCCCGACGACCTCGCGACGCAGATGCTCGTCGCCGCGCTGCACCGCGGCGTGCGCGTCCGCGTGATCGTGCCCGCCATCAACGACTCGAGGTTCGGCCGCGCCGCCTCGCGCTCGCGCTGGGGTCCGCTCCTCGCCGCCGGCGCGGAATTCCACCTCTACGAGCCCGCCATGCTGCACTGCAAAACCATGGTCGTCGACGACACGTTCGTCAGCGTCGGCTCCGTCAATTTCGACAACCGCTCCTTCAGCATCAACGACGAGGATGCGCTCAACGCGATCGATCCGTCGCTCGCGCGCGAGTTCGAACACGACTTCGCCCGCGACCTCGCCCAGTCGCGCCGCCTCACCCAGCACGACTACGATCAGCGGCCCGCCTACACGAAGGCCGCCGACTGGTTCTGCGGCCTCTTCCGCTCGCAGCTTTGACGCGCCGCCGCGCCGGCGAGTGCTGACGGTGCCCGGCTCCCCGCCGAATCGCGCGACGCGAAGGCCGGTGAGCGCAGGGCTGTTGCGTTTCCCTGATCGCGCCGCTCACGGCGCGGGCGCCTTCTCGTTTCGCTCGCACCGCGCCGCACCGGTTTTGCGTTTCCCACCATCGTGTCATGCTGTCGTGAATGCTTGAATTCACCGCGCCCGCCGGCCACGGTGCGAGGGCGGTCCCACCCCGACCTGCCGATTGCTTGTGAAATCCATTCCTGTTGCCCTCCAACTCTGGTCCGTCCGCGACGACTTGAAGCGGGATTTCGCCGCCACCGCCGCCGAGATCGCCCGCATCGGCTACACCGGCGTCGAACTCGCCGGCTACGGCAGCCTCGACGCCGCCGGCGCGCACGCCGCCCTCGCGTCCGCGCAGCTCGCGGTCGCCGGGATGCACGTCGGCATCGCCGCGCTGCGCAGCGATCCCGACAAGGTCGTCGCCGAGGCGCGCCTGTTCGGCACGCGCCATGTGATCGTGCCCTGGTGGCCCGCCGAGGAATTCGTTTCCCGCGCCGCCGTCGAAAAGATCGCCGAGGAACTCAACGAAATCGGCGCCCGCCTGCGCGCGTCGGGCCTGCAGCTCAGCTACCACAACCACGCCGGCGAATTCAAACTGCTCGAGGATCACCCGGTCTTCGACTGGCTGCTCGGCGCGGCCGAGCCGCGCAACCTCGCGGCCGAGGTCGACGTGTACTGGGCTCACGTCGCCGGTTACCGCCCGGAAAAATTCCTGCGCGATCACGGGGCGCGCGTGAAGCTCATTCACCTGAAAGACGAGGCCGAGATCGGCGGCGGCCCGGTGGACTTCCCCGCGGTTTTCGCCGCGATCGACGCCATCGGCGCCGCCGAATGGCTCGTCGTCGAACAGGAGAAGTACCATCACCCGCCGCTCGCATCCGTGCGTCTCTGCTTCGAACAGCTCAAGCGCTGGGGCCGCGCGTAGGCCGTATGCTCGAGGGCGCCGCGGCGCCATCCCATCGCGCCTCCGCCACCGCCCGGCAAACACGGATCGGGGCGTTCGATTAGCGTTGATCAGCGAAGATCCGCGTTTCTTCACTCTTCCCTGCTCATGCCCAAGAAAACCACCTTCAACGTCGCGGTGCTCGGCGCCGGCGCCATCGGCCTCGACCATCTCGGTTCGTTTCGTTCGCATCCCGCGGCCCGTCTCGCGGCGATCGCCGACACCCACGCGGATCGCGCCGCCGAGGCTGCGAAGATGTTCGACGTGCCGCTCGTCGCCGCGGATTACCGCGAACTCCTCGCCCGCGCGGACATCGACGTCGTCTCGATCGCGCTGCCGAACTACCTCCATTTCCCCGTCGCGCTCGACGCACTCAAGGCCGGCAAGCACGTGATGCTCGACAAGCCGATGGCGACGAACGCGCGCGACGCCGCCCGCCTCATCGCCGAGGCCCGGAAGCGCCGCGTCCATTTCATGGTCGGGCAAAACCAGCGCTTCAGCCCCGATGTGCAGACCTTGAAGCAGCTCGTGTTGAAAGGCGTGCTCGGCGAGGTCTATCATGCGAAGACGGCCTGGACGCGCCGCAGCGGCATCCCGCGCATCGGCTCCTGGTTCACCCAGAAAAAATTCGCCGGCGGCGGCTGCACCTACGACATCGGCGTTCATTCGCTCGACCGCTGCCTTTACCTCATGGGCGAGTTCGACGCCGCCGCCGTGAGCGGGCAGACGTATTCGAAATTCGGCCCGCGCGGCCTGGGCGAGGGCTCGTGGGGCCGCGGCGAGGTCGATCCCAAGAAACCGTTCGACGTCGAGGATCTTTCCGTCGCGCTGATCAAGTTGAAGAGCGGCCGCACCGTCCTGCTCGAGAGCGCCTGGGCCGGGCACCAGCCCGCGGCGGACTTCAACGGCACGCAGCTCTTCGGCACCGAGGCCGGCGCCGTGATCCCGCACCTGCAGCTCTTCCGCCAGACCAGGCAGGGCTACGCCGTCGAGAGCGTCAACACCGAGGCGCCGCTCGTGAATCCCAACCGCATGGCCCATTTCATCGACTGCCTCCTCGGCCAGGCCGAGCCGTTCGTGAAACTCTCCGAATCGCTCGCCGTGCAAAAGATCCTCGACGCAATCTACCTCTCTTCGCGCACCGGTCGCGAAGTGCGGGTTCGGTAGCGCGCGTCGCGCCGATGTCCCGGTGCCGCTCCTCGGCGCGGTCCCACCGTCGCGCCGGCCGGGACAACCCCGCCTACTTGTCCGCTCACGCGAACTTCTAGCCGCGCGCCGCGCCCGGTTCGCATTGCGCGGAAATTTCCTGCGCGTATTTTGTCGGGCATGGAAACCGCGGTCACGCCCGATGTCCGTGCGATGGTGGAGCAGCTTCGCCAGTCCCGGATTTACCGCGATTACGAACAGGCGTTCCGCGAAACCACCGGCCTGCCGATCGCGCTGCGCGCCGCGGAGGCGTTCGATCTTCCGCACCACGGCGACCCGAAGGAGAATCCGTTTTGCGCCCTCCTCGCCGGCACCAACCGCACCTGCTCCGCCTGCCTGCAACTCCAGCGCCGCGTCGAGGAGGAAGCCCGCGTCGAGCCGAAGACGCTGCGGTGCTTCGCCGGCCTGTGCGACTCCGCCGTGCCCGTGCGCGTCGGCGAAAACCTCATCGCCTTCCTCCACACCGGGCAGATCCTCCTCCACCAGCCTTCGCCGCCCCTGTTCAAGCGCGCCACCCGCCAGCTCCTGCAATGGGGCACCGAGATCAACGTGCAGGAACTCGAGGAGGCGTTCTACCAGTCGCGCGTGGTGACGAAGAAGCAATACGAGTCGATCATCCGCCTGCTCACGATTTTCGCGCAGCACCTTTCCGCGCTCAGCAACCAGCTCCTCGTCAAGCAGGCCGCCGCCGAGTCGCCCGTCATCGCCCGCGCGCGCCTCTACATCACCGAGCACCAGAACGAGGATCTCTCCCTCGGCGACGTGGCGCAGTCGGTGAACATGAGCGCGTTCTATTTTTGCAAGACCTTCAAGAAGGCGACCGGCATGACGTTCACCGACTACCTCGCCCGCGTGCGCGTCGAGAAGGTGAAGTCGCTCCTGCTCAACCCGCACAAGCGCGTCAGCGAGGCCGCCTACGAGGCCGGCTTCCAGTCGCTCTCCCAGTTCAACCGCGTCTTCCGCAAGATCGCCGGCGAGTCGCCCACGCGCTACCGCGACCGTCTCCACGGCGCCGCCGCCTGAGCGGCTCCGGTCCGAACCTTCAGCTCATGGGGCCGACCTCGTGCGCCACCGGCGGCGCTGACGCCTCCGCGAACTGCGGCGCGTGCCGGTACTGGCACACCGAACAAAACGCGTCGACCTCCCGGCGCGCGATCGACCGGATCACGAAATAAAGTTCCGCCAGCGACGTGTCGCGATCCATCGGATCGACCGGCTGGTGCGACGCCTGGTCGAGCACGAGCCCCTCGAGCAACGCCTGCTCCCCCGCCAGGAAGAACGCCAGCAGCGGATTCCGCCCGCACGGGCATTCCGGCCGCGAGGTCGTGCGACCGCTCGCATGCTCGGCCCGCCGCGCCGTCTGCGGATCGCGCAGCGTCGTGAAAATCTGGTCGAGCGCCCAGTCGATCAGGTGGACCAGCGCATCGGGATACGCCAGCGGACTCGTCACCCGCTCCGTCCGCAGCAGCGTGTCCCAGCGAGCGTGAATCCGCTGGCGCTGGGCCCAAAGGCGGTTGAGGACAGGCTCCTGCATCGCGGCCAGCTTAGTGCTCCGCGCCGGCAGCGGCTTCGCATCGGTTGGCCAAGCGTGCGCGTCTTTTGGTCCTGGTTTCCGCCGAGGCCAAAATATGCCCAGCGCATGGCAAAGCCTGCGGAGCCGCTGCGCGTTCCGTGCCGTAGAGTCTTCGCGTCAAGTTCATCCGAAACCTCAACGCACGTCCCCGCCATGTCCGTCATCCCGCTCACGCTCACGATCAGCCTCTGCCTGGTCT
Source organism: Opitutus sp. (assembly GCA_035549975.1). Classification (GTDB taxonomy): domain Bacteria; phylum Verrucomicrobiota; class Verrucomicrobiia; order Opitutales; family Opitutaceae; genus Opitutus. The sequence continues at coordinate 10,656 of DASZPP010000374.1, forward strand.
TCACGTTTGTCGTCTTCTTCATCCGCGAGCATTCACGCCACTTTCGCAACGCCGAGCGCGAGTCGCTCCTGCCGCTCGCCGATGAAACCCCGCGCGTCGCCCGCCGCGAGCAACGCTAGCCCGCCGGCCTGCGCGCGCCCTGCTCGAGGCCTCGGGCCCGCCAGGCCTTCAGCTTCCGCCCGCGACGCGGCCAAGGTCCGGAGCTCTCAGCTCTGGACTCTCAGCTCCCGACTTCCCTGCCATGTCCGACCGCAAGATCACGATTGAATTCAACGACAAGATCGTCCGCTGGTTCCTCGTCGCCACGCTGATCTGGGGCGCCGTCGGCATGCTGGTCGGCGTCCTCGTCGCCTCGCAGCTGAATTTCTGGCAGCTCAACTTCAACACGCCGTGGCTCACGTTCAGCCGGCTGCGTCCGCTGCACACGAACGCGGTCATCTTCGCGTTCGTCGGCAACATGATGTTCGCCGGCATCTACTACTCCACCCAGCGGCTCGTGAAAGCACGGCTCGCGAGCGATTTCCTCTCGTGGCTCCACTTCTGGGGCTGGCAGCTCATCATCGTCGCCGCCGCCATCACGCTCCCGCTCGGCTTCACCCGCGGCAAGGAATACGCCGAGCTCATCTGGCCCATCAACCTCGCCGTCGCGTTCATCTGGGTCGTCTTCGCCGTCAACTTCTTCTGGACGCTCGCCCGGCGCCGCGAGCCCGCGCTCTACGTCGCGATCTGGTTCTACATCGCGACCATCGTCACCGTGGCGATGCTCTACATCGTCAACCATCTCTCGATCCCGACGTCGCTGCTCCACTCGTATCCGGTTTTCAGCGGCGTGCAGGATGCGCTCGTGCAATGGTGGTATGGGCACAACGCCGTGGCGTTCTTCCTTACCACGCCGATCCTCGGCATCATGTATTACTACCCGCCGAAGGCCGCCGAGCGTCCGGTGTATTCCTATCGGCTTTCGGTCGTCCACTTCTGGTCGCTCGTCTTCGTCTACATCTGGGCCGGCCCGCACCACCTGCTCAACACCGCGCTCCCGGCCTGGCTGCAGTCGCTCGGCATGACGTTCTCGCTGATGCTCTGGGCGCCGTCGTGGGGCGGCATGCTCAACGGCCTGCTCACGCTCCGCGGCGCGTGGCACAAGCTCCGCACCGATCCCGTCCTGAAATTCTTCGCCGCCGGCGTCACGTTCTACGGCATGGCCACGTTCGAGGGCCCGCTCCTCTCGATCAAGTCCGTCAACGCCCTCGGCCACTACACCGACTGGATCATCGGCCACGTCCACGGCGGCACGCTCGGCTGGAACGGCTTCATGGCCGCCGGCATGACTTACTGGCTCCTCCCGCGGCTCTGGAAAAAACCGCTCCACTCCGTCCCGCTCGCCAATCTTCACTTCTGGCTCGGGCTCGTCGGCATCCTGCTCTACGTCGGCGCGATGTGGGCCAGCGGCATCACGCAGGGCCTGATGCTCAACGCCACGACCGAGCACGGCACCGTCCTCGCCTACCCCAACTTCCTCGACACGCTCAACCCGATCCGCCCGCTCATGCTCATGCGCGCGATCGGCGGCGCACTCTATCTCACCGGCTGGTTCCTGCTCGCGTATAATTTCTACAAGACCGCTCGCGGCGCCGCGCCCGTCAACGGCACGATCGAGGTCTTCGAGGAAGAGCCCGGCACCGCGCCCGCCCCGGCGAATTCCTCGCTCGGATTCCTCGGCACATTCTTCAACGCGCCCACGCTCTTCTGCATCCTCGGCGTCGGCTTCGCGACGGCATGGATGCTCGGCACCGAGCTCGTCAGCACCGCCGGTCTCGCCGGCGCGTTGATCTGCTTCGTCGCCGGCTTCGCGCTCATCCGCGCCCGCGGCAGGTCCTGGAGCGCGTGGTATGAAAAACTCCTGATCAACGCGCTGCCGTTCACCGTGCTCACGTTCATCGCCGTCGCCGCCGGCGGCGCGATCCAGATCATCCCGACTGTCGCCGTCGCACGCGCCGAGAACGTCGAGGACCGCCTCCAGGTCGTCTATACGCCGCTCGAGCTCGCCGGCCGCGACATCTACGTGCGCGAGGGCTGCTACAACTGCCACTCGCAGATGATCCGCACGCTCGTGCCCGACGTGCTCCGCTACGGCGAATACTCCCGCCTCGGCGAGTCGATCTACGATCATCCGTTCCAATGGGGCTCGAAGCGCACCGGCCCCGACCTCGCGCGCGTCGGCGGAAAATATCCAAACATCTGGCACCTTCGCCACATGGAGAACCCGCGCTCCATCTCCGTCGGCTCCAACATGCCGAACTACCCGTGGCTGCTCACCAATAACACCGACGTGGCCGCGCTCCCCGCGAAGATCAAGGTCCAGCGCATGCTCGGCGTGCCGTTCCCGCCCTACAGCGCCGCGCAGATTTTCGACAGCGTCGAACAGCAGGAAAAGGAGATCGCGAAGGACCTCCGCACCGCCGGCGCTTACGTCGCGCCCGAAAAGGAGATCATCGCCCTCACCGCCTACCTCCAAACCCTCGGCCGCTCGCAACCGGTTCATCCGAAGGCAGCAGCCGTCGTCCCGACGTCCGTCTCGCCCTGATGCCGCTCGGGACGAGCGCCGCTACCGCCCCTCTCGACTTTCATCTCTCAACTTTCAACTGCGCGCAGCGCCATCGCCATGCCCCAACACTTCGCCCTCCATGCCTCCGCCGCTCTCGTCGGCATCATCGCCTTCGGCGTCGCCGCCGGAATCTTCGTCGGCTTCACCTGGCACGCCCTCGGCATGACCCGCCGGCAGGTCGAGCGTCTCGCCCGGCTCCCCTTCGCCGATCGCACCGACCTTCCTCCTCGCGCCTGATCCCTGTGGTGCGGGCTTCACGCCCGCCATTCGTCCCATCGGTCCCATTCGCCTCATGCCCGCCTCCCCGCCAAACCCGCCGCCCTCCGACGACGCCCTGCGCCCGCATTCCTTCGACGGGATCCACGAATACGACAAGCGCCTCCCGAACTGGTGGCTCGCGACCTTCTACGGCGCGATCATCTTCTGGGTCGGCTACTGGTTTTATTATCACCGCGCCCACATCGGCGAAACCCAGGTCGCGCGCCTCGAGCACCAGCTCGCCTCGATCGAAGCCGCCAAGCTCGCCGCCGCCCCGGCCATCGACGACGCCTCCCTCTGGAAGATGTCGCGCAACCCCGTCTTCGTCGCAGCCGGCCGCGCCACATTCGAGACCACTTGTGCGAGCTGCCACAACGCCAGGCTCACCGGCGGCATCGGCCCGAATCTCACCGACCATCTCTGGATTCACGGCGGCAAACCCATCGAAATCTATCACACCGTCACCAACGGCGTTCTCGTCAAAGGCATGCCGTCGTGGGGCCCGGTGCTCGGTGCGAAAAAAGTTTCCGAAGCCGTCGCCTTCATCCTCAGCCATCACCAGGAAGGCGAGCCGATCGAGCAACAGGACGCGTGGACGCCGATCGTCGCCGCCCAGCCGTAACCCGCTCCCGTTCTCACCACACGTTCGTCCTATTCGTCCCATTCCGTCATTCCGAGCGAAGCGAAGAATCCCGTGAACCACTCGCCCGCGTGAGCTGCACCCGATTCTTCGCTGCGCGCGCCGCCGACCGCAGCCAATGAATCCTCCGCCTCACGCGCCCCGTCGCCCCCCGGTTTCCCATTCACCGCACGGCCCGGCTCCTTCGTCATCCGTCATTCGTCATTCGTCATTTCCCGCACCCACCCGCGACTCCGTCACCACCATCCGCGCCGACGGCTCGCGCCCGTTCCTCTATCCCGCCGACACCCGCGGCCGCTTCACGTTCGCCCGCCGCCTCTCCGCCGCGTTCCTGATCGCGCTCTACCTCGCGCTGCCGTGGATCCCCATCAACGGCTACCCCGCCGTCTTCCTCGACATCGCCGGGCGCCGCTTTCACCTCTTCGGCCTCACGCTCGCCGCGCAGGACACATGGCTCCTGTTCTTCGTCATCACCGGCACCGGCTTCTCGCTCTTTTTCGTCACCGCGCTCCTCGGCCGGATCTGGTGCGGCTGGGCCTGCCCACACACCGTCTTTCTCGATCACGTTTACCGTCGCATCGAACGCTGGATCGACGGTGACACCTTTGCGCGCCGCCAGCTCGCCGCCGCGGCGCCGTCCGCGACGAAGACGCTGAAGCGCGTCGCCAAGCACACGCTCTACATTCTCGTCTCCGCCGTCATCGCGCACCTCTTCCTCGCCTACTTCGTTTCGCTGCCCGAGGTCTGGTCGATGATCCGCGCCGCACCCGTCGAACACTGGAGCGCGTTCGGCTTCATGGCCGTCTCGACCGGCATTCTGTATTTCAATTTCGCCTGGTTTCGCGAACAGCTCTGCATCGTCGTCTGCCCCTACGGCCGCCTGCAATCCGTCCTGATCGACGACCACTCCCTCGTCATCGGCTACGACGCCGCCCGCGGCGAACCCCGCGGCAAAAGACAGAAGCCAGAAGTCAGAGATCAGATGTCCGCGGTCTTCATTCGGCCGTCGAAGTGCGAAAGCGGCTCGGCGCCTCCGACCTCTGACCTCCGACCTCTGACCTCTGGTTCGGGTGACTGCATCGACTGCCTCAAATGCGTCCACGTCTGCCCCACCGGCATCGACATCCGCCAGGGTCTCCAGCTCGAATGCATCGGCTGCACCGCGTGCATCGACGCCTGCGACGACGTGATGACCCGCCTCCATCGTCCGCGCGGCCTCATCCGCTACGACTCGCAAGCCGCCTTCGCCGGCCAGCGCACGCGCTGGCTCCGTCCGCGCACCGCGCTCTACGGCATTCTCCTTGTCGCCGGCGCCGCCGTCGCGACCTGGGCAATCTCCACCGTCAAGCCCGCGAACTTCAGCGTGACGCGCATCGTCGGCGCGCCCTACATCGTCGACGCCGCCACGATCCGAAACCAGTTCTTCGTCCGCATCGTGAACAAGCGCACCGAGCCCGTGAGCTTCGTGCTCAAACTCGACGACGTTCCCGCTCACGTCCGCCAAACCGGCTTCACCGAGCCCGTCGAAGTGCCGCCGCTCGGCGAAATCGTCCAGCCGCTCGTCCTCCAGCAGCCGCGCCACGACTACGCCGCGCCCTTCAACTTCGAAGTCCGCGTCGCCGACGCCGCCAACACGTTCCACCTCGAGCGCGACGTCGAGTTCCTCGGCCCCGAAGCCCGCCTCCTCCGCGAGGAAGAAGCGGAAGGCAGCGTCGGTCGTCCCGCCCCCCACTCCGACGATGATCACCACTGATCCTCGTAGCGGCAGGCCTCCGTGCCTGCCGACCCAACAGCAGGCAGCGACGCCTGCTGCTACTTCGCCCTCCCGTCTCTGGCTCTGGGTCGCCGCCGCCTTCGTCCTCCAACTCGCCGTCTGGGCCGCCTGGTTCATTATCGCCGCCCATCACCCCGTCCAGGAAGTCCCCCGCGCTCCCGCCGCCGGCCGCTGACTCAATTCGGCATTCGTCATTCCGTTTTCCCCGTGGACCTCTCCGCCATCAACTCGCCCTCCGCCGCCTTCGTCGCCGGCCTCGTCACGAGCCTGCACTGCGCCGGCATGTGCGGCCCGCTCGCGTGCGGGCTGATGCCGGTGCGCGGCGACCCCGCCGATGCGCAGACCGTCGCCACCACCTACCATCTCACACGCCTCACCAGCTACTCGCTCCTCGGCGCGCTCGCCGGCGGCATCGGCACGCTGCCGCTCTCGTTTGTCTCCGGTTCGTTGCTTCGGTTTCTGCCGTGGCTGCTGGTCGCGTTCTTCATCGCGCTCGCGTTTCGCCTCGATCGTTACCTGCCGAAACCCGCCGCCCTCGGCCGCCTCTCGCTCCGGCTCTCCGCGCGCCTCCGCGGCCGCTCCCGCGTCCAGGCCGCCGCCGCGCTCGGCTTCGCCACGCCGTTGCTGCCGTGCGGCCCGCTCTACTTCCTGATCGCGCTCGCGTTCGCCACCGGCTCCGCGCTGCGCGGCGTCGAGTTCATGTTCGCGTTCGGACTCGGCACCGTCCCGCTGCTCTGGCTCGCACAGTCGCAATTCCATTGGGTCCGCCAAAAACTCTCCCCGCTCTGGCTCGACCGCACGCGCATCGCCCTCGCGCTCATCTCTGCCTCCGCCGTGAGCTGGCGTCTCCGCGCCACGCTCGGTTTTCCCGGCCCGGACCCGTCACATTTCCTCTGCCATTAAAATGAGCGCCGTCGTCCTTTCCCCAACCCCAAACCCCGAACCCAAAACCCAAAACCATGCCGGCGCAGCCCGCGCCTGTCGCCACTGCGGCTCGCCGCTCCTCGAGGCCCGCATGCGCGAATCCGGTTTCTGCTGCGCCGGCTGCGCCTACGTTTTTCGCCTCGTCCACGAACACGGCCTCGCCGGCTACTACAACATCAAGGACGACATCACCGCGCCCGCCGACGTCGCCGTTTTCCAGCCCCGTGATTTCACCTGGCTCGCCGAGGCCCAGTCCGCCGCGGAAACGGAAGTAGGGCGGGTCTCAGACCCGCCCCACCAAACGCCGCCGTCCCTCCTCCTCTCCCTCCAGGGCATCTCCTGCGCCGGCTGCGTGTGGCTGATCGAGCGCCTCTTTTCCCAGCAGCCGGGCGCCCGCGACATCGAGGTCAACGCCCAGCTCGGCCAGGCCCGCCTGCGCTGGATCGCCGGAAAATTCTCGTCGCTCGAATTCGCGCGGAAGCTTCAGCCCTTCGGCTACCTCCTCGGTCCCGCCGGCGAAACCCCGCCCGCTTCCGAAAGTCGCGCGCTCCTCAAACGCGTCGGCCTCTGCGCCGCGTTCGCGATGAATGTCATGCTCTTCACCCTGCCGGCCTACTTCGGCATGGAGCGGACGTTCGCCTACGCCCAGCTCTTCAGCCTGCTCTCGCTCGCGTTCGGCACGCTCAGCTTTCTCGTCGGCGGCGCGTATTTTCTCGGCCGCGCCGTCCGCGCGCTCCGCGAGGGTGCGCTGCACATCGACCTGCCGATCGCCATCGGCATCGTCGGCGCCTACGCCGGCTCGCTCTACGGCTGGCTCGCCGACGAACCGCGCTTCGTCTACTTCGATTTCGTCGCGACGTTCATCGTCCTCATGCTCGTCGGCCGCTGGGCCCAGACCGCCGCCGTCGAACGCAACCAGCGCCGGCTCCTCGCCCAGCAACCCGCGCCGCAGCGCATCAAGCTCGCCGACGGCACGTCGCTCGCGCCCGAGCAGCTCCACGCGAACCAGCTCTTTCTCGCCGCTTCCGGCCAGACCGCTCCCGTCGAATCCCGCCTCGAGTCCGCCGACGCCGATTTCTCCCTCGCCTCGATCAACGGCGAATCCGAGCCGCGCACGATCCGCACCGGCCAGCGCGTCCCCGCCGGCGCGATCAACGTCTCCCGCGATCCCGCCCGGCTCACCGCGCTCGAACCGTGGTCCGACTCCCTTCTCGCGCAGCTTCTCTCTCATGGCGGCGAGCGCCATCGAGCCGACTCCCGCCACGTCTTCCTCGAAAAAATCATCCGCGGCTACCTCCTCGGCATCGTCGCCACCGCCGCACTCGCCGGCCTCTCGTGGTGGCTCGTTTCCCGCGACGCGCTGCTCACCTGGTCCGTGGTCACCTCGATTCTCGTCGTCTCCTGCCCCTGCGCCATCGGCCTCGCCTTCCCGCTCGCCGACGAAATGGCCACCGTCGCCCTCCGCCGCCGCGGCGTGTTCGTCCGCGACGGCTCGCTCTGGTCGCGGCTCCACCGCGCCCGCCAGCTCGTCTTCGACAAGACCGGCACGCTCACGCTGGAAACTCCCGTTCTCCAAAACCCCGAGGTCCTCGCGGCGCTTGCGCCCGATGCTCGCGCCGCGTTGTTTACGCTGGTCCGCGACAACGCCCACCCGCTCAGCGAGTGCCTGCTCGAAAACCTGCTCACCTCCACCTCTTCAGCGTCCGGAGAAAGTAACCTCGGTTACTTTGCCCCACCCGCCTCCGCCGTTGAAATTCGCGAGACCGTCGGCCAGGGCGTCGAGTTCCTCGCGGCCTCCTCCACGTGGTCGCTCGGCCGCCCCGGCTGGCGCACCGCACCTTCCGGAAGTGCGGCGCCGCACGACATGGATTTCGCGCACAACGGCATCGCGCTCGCACGATTTCGTTTCGCCGACACGGTGCGGCCCAATGCCCGCGCGGAAATCACCTCGCTCGCCGCGCGCGGCTTTCGCATCCGCATCCTCAGCGGTGACCGGCGTGAGAAAGTCTCTTCGCTCGCCGCCGAACTCGGCCTCGCACCCGGCGATGCCGTCGGCGAACTCACGCCGCAGCAGAAAGCCGCCTGGCTCGAGGCGCACGACGCCGGCGCCACGCTCATGCTCGGCGACGGCGCCAACGACAGCCTCGCCTTCGATCGCGCGCTCTGCCGCGGCACGCCGGTGATCCACCGCGGCGTGCTCGAGTCCAAATCCGACTTCTACTATCTCGGCCGCGGGATCGGCGGCCTGCGCGCGCTGTTCGACGTGAATTCGATCCGCCGCCGCACGCAGTTCGTGATCCTGATCTTCTCTGTCGTCTACAATGCCCTCGCTGTCGGCCTCGCCGTCGCGGGACACATGAACCCGCTCGTCGCGGCGATCCTGATGCCGGTGAATTCCCTCCTCACGCTCGCGCTCGTCACCGGCGGCATGCGCCGGGCGTTCGCGCGGTAGCGCAGGCGACCAGCTCGTATCGGTAGGGACGGCTCTCCGAGCCGTCCGCCCGCCAGGACATTGCGCTCGCTTTCGGACGCCTCGGAGAGGCGTCCCTACCGCTGCTATCTTCACGCGGCATTCCCTTTCCGCCCAAAAAAAAGAGCGCCGGCCCCCGCCGGCGCTCCCACACACATTTCCCTTTCCACTAACCAAATTGTTTCGCCCCGTTTTTCCTTTTCTGCGCCGGCACGATGATCACCGGGCACCGGGACTTCAGCAGCACGCCATGAGTGGTGCTTCCCACGAGCAGGTCGTAAAACGCCGTGTGCCCGTGCGAACCCATCACGATGTAGTCCGCTGTTTCCTGGGCGGCCAGTTCGAGGATCTTCAGCACGGGCGCTCCCGTGAGCTGTTGCACGTCGGCCGGGACTTCGTCCTTCGCGAGCTGCTCCTGCAGCCGCGCGAGTTGTTTCGCGGCGGACTTTTCCGCCACGAGGACGATCTCGCCGATGTTTTCCATGAACGGACCGTATTCGCTGGTGATCGCGGGTGGCTGCAGCACATTCAGCAGCACCACGCGGGCACCGAGGGCTTTGGAAAGAACACCCGCTTCGCTGACCACGGAGCTTGTGACTCCGGAGAAATCGATCGGGGTTAGGATCGTTTTCACGAGGAGAGAGTGCCACAAATCGCCGGCACCGACTACGCGCCGCTTGGCGGAAATTGGTCGGATTTTGTCAGGTGATCGCGCTCGCGCGAAAACCGGCTCGTTGCCCCTTGACCCGCCCGCGCGCCCGCCGGAGTTTTCCTGAACAACCGCCGTTTCCGCCATGGCCTTCGATCTCGCTTCCCGTCGCGCTCGCATCGCCGCTGCGCTCGAATTGGGCGACGCCCTCCTCCTCGTCGGTGCCGGCGAACCCGTGCCGCTGCCCGGCGGCGCGGACCAGACTTATCCGTTCCGCGCACACTCGGAGTATTACTATCTCGCCGCGCTCGAATGCCCCGGCGCCGTGGTCGCCTTCGATCCGCGCGATGGCGCGAACGGCTGGGTTTCCTTCGTGCCTGAAGTCACCGAAGCCGAGCGCGTGTGGGAAGGCCGGGAGCAACCGCCCGGCGCGTCCATCTCGCAACTTGGCGCCTGGCTCGCGCAGCGCCGCGGCCGGTCGATCGCGATGCTCGGCTCGCCGCTGCCCGGAATTCACGCCGACGAAGCGCTCACGCTCGCCGCGCGCGAACGCCTCACGCATGCGCGCCGTCCGAAAGACGCCGGCGAACTCGCGCTGCTCCGCCGCGGCGCCGCCGCGACTGCGATCGGTTACGCCGCGATCGGCGAACATCTTCGCGCCGGCGTGACTGAGCGCGCGCTGCAAATCGAGCTCGAGGCCGGTTTTTTCCGCGGCGGCGCGACGCGCACCGGCTACGCCTCGATCGTCGGCATCGGCTCGAATTCCGCCGTGCTCCATTTCGAGCCGACTGTCCGCGCCGCGCGCGACGGCGATTTCGTGCTGATCGACGCCGGCGGCGAAATCGACCGCTACGTCACCGACGTGACGCGCACCTACGTCGTCGGAAAACCTTCCGCGTTCCAACGCGATCTCTATCAGGTCGTCCTCGCCTGCGAGGAGCGCACGATCGCGCGCTGCGTCGCCGGCGCCGAGTGGCGCGAGATCCACCTCGCCGCCGCCGTCGATCTCACCGCCGGCCTCGTGAGCCTCGGCGTGATGCGCGGCGCCGCAGAGTCGCTCGTCGAGCAGGAGGCGCACACGCTCTTTTTCCCGCACGGCATCGGCCACATGGTCGGCCTCGGCGTGCGCGACGCCGGCGGACTGTTTCCCGGCCGCGCCAAGGACCCGCGCGCTTCGCTGCGGACGTTGCGGATGGATCTTCCGCTCCAGCCGGGCTACGTCGTCACGGTCGAACCCGGGCTCTACTTCATTCCCGCGCTGCTCAACGACCCGAAGCGCCGCGAACGTTTCCGCGATTGCGTCAACTGGTCCGTCGCCGAACAGCATCTCGCTCTCGGCGGCGTGCGGATCGAGGACAACGTCGTCGTCACCGTCGGCGCCCCCGAAAATCTCACCGCCGCGATCCCGAAATCGCTGTCGCGCTGAGAGGACCGCCACGCACCCATCACGGGCTGGAAAGCCCGTGCCACGCGGCATGGGCTTTCCAGCCATGCCGGGGCGCTCCAAAAGCCGATTTGCGCCCACCGCCCCGAATTTGCCGTGGACAACCGCCCCATTCTGAATCTCCTTTTTCGCCATGTCTCAGCCTGAAGAGAAGATCGTCACACCAGTCAGCCTGATCGTGGACCTCATCCTGGTCGCCGCCTTTTTCACTTTCATGTATGGCGTCCTGAAGACCCATGTGCCGTCGCAAAACCCGAACAGCATCCGTTTGTGGGGCGCGCTGGGCTCCGCCTGCCTGACCGGCGGCTTCTGGCTCGCGCTGCAGATGTTCCACGTCGTCTTCAACCAGCAGCGCCGCGAGCGCGCCGCCGGGAAGCGCTGATCCTCGCCGGACCATCGGCCGCGGCGCCCTCGCCGCGGTCTTTCCCAATCCGGTAATCGCCGAGCCGTCCGAAGCGGAGCCCGTCGTCCTCGTCGGGGTTCGATTGCAACGCCGGTCGCCGAACTACCGCCGACGCCATTCGCAGAGCACCTGCTCGGCGCCGATCCCCGGGGCAATCCCACGGCAATTTTTGCCAAAAATGCCTCGTCCCCTGTCATCGCGCGGCTGTGCCGTTGACAGGCCATGGCGGCTGCTATCCCCTGAACTTCCCTGTGCGCCCACGCGGGCGCCTGAATTTCTCATCCGAATCCTCCCATCATGACCGCGAAATCCAAAGCGAAGAAGCCTGCCCCGAAGGCCAAGTCCCGCGCCTCCGCCAAAAAACCCGCCGCCAAGGCCGCCAAATACGTTTACCTGTTCGGCAAGAAGACCGACGGCAACGGCTCGATGAAGCCGCTCCTCGGCGGCAAGGGCGCCAACCTCGCGGAAATGTGCCGCATCGGCCTGCCGGTGCCTCCCGGCTTCACGGTCACCACGGAGGTCTGCACTTACTACTACGCCAACAAGCGCACCTACCCCGCCGCGCTCCGCAGCCAGATGGAGGTCGGCATCAAGTCGATCGAGGACCAGACCGGCATGCGTTTCGGCGACCTCGAGAACCCGCTGCTCGTTTCCGTCCGCTCCGGCGCCCGCGACTCGATGCCGGGCATGATGGACACGATTCTCAACCTCGGCCTCAACGACCAGACCGTCGAGGCGCTCGCGAAGAAAACGAACAACGAGCGTTTCGCCTGGGACTGTTACCGCCGCTTCGTCCAGATGTATGGCGACGTCGTGCTCGGCGTCCAGAAGCGCCCGAACGAGGATCACGAGCCGTTCGAGACCGTCATCGGCGCGCTGAAGGACGAGCGTTACGGCAACCACGAGATCGAGGACACGAAGCTCAACGTCGACGATCTCAAGGAGCTCGTCGTCCGCTTCAAGGCGCTCGTGAAGGAGCGCGCCGGCAAGGATTTTCCCGCCAGCCCGTGGGACCAGCTCGTCGGCGCCGCCGGCGCCGTGTTCGGCTCGTGGATGAACGACCGCGCGATCGTCTACCGCCGCAAATACAACATCCCGCAGGAATGGGGCACCGCCGTGAACGTGCAGGCGATGGTCTACGGCAACACCGGCGACACGTCCGGTTCCGGCGTCGCGTTCACCCGCAATCCCGCCAACGGCAACAAGGAATTCTACGGCGAGTTCCTCATCAACGCGCAGGGTGAGGACGTCGTCGCCGGCGTCCGCACGCCCGAGCCCGTCGCCGAATTGAAGAAGCATCTTCCGAAGGCCTTCGCCGAGCTCGAGCGCATCCGCGCGACGCTGGAGAAGCATTTCAAGGACGTGCAGGATTTCGAATTCACGATCCAGGAGGGCGTCGTCTACATGCTGCAGACGCGCAACGGCAAGCGCACCGCGATGGCCGCGCTGAAGTTCTCCATGGATATGTTCAAGGAGAAGCTCATCGACTGGCAGACCGTCATCATGCGCAACCCCGCCGACCAGCTCGACCAGCTGCTCGCGCCGGTGTTCGACCTCGCCGAGGTCAAGAAAGCCTCCGTCATCGCCACCGGCCTTCCCGCCGGCCCCGGCGCCGCGAGCGGCAAGATCTATCTCAACGCCGACCGCGCCGTCCTCGCCGAGCAGCGCGGTGAAAAGGTTCTCCTCGTCCGCATCGAGACTTCGCCCGAGGACCTCCGCGGCATGATCGCCGCCGAGGGCATCATCACCGCCCGCGGTGGTGTTTCCTCCCACGCCGCGCTCGTCGCCCGCCAGATGGGCAAGGTCTGCGTCGCCGGCTCCGCCGCGCTCCAGATCGATTACGAGAAGAAGACCGTCTCCGTCGGCGGCAAGACCTACAACGAGGGCGACTGGTTCTCGATCGATGGCACCGCCGGCAACGTCTACGCCGGCCAGATCCAGACCGCGCCGTCCGAGATCATCGCCGGCCTCGTCAACAACGACGAAGCCGCGAAGAAGACCGAAAAGTTCAAGAGCTTCCAGCAGCTCATGAAGCTGTGCGCGAAGGCCACCAAGCTCGGCGTCCGCACCAATGCCGACACGCCCGACCAGGCGCGCATCGCCGTCGCGTTCGGCGCCACCGGCATCGGCCTCACCCGCACCGAGCACATGTTCTTCGAGGGCGACCGCATCGACGCGATGCGCGAGATGATCCTCGCCGACACGAAGGAGGCCCGCGAGGTCGCGCTCGCGAAGCTGCTGCCCTACCAGCGCGGCGACTTCCTCGGCATCTTCAAGGCGCTGAAAGGATTCCCGGCCACGATCCGCTTCCTCGATCCGCCACTGCACGAATTCCTCCCGAACTCGAAGGAATCGCAGATGGATCTCGCGCGCAAACTGGACATCCCGGTCGAAAAAATCATGCAGCGCGTCCACGAGCTGCACGAGTTCAACCCGATGCTCGGTTTCCGCGGCTGCCGTCTCGGCATCAAGTATCCCGAGATCACCGCCATGCAGGCGCGCGCCGTCCTCGAGGCCGCCGCCGAGGCGAAGAAGGCCGGCATCAAGGCCCACCCCGAGATCATGATCCCGCTCGTCGGCTTCAAGAAGGAGCTCGATCTGCAGGTCGCGATCGTCCACGAGGTCGCCGCCGCCGTGCAGGCCGAGCGCAAGGTGAAGCTCGCCTACACCGTCGGCACGATGATCGAGGTCCCGCGCGGCGCGCTCACCGCCGACGAGATCGCGCACACCGCCGAGTTCTTCAGCTTCGGCACGAATGACCTCACGCAGACCGGCCTCGGCATGTCGCGCGACGACTCCGGCAGCTTCCTCGGCGCCTATCAGGAGGCGGAAATCTTCAAGAAGAATCCGTTCGCCAGCATCGACCAGAAGGGCGTCGGCCAGTTGATTAAAATCGCGGCGGAAAAAGGCAATCAAACGCGTCCGGGAATCAAGCTCGGCATCTGCGGCGAACACGGCGGCGATCCCGACTCCGTGAAATTCTGCCACCGCGTCGGCCTGACCTACGTGAGTTGCTCACCCTATCGCGTGCCAGTCGCGCGCCTCGCCGCCGCCCAAGCTGCCATCGAAGAAAAGCGCAAGGCGAAGACGGCGAAGAAGAAGTAATCTGCTTCTGAAAATTCAAAAGCCGCTCCGGGCAACCGGGCGGCTTTTTGCATTAGACGCCGCCATTAAGCGGTTCTTGGGAAATGGTTTTGTTGCGCCTTCAATGTTCTCTGATGGTGACTATTCTGTTTGCTGCGGGGCGTGAAACATGCTAGTTTTTGCCCGAAAATCGTTGGGAAAGGCATTGTTTATGAAACATGAATTTTCCATCAACCGGGACATTTTCAATTCTTGAAAACAAGGCGCATCCATCAGCCGGCCGTTCAAATCCTCCCGCGCGGGCAGGCGGGGATGACTTTGGTCGAGGTGGTGCTGGCGCTGGCCATCGCCGGGTTGATGATGGGCGGGATTGTGACGGGCTACATCTATTGCGCGACGGCTTCGGTGAAGGATTCGCTTTACATGGCGGCCAACGCGAGGATGATGGAACGCATTGAGGAAACGCGCAGCGCCCGGTGGGACACGTCCAGTTGGCCGGTGACGGATCAGTTGGTGGCGACCAATTTCCCGGACAAGACCGTCACTTTGGACATGTCCGGCTCAGGCACAAACGTCATCAACGCCACGCTCGTGACGACGATTTCCCAAATTTCAACCCTGCCGCAAATCCGGCAGATTCGCGTGGATTGCATCTGGCAGTTCCAAGGCGGCGAATGGATCACCAACACGATTGAAACTTGCCGGGCGCCGGATCAATGAAAATTTCCGTTCCAACTTCGGTTTCAAACCGGCGCGTTCGCAAGGGTTTTACCTTGGCGGAAGTGCTCGTGGCGGTGTCGGTGTTCATATTGGTTGTCGCCGGGATTCTTTCCGCGCATCTGGTCGGGTTGAGGATGTTTCAGTTCAACGAAACCAAGCTGACCGCCACCGAGTGGTCGCGGAACACGCTGGGCAAGCTGGCCGATGAAGTCCGCACTTGCAATGCCGTGCAAATCTTGAAGGTTACGGGCGCTGATTTCAGCGGGCTGCTGCCGGGGGAAACGCAGCGGGGCGACGGCTTGCAAATTTATCCGACGGCCGATACCAATCATTTCATCGTTTATTTTGTGAACCAGTCGGACCAGACTTTCCGGCGGGCGACGGAGCAGGCGGGCAGCGCAATTATTCTGGCGGATGCGGTCACCAACAGTCTGGTGTTCAGCGCGCGAGACCTTTCGGGACAAGTGCTGACGAACAGCCAGAACAACGAGGTCATCCATCTCAAGCTGGAATTTTACCGGCCCAAGCGGTTCATGCAGGATTCGGATTACTACAAACTGGAAACCGCCGTGACCCGTCGCGCCTTGCAATGAACATGAACGCCCGCCTCACCATTTCCAAAAACGACCGCGCCGGCAGCGCCTTGATCTTGACGCTGATCATGGGCGCCATCGCCCTCGCCATTCTTGCCAGCGCGATGACGTGGTCGTCCGCCAGCGTCCGGCTGACGCATCGTTCCATTCAATACAATCGTTCCGTGGCCGCCGCCGAAGCCGCCACGGAAAAGGTCGTGAGCGGGATCACGCATGATTTTTTGTATGGCGGCGAAAAGCAGGTCATTGACCGGCTGGATTTTTACCGGCAGAGCACGGTGCCGACGACGGCGGATTCCGCCTACTGGAGCACTTGGAAATTTGACGACGGGAACGGCAACGCCGGCCAGACCTATGTGCAGGGTTCGTCGGCCAGCAATTACGTCGTGCTGGACTCGGTTTATGCCGGGCTGAAAGGATATGTCTCGACTTATACGGTGGTTTCCCATGCCACCGACACCGCCAGTCCGCAGGATGTCACGGCGGGCGTGCTTCAGGAAATCCAGCTTGCGAGCATCCCGATTTTTCAATTTGCCATGTATTCCTCCGGCGACATGGAGATCAGTTGCGGCCAGCATTTTGATGTCACCGGGCGGGTGCATTCCAACGGCGAACTTTACATCGAGCCGGACAGCACGTTGCAATTTGAATCCAGCGTCACCGCCGTGATGAACATCTTGTTTCAACGGGACCCGCTGGACCCGCGCGGCCTCCGTCCCAACGGCGGCGTGGTCTATGTGCATCCGGATGAAAAGGTTTCGCCCGTGGCGGCATTGACTTTACCCATCGGCACCACCAACACGCCGGAAGGCATCCGGGAAATCATCGAGCCGCCGCCGCTCGGTGAAGATGCCGACTCGCCGCTTGGTCGGCTGCGCTATTACAACCAGTGCGACATGGTGATTACCGTCACGGACGACGAAGTGAAGATGACGAGCGGGAATTTTGATGGGTTCAGCATCCGTATTTCAACCAACGACGTGGCCATGCTGGTTTCGACCAACAGCAGTTTCTGGGATGCGCGCGAAAACAAGACCGTTCTCCCGATTGACCTCAACATCGGAAACCTGACGACTTGGGATGCGACCAACAATGTTTTGAAGCCTTATCTTTCGACGGCCAGCTTGAACTCCGTTTATGTCGTGGATCAACGTTCGCTGCCGGCCAACTATCTGGGCGCGGTGCGGGTCGTCAACGGACTGGTTTTGCCGCCGAACGGATTGACCGTGGCCACGGCCCGCCCGCTTTATGTGCTGGGCGATTACAACCAGTATAATTCTGCGTATTTGGGAACGAACAATACGGTCACCACGCGGCCGGCTTCACTGGTGGCCGATGCGATTACGATTTTGTCCGATAGCTGG
>DASZPP010000375.1:0-2559 GCA_035549975.1 Opitutus sp.
CGCCGGCAGGCGCGCCGTCGCCGGCGTCGCCAGCCGCGGCGGCATCACTCTCTGCGCGGTTTCCCCGGGCGCCGGCTTCGTGTCCGCGAAGGCCACCGGCACTTCCGGCCCGACCGCCAGGTTGATCTCCCGGATCGGCTCGCTGGTTTTCGCCCGCGCCGCATCGAGCAGCGCATCGAGGCGCGCGAGCTGCGGGAAGAAATCCGCCGCCGTTCCGAACACGATCTTGGTGCCGTCCCGCGTCTGCACCACGATCTGGCGGTCCGACGCGAGTTGCGCCAGCGAGACCACCTGCCACGAGCGATAAAGATGCTCCGCCTCCAGCTTCGCCTTCCCGAGCAGGTCCGCCGCTTTCTCCATCCCGGCGATCGGCGCGAACCCCGCGCCTTTTCGCGTCAGCGCCACGCCGTCGAGCCACGGCAGCGTTTCAACCATCGCCGGATCGAATCCCTCGCCGGCAAAAACCGTCCCGTCCCGCGCCACGAGCAGCATGTGCGGCGGCTCGCCCGCCTCCTGCGCCATCACCCGCGCCACCGGCGAATTCTCGGTCAGGGTCACGGTCAGCGTCGCCGGAAAGGTTCGCGCCAGCGTCGCCGCGCGCACCTGGCCCGAGGCCGTCAGTCGCGCCCGCAATTGATACAGGTCGAGCTGCATCAACGTCGCGCCTTTCGGCAGCGCGAGCGTCCGTCCGAGCCACGCCTGGTCGAGCACGCCATCCGTAATCAACACGACGTCCTTCACCGGCCGGGCCTCGCCCGCCGCCGCGATCTTCTTCGCATTGCCCTGCAGCATCGCCACGACCTGCGCGCCGCTCCAAGCGAGCCCGCCGGCGACGGCGATGGCCGTCACCGTCTTGACCGCGCTCCACACCGCGCGCCGCCGGCCTTCGGGCGACATCGCGCGCGGCTTCACCTGCTGGGGAATCTCTCTCCAGCTGCGCGCAGGCGGGGCGATGATTTCGCGGCGATTCATGGGTGTTGCAGGGCGGGGTCTCCCGACCCCGCCGTCCTCTCGCCTCCCGCCATCCGAAAACGCTGCAGCGCGGGTGCCACCATCTCCCTGACCAGCCCGGTGAAATCCAGCCCCTCGCAGCGAGCGCTCATTGGCAGCAGGCTCGTTTCCTTCATGCCGGGCAGCGTGTTTATTTCCAGCAAATAAAACTCCTCGCGATCTCCGACCATGAAATCGACGCGGGCGAAATCCCGGCAGCCGCAAACCGCGAACGCCTTTTCCGCGGCCGCGCGAATTTTCGCCGTCAACTCTTCCCCCAGCGGCGCCGGCGCCAGATACTCCGTCAGCCCCTTCGTGTATTTGCTCGCGTAGTCGTAGATGCCGGACTTCGGCCGGATTTCCACGATGCCCATCGCGCGCCCGTTGATCACGCCCACCGCGAGTTCCCGCCCGAAAATCCGCTGCTCGATCAACCAGTCGCCTTCCTTCACCGCCGCGAGTGCTTCCGTCAGCTCCGCGCGCGATCCGATGATGCGCAGTCCCACGCTGCTGCCTTCGTCGTTCGGTTTCAGCACGACGTGCTCGCCAAATTTCGCCACGACCTCCCCGGCCGCGGGTTTCGCCATCGCTGAAAACCGGATCCCGGGAATCACCTTCAGCCCGGCCGCCGCGACAGTCTCCTTCGTTCGCGCCTTGTCCATCGTCAGTTCGCTGCTCGCGGCACCGCAACCCGCATACTCGATGCCCGCCGCATCCAGCAGCCGCTGCATCCCGCCGTCCTCCCCGAACGTCCCGTGCAGGGTCGAGAACACCACCTGCCGCGCCGGCTCGAGTTGCGCCGGCAGCGCATCCGCCGTCACGTCGAACATCCGCGTCGGCCCCGTCCGCGCGAGCGCCACCGCGCACGCCAGCCCCGACCCCAGCGAAACTTCCCGCTCCGCCGAGGTCCCCCCGCAAAGAACTGCCACAATTGGAGAATTCATGAAATTGCCGATTGCCAGCTGCCAATTGGCGATTGGCCGAATCCTGTCGGCCCGCCGTGCTTCCGATTCGATCGGCCATCCTCAATCGGCAATCGGCCATTCACAGCACATCCCTCCAGTCCTTGCCGTAGAGCAGCACCTCCGGCTCGAGTTCGACACCCTTGCACTGCCGCACCCGCGCCCGCACGCGCCGCACCAGCTCCAGCACGTCCGCCCCGGTCGCATGCCCGCGGTTCACGATGAAATTCGCATGCACGCGCGACACCTCCGCATCGCCGACACGCTCGCCCTTCATCCCGCTCTCATCGATCAGCCGTCCCGCCGAATTTCCGGGCGGGTTTTTGAAAATACATCCCGCGCTCGGCTCGCGCGGCTGCGATTCCTGCCGCTTCCGCCGGTAAACGTCGATCTGGCGGCTCACCGCGTCCGTGTCCGCCTGCGCGAGCGGCCGCAACACGGTCCCGAGCGCGATCGCCCGTTCGAGCTCCGCACAACGTCGATACTGCACGCGCATCTGCTCCCGCGGCACCGTCCTCACCTCGCCGTCCAGCGTCATCAATTCCACCGACTCGACCACATCGAACATCCATCCGCCCATCGCCCCCGCATTCATCCGCAGCGCGCC
>DASZPP010000376.1:0-3563 GCA_035549975.1 Opitutus sp.
GAGCGGCGGAGCGTATGCCCACGCGATCACGACCGGCTCGGACAACATCACGATGGATTTCACCCCGCCCGCGAGCGAGGATTACTACGTTCACGCGCGCGTGCGCATGGACGGCCCGAGCGCGCAGCAGCCGAACCAAAATTCCGTGTGGTTGCTGTTCGGCAGCGAGCAGGACGAATGGGATTTCGCGAGCATCGGCACGGACTGGAGCTGGGACACCGCGCGCGTGCCGCGGGCGACGACCACCGACGTGACCGGCCCGATTTCGTTCGCCGCCGGACCGGCGCACATCGAAATCGGCAAGCGCGAATCGGGCGTCCAGATCGACACGATCGTCGTCAGCAACAGCCCGTTCCCGCCGCGCGTCGCCGCGCCGGCCTTCAGTCCCGCCGGCGGCACGTATTCCGGTTCGCAGAGCGTGACGATCTCCTCGGCGACGACCGGGGCGGCGATCCGCTACACGACCGACGGCAGCACGCCGACGCGGACGCACGGCACGGTTTACAGCGGCGCGGTGAACATCGCGGCCACGTCGGTGCTCAAGGCGATCGCCTACAAGGATCAGTTGCAACGCAGCCCGGTGACGGCCGATGCCTACGCCATCGGCAGCGGCGGTGGCGGCGGCGCGGGCGCGTTCCAGATGAGCGGTAACGAAGTCGTGATGGAGGCGGAGCACTTCACGACCGAGACGAGCGGCGACGGCCACGACTGGACGCTCACCACGCTGAGCGGCGCGAGCGGCGATGCGTCGGACAACGCGATCCAGGCCACGCCGAACAACGGCACGGGCTACGCGACCCTCAACTCCGCCGCGACGCGCGTCGATTACGCGTTCGACGTGCCGAGCGGATCGGCGGGCAACTTTTACGTTCACCTCCGCCACCTCGGCCCGACGACCTCGGACGACTCGGTTTATCTCTCGATCGACGGCAACACGAGCAGCGCGGTCCAGATGAATTTCTACACCACGCTGAGCTGGCGCGCGACGGTGTCGACCTTCGCGATTCCGGCCGGGTCGCACACGCTGACGATCTGGATGCGCGAGGACGGCGCGATCGTGGACAAGATCGTGATCAACGACAGCGCGACCGATCCGACCGGCACAGGCCCGGCCGAAAGCGCGCAAGCCAGCGGCGACCTGGCGTTCCAGCCGGATGCGAACGGCGACTTTGTGATGGAAGCCGAGCACTACTCGGCGAAGACCGACTCGACCGACAACTGGACCCCGATCACCGACGCCAGCGCCAGCGGTGGAGGATCGGACAACGCGCTGCAGTCGCTGCCGAACGATGGCACGGCCTACGCGAGCCTCGACACCTCCGCCTCGCACGTCGACTACCGGATCAACGTCCCGGCTGCGGCCGGTTACTACGTGCATCTCCGTGACTACGGTGCGACCTCGACGGACGATTCCGTTTACGTGTCGATCGACGGCGGCACGACGGCGCAAACCATCACCGCAGGCCGTTCACTCGATTGGAAATCCTCGCCGGGCACGCTGGCGATTCCGGCGGGCGAGCATATGCTGACGGTCTGGGATCGCGAAGACGGCTGCGAGGTCGACAAGATCGTCGTCAGCACGAGTTCCACGCCGCCGACGGGTTCCGGCCCGCCGGAGAGCGACCAGAACTGAGCGAGCCCCGGCGCGCGTCGAGTGCCGCGGTTCGGGCCGGCGTGCCGGTTTGGCCCGCGCTGCACATTCAGCGTTGACGCCCGCGTGGCGAGCCGTCCGGTAGCGGCCCGCCGCGTTTGTTTTCTGTTTTGTCACATGATCCGCCCAACAACGTTCCTGAAATTTTTTCTGGGCCTCGCCAGCGCCGTCGTTCCCGCGGCTCGCGGCGTCGTCGCCAGCGCTGATGCGCTTGGTTCGATCGAGCTCGTGCCGACCTTCGAGAGCATCGGCGTCCGTGCGCCGGTGAAATTGCCGCTCGATGGGCTGTCGGCGATGACGTGGTATCGTGTGGCGGGGCGCGCGGACTGGCAGCCGGCGCTCGCTCCGGTGGCGTGCCCGGCGGAACACGAATTTCGCGGCAGCGTGCTGCTGCTCGAGCCGGACACGCCCTACGAAGTGAGAGTGCGGATCACCCGCGGCGGGCAGTTGGTTGGCGAAGAGACGGCCACCACACGCACCTGGCCGGAGCAGGTGCCGGTCGCGCGTGAAGTCGTGCTGCCGGCCGGCGTGTCCACGCGCCCGCTCGTGATCAGCGAGCGCGGTTCGCCGGAGGCGTGGATTCGTTATCGCGCGGCGCCGGCCGGCAGTGCGATCGATGTTGGCGGCAGCGCGGAGCATGCGATCGTGCTCGATCGCGCCGCGTATGTGATTGTCGATGGGCTGACGGTGCGCGGCGCGACGAGCGACGCGATCATGGTGCTCGATTCGCACGACGTGCGGATCCGCGGCTGCGACATCGCCGGGTGGGGCGATCCGGGGCGCTGGGGTTATTACAGCGACCGGAAACATCACCAATGGGCGTATCTCGATGCGGCCGGCAAGATGATCGATCACCAGGTGGGCGTCCGCGTGCGTGGCGCAGGCAGCACGCGCGTCGTGCTCGAAGACAACCTGATTCACAATCCGCGCGGCACGGCGAACTGCTGGGCGTTCCTGCACCCGCACGGGCCGGAAGGCGTGGTGTTGTCGGAGACCGGCGGCAACAACGTCGTCCGGTTCAACGATCTCATCGCGGGCGACGGCCACCGCTGGAACGACGCGATCGCGTCGGAGTACAACGGCGAGGTGATCGGCGGGCCGTATCGCGACACGGACATCTATGGCAACCTGCTCGCGGACCCGAACGACGACGGCACCGAACTCGACGGCGGGCAGATCAACGTGCGCTTTTGGGACAATCGCATCGAAGGCGGCTTTTGCGGCCTGAGCTGCGCGCCGAACCTGCGCGGGCCGTCCTACGCGTTTCGCAACGTGATCGTGACCGGCGACGAACGGAACGCGAGTGGTGCCGGCTTCAAGATGGGCGGCGACCCCGGAGTGACTTTCCTGCTGAACAACACCGTCGACACGAATGGCTCCGGGCTCACGAGCGGGCACTACGGCAAAAACCCGAGCGCGGTTTTTTCGCGCAACAACATTTTCTCCGGGCCGCGACCGGGCCAGGGGCGCGTGCGCTTCGACGATCGGGTGACGGGCGACCTCGATCACGACATGATCCCGCCGGAAGGTCTGGTGGGAACGACGGTGCGCGCCCGGCGCGAGGCAAACGCGTCGCGGGGCCGGCCGGAATTCCTCGATGCGGACGCAGGCGATTTTCGCCTCGAGCGGGGTTCGCCCGGCGCGGGGGCGGGCGCGCCGGTGCCGGGCGTGGCGGCGGACGGCGACGACATGGGCGCGATGGCTGTGCCGTCCGCGCCCGGCAACTGGCCGCCGCGGCCGGGCGCGGCGGGGATTTTCCCGGAACGCGCCCGGGTGCGCATCCGCGAAGGCGAAACTGCGCCGGTGCCGTTCTGCGTGGTTGCGCCGGCTGGCCGGCACTGGCGCGCGCTCGGCGGTGAAACCTGGCTGGAGTGCACGCCGGCGGGGAAAAGTGATGGAGCGTCGCAGGCGT
>DASZPP010000377.1:0-1640 GCA_035549975.1 Opitutus sp.
TCCGCCTCGCTTTGGGCATTGCCCATCGCGACGGATTCGGCGGCTCGGACCTGCACCTGGGCGGCACTTAATGCGACCTCTGAATCCACGGCCGCCAGCTGGCCGTATTGCGCCTCCAAAACTGCGGCGAGCTTCTGTTGCTCGGCTTCGGTTTCCGCCGCCTGCATCGCTTCGCTCGTCGCGGCGATCGCTCGCTTTAGGTTCTCGCGCCGCGTGTAAACATCGGTCTGCACTGTCTTGAATTCATCGACGGTTTCGGTGACCGATGCCGCCGTCTTGTAGCCCGCCGGATCGCGCGACACCGTCGCGCCGTCGAAATCAGAATAGGTAGGTGTCACCGGCGTGAAGATTCCGCCGCGAGTGTCCCCGAAGATTCCGCGGCCATCGACGCGAGCAATACCGTCAGCCCACGTTTTGACCTTGCTTGGCAGGTTGAGATCGAGGCGGAACTCCGGGAATCCAACCAGCGCTTTTACGTCCGCCATGTTCCCGAGGCGCTTCAACTGCGCTTCGAACTGCTGGATCTGCTGAATTTGATTGGTGATTTGCGACGCCTGATTCGAGATTTGCTGCGTCAGCGCAGCGTAGTTCATCGCGCTCTGTTGGATATTGGCGATGTCGATCACCGCCCATTGCGCGTGGCAGGGCACGACAACCCCAAAGCCGAAGAGGATTCCGAGGAGAAGTTTCGTCTTCATGATCCAGAGTCCTCCCGTGGCGCGACGACCCGGATCACTCTCTTGGTCGGTTCGCGGCGCACGCCGTCGCGATCCGATTGTGGCACGTCGATTTCGTAGTAGGTCTCCTCGTAGCCGTCGTCGGCGGCCGGACGCTGATTGGCACGGGCGATCCAATACTGCTGCTTTACGGCGTTTGATTGCCCTTTTTCGTAGCCGGCGAGGAACGCCTCCTTTTGGGACTTGTTGTTCAGATAGTTCACGGTCTCACCGACCACGAAGCCCGCCGCGGCGCCGATGGCGGCATTCTTGGCTTTTCCGTCGCCTTCCTTGGCGCCGATGTAGGCGCCGCCGGCGGTCGTGGCTGCGGTGGTCACGAAGTCGCGGGTGCCGCCCGCCGAGTTTGCGCTCATGGAACTGCAGCCCTGAGTGAGCAACATGACGACGATCATCATCAGCAAGCCGATGATGAGCGGTTGGCAGACGGAGAATACATCGAGGATTCGGCGCATGGCGGGACGTGGTTAAGGATTCAATCGCTGTTCACGGTGAGACGCATCTCGGGCCGGCGCTCCTGGCGCTCGACACACACTTCGCGGAGGCGCTGGCGATCGATCGCGTGTTCGATGAACTCGTTCGCCTCCAACCGGCCCGCAAGAAATTCCACGATCTCGGCTTTCGCCCGCATACGGTCAGCGACCGGCAGCTCGCTCGTCTCCAGAATCTCCTCCACTTCAGCGACCGCCTCGGGATCGGCTTCGGCACGCGAATCCTCGCGGTCGCTGTAGGGGGCGAGCGCCTCCCCGAGGCGTTCCTCCTCGACGAGTTCGTATCCCGCCAGCAACAGGTCGAAACCGGAGCGGCTGAACATCACGACTTCGGGTTCGCCTTCCCGGAGGACGCGACCGTCGGCGGCTAGGTCATTCTCCCGCTCGATCAGCCGGAAAAGGAGTTCATCCTTTT
>DASZPP010000378.1:0-2254 GCA_035549975.1 Opitutus sp.
CGGGTCGCAACGCTCTTTATTTAAACAGCGTTAAAACCATCGCCGCGCCGATCACTGCAAAGAGCGCGCGGTAGCGGTTTCGCACGCGGCGCACGCTTTCACGGTCGAGGCCGTTGCGCAGCGCGTCGAGCGACCAGTAAATTTGCAACGGGAGGAGCACGGGCGGCAGCCACGCCAGGACCGCGGGCATCACGCCGGAGAGCGAGAGCCAGAGCACGTCGCCATACGCCAGGGCAAACCCCGCGCATGCGGCGATGAAGACGCGCTTTTTTCCAAAGACCACGGCGTTCGTGCGGATGCCCCGGCGGCGGTCGTCGTCGTAATCCTGCACCTCCTGCGTGGCGTGGCCGGCGGTGAATACCAGCGCGAAGAACGAGGCGAGGAGCAGCGCGCGCGGGCCGATGCGCGCAAAGAGCGCCCAGCCCAGCAGGAAATGCAGCACGCCGCCCGCGATGTGCGATGCGGAGGAAAGGAGCGGCGCTTCCTTCGTGTTCACGTGGCTGTGCGAATAGAGGTAGCCGACGAATGCAATCGCAGCGGCGAGCAGCCACACGGTCGCTCCCAGCGGCGCAAACAAGGCAAGGGCCGCCGCGAGCATTGCCAGCGAGAGGCGCAGCAGCCCCTTGGCGTCGCGGGCCGCGCGGTGGTCGCTCCAGTCGTTCAACGTCCAGACATGGGCGACGAGCAGCACGTCCGCCACGGCGAGCAGCGCCAGCGCGGGAAGTTTGTGCGCATCCATTTTTCCCGCCGCGAACGCCGCGCCCAAAAGCGGCGCGCCCTGGAGCAGCAGCACCTCGCGCCACCGCACACGGGGAATGAGGCGCAACGGCGAATTCATTGCCTGTGAATCGTCGCGCGGGTTCGTGTTGCCCGCATCAATCATGGTCCCCCTCCCCCGCGCGCCGGCCCGAACCAGAGCCGCAGCCAGAGCGCGTATCCGAAATCCGCCGACCAATAATAACGCGAAACTTTTGCGCTCAAATCGTTATGATACACCAGCGGCGGCGTGTGCCGGACCGCTGCGAAATCCCCGGCGGCGAGTTGCTTGAGCAGCGCGCGGGTTTCCCCGGGCGATGTTCCGGGACGCGCGAGCGCGAGGCACGCGGCGACCCACGGTTCCTGCCCGGCGACCTCCGCGCGCAGCCGCGCCGGCGGCAATTCGAGCGGGTAGCCCGCCTGCGCCAGCTCCGCCTGTCGGAGAATCGGCACGAGGGGGGTTTTCGCGTAGTAAACCCACAGGCCGTCGCGCGCGACCGCGCCTTGCAGCGCCTCGTAAAGCGCGCGCGCCTCCGCCGGTTGCGCCCGCGCCAGCAGCATCAGCACGTGCATCTGGATCGCGATGTCGGGCGGGTTGGGGTCGGCCCCCGGGTCGATGCTTACGAATTTTTCACGCGGGGCGAGCCACGTGCGGTAAAGGCCCTCGTCGGTGCGGTAAGATTTCAAAACGGCGAGCGCATCGGCGAGGCGCGGGTCGTTTTCATTTCCCGCGATCCGCCACGCGAGCGCGGTGTCGTCGGCATCCGGCGTGATCACCACGCCGAGCGAGGGGATCGTGGGCGAATCGGGCCGCCCGTGGTAGCGCACCAGCCCATCGGCCTCGATCTGCGCCGCGAGATGCTGCCGCGCGCGCGCGAGGTTTTCGCGCAGCCCCGCCTGCTCCGCGACCGGCGCGAGCGTGTCGGCCATCATCGCGGTGAGGAACGTGTTCATTTCCCGGTAGGGCCTGCCGAATTCCGGCCCGACTGTGAACGCCGTGAGCCAGTAGCCGGCGGGCTTCTGGTCGTCGCGCAAGCGCTGCTCCGCCTCGCGCACAAAATCCGCGAGCGCCGCGTCGGGGATCGACGCCGCATCCTGCGCCGGCGCAATCCGGAACGGCAGCCGCTGAAACGTGACGAACTGCCCGCCCGGTGTCGCGCGCACCTGGGCGTCGAGGAGGTATTCGCCCGGCGCGAGGCCCTCCGTGGATAACTCCGTGCTCCAGCCGCAGGGCACGGCGGATTGCAACGCGCGCCACACATCGGGGCGGTCGATGAAAAAATCCGTGGTCCCCTCCGCGGAGCCGCCGCGCGCGCCGGCCGCGGCAACCGCACCGGGCGCCGCCGCAACGAGCCTCACCCGCACCGCCGAGGGCGTGTGGCCGCACGTGAGCGCCCAGCCTCCCGCCGTGACCAGCGCGCCGGGTGCGGCCGCCCCGCCCTCCCGGCCGTCCACGAGCACCGTGTCGATCGAGCCCCGGTAGGGATTGGCAAAAAGG
>DASZPP010000379.1:0-18819 GCA_035549975.1 Opitutus sp.
TGCCCACAGTGGCGTGAGGCGGTCGGCGTGGTGGCGCAGCGGAAAATCAGCGTTCTGCGTTGGTCGCGGGGCCTGCGCGCTGTTGTCGGGCTCGACGAGGAGACCGACGCCGAGGCGGACGAGAAGGATCGCGAGTTGGCGCAAGAGGAGGTGACCGCGACCGATGAATTGCTCGGAGCGCTCTCCCCCACCCAATGGCGCGGCATCTGGACGCGTAAACTGGAACACGAGCTTTTGCGTGAGATGCAGGCCGGCGCGGAGGCGGTTGATCTCTGGCTCCAATGTCACGGGCTCGGGCCGTTGTGGGCGGATGCTGATCATTATGCTGAATTTCTCGCGTCATGCGAAGACGGAGACAAAAAACCGGAAGCTGCGGCCGCTCGCTTCGGCCGGTTCAACACATCGGGCGGCAACTAAGGAGAGAATACCATGTTGGTTCTACATTTGGCGACGGTTGGCGCGGTCACGAAGCCCCGTGACGCCAGTTACACCGCGAAAAAGGGTCCGAAGGCGGGGCAGGTCATCAACCAGTTCGAGGCGGTTGTCATGGGCGTCGCTGAGGACGGGCGGCAGGCGTCTGTGCGTGTCACGGGCGAGACCGAGAAGGCTGTCCAGGACAAGCTCGGCAAGTTGAAGGTTGGCGCGCCGGCGACCATTCAGGTCTGGGGTGAGATGATGCAGGGCGGGCATGCGTTGCGGGCTGTCTGATGGTTTTCCTTTGGCTTATCTCCACCGCGCAGCTGCTGACGTTGATCTATCTCAGCGTGCAGCTGCGCGGTGTTTCTTACCGGGTTTGGAGGATTGAACAGCAACGAAAACAGCAGGAGAACAAATGAGCTTTGCAGTTCTTGTACTCGTGGCGGTGTTCGTGACGGTAGCTCGTGCCGGGACTGTCGAGGTGGTCGCGTTCGTAGCAAACTACGATGCTGGATTCGCGACGGAGCGTGCCATGTACGAGGTGGCTGTCACTGATGGATCCGGCGCTACGGTTATGGATGAATGGGTTCGAGCCGGTGAGAGGCTCGTCCGCGCGCTTCCCGATGGTGACTACACCGTGCAGGTTGGACAGTACTCGATTCTCACTCCATCGGACCAGCAGGTTTCGTCTGGTGTCGTCGCTGACCCGGTCGGCCCTGTGACATGTTCGTCAACACAGCGTGTGGAGATCGACGTTGGCTGCGATTGGGACGCTGACAATTCGCAATCGCTCGCGTGGGCGAATATTTTTCCCACCGACTATTTCAACGGGTTGACCAGCGCCGAGACAGGCACGGGTGACGCGGGTGGAGATGTCGACCCGACGCAGGTTCTTCTGCTCGTGCCGGCGTTTGTCGGGTTGGGGGTGACGGCCGGTGGATTTTTCTTTGGCGCGGTGCGCCTGCTCAAACTTTTCGACGCGGGCTCGTCGCTTCGCGACTAGCTCCGGAGGAAAACGCGCCCGGCGTCTCCGGGCTAACTAAACAAACAAACAAATGAATCGGTTCTTCAAGTTCATTGCCACGGTGTTCGTGGTCTGCTTGGGACTGCTCACGGCGACGCAGCCGGCTTCGGCGGCGATCACGTGGGACTTCGCTGATGTCACGGGTGAGCTTGCCGGGCTGGGTACGGCGCTCGTGACGGCTGGCGGTCTCGCGGTCGCCGGTGCGCTCGTCGTCTATGGCCTCTACAAGGCCGTGACGGTGGTCCTGAAGCTGTTCTCGCGGACCAGTAGCAAGGGCTAACTCCAATGGCCGGGGGCGGCGTTTCAAGTCGCCGCTCCCGGTTCTACCCCGATGAAAACCGAAGACCTTATCTTCGCGCTCCTTCTTGCGTGGTTCGTTCTTTGGGTGATCGCCAAGGCGTGGGAGCGTGGCCGATGAAATTCTCCGTCCGTTTTACTGCACTCGTGTTGGCGGCTGCTTCGGCCGGCCGTGGCGCTACTTCGTTTTCTGGCACCTATACGATCCACGATAATTCGACGCCGCAAAACACCATCACTTTTCAGGTCAGCGTTAACGTGCAGTATTCGGTGCAGGCGGACGGCACTGGCACAACGTCGTTGACGAGCACAGTTGCCGTCACCGCGAATCCTGGTGGTTTCGACTCTGTCACTGTTGGAGGGGACTACGCTGCCGGCGGCGTCGTTTATGAGAACCAGCACGGCGGTGTTTTGACTGTCACCGGTGTGAGCGCCGGACAGCAGATCAACATTTCCGCTTTCGCTACGATTTCGGGTGTCGCGTGGAACATAAGTGGCGGGCACACTGCGGGCGTCATCGGCAACGTGCAGGGCAAAAGTGCGTCGCGCCGTTTTCAGGTGAGTTCCACCAACCCGAACTCTTTCGATATCACGGTGCAGATGTACGATGCCTGCTCGGACGCTCTCCTTGGTAGCGTCACGATTCCGGCGGGTGGGTCGAAGGCTTGGAGCGCCACAGACGAGGAGGGTTGCGGTATTCAGACCGCTATCGTTACGAAGGGAGAGCAATGGAATCCGGCGACTGGTAGCTGGGATGCTGGCGACCCCGATACTGTTTACTCGATCAACGATGCGTTCCTCGCTCCTTCCACGGGCACCCCGGTCGCTGCTGGCGGAAGTACGGCCCTCAACCGCAGTGAATCCTCCTCGGTGCCGCTGCCAACTCAGACGAATTTGACTGGCACGGGTGGATTGGCCGGTGTGACGGAAGGCCAGGTGCCCTTCACCAATACGCAATTGGCGGATACAGCGTCGCTTTCCAACGGCGTTTATCGGTCGGGCGCTAACGCTGTTGTTGATTCGGTTAATCGTGCGGCGGACAAAATCTCCGCCGCTGTTGGTAGCGGAGGTGGCACGGGTGGCACTGGTGGAACCGGCGGTGGTGGCACCACCGACTTGACCCCTGTCACTTCGGCCATCGGCACTACGAACAACAAACTGGATACATTGAACACGGCGGTTTCTGGTGGGGCGGATCAGGCGTCCGCTGGTTTTCCCGCGTCGTCGTCTCAGGCGATGAATGCGGATAAGACGGCGTCCGTGGACGTATTGCTGGCTAAGCTCCCTACACCGCCGACTTTGCCAACTGGCATTGGTTCCTCGGCTACCTTTGACGTCACGTTGAACTTTGGCGAGGAGCCGATTGTTGGCGGTCTTGGAGCGAAGACTCTTCATCTCGACCTGGCGCCGTACTCTTCGGTGATTTCGGTCGTCCGAGGTGTGGAGTTGTTCGGTCTGACGCTGAGTTTTTTCTTTATCGTCGTCGGCCTTTTTCGAGGAGCGGTGTCGGGATGAGTCATGCTTAAAATTCTCTCAGCATTGTTACAGAGCGTTCGTGAGCTCAACCCGGTGGTCACGCTCATGAGCAGTGGTTTCACGTTCGCCGTGGCGATGATCGGTTTTTTCAACGCGCTTTGGACGGCTCTCTTGGCGCGTATTGCAACGGTCAGCGTCGGCCCGATCAGCGGTTCGCTCGTTGTCGATGGGCTGGCGTTCATGAACTATTTTTTTCCGGTACAGGAGTTGTTCGTGTACATGACCGCATACGCGTCGCTTTACGTCGTGTGTTCGGCGATACGCATCATCAAGTCGTTTATTCCTACCATCTCATGACACTCGCGCTCGTTACGATGACCAAGACCTTCCTGACCGGCCTCTGGGCTGGTTTTAAGTGGCCGTTGCTGATGCTCGGCGGGTTCACGCTCTGTCGGATTTTTTTCAAGTCGATCATCGGCGTGATCATCAAGGTCCTTCGGCGGTGAATTGGCTCCCCGAGGAAGGCGCGATCTGGTTGATTTCGGGCGAGCTGGGCTCGGGTAAGACGGCTGCCGGCGTCGAGCTCGCGTATGACCTTCTCTCGATCGGGGGTTGGGTGTTCACCAACGTGAAAATTTACGTTGAAGCGATTCGTGATCGCCTCGCAAGCGAAGGCCTCGAATTCGCTGAGGAGCGTCTGGTTTTCCTGCAGGGCCGCAACATGCGGGAATTTTATTGGCAGTTGAAGCGCGGTGAAGCCGGCTGTCCTGTCATGGCACTGGTGGATGAAGCGGACCTTGATTGGAACGCGCGGAACACGCACGACAAGGAGAAGCGGCCGACCGAGGAGTTTTTGAACCTCATCAAGATGGCTCGAAAGCTCGACATCTGGTTCGTGTTCGTTGCCCAGGACGGGCTCGATATGGACTCGCAGGTTCGCCGAAAATTCACGGTCGAGGTTGTCTGCAGGTCGCTGAAGCATGAGCAGATTTTTGGTATCCCCTGCCCTATCCCGGCCTACGTGCGGATACGCTGGAAGGTGTATCGTGGCCTTGCTCACCACAAGATCGGCGCGCCGGAATGGTTCTTCCACCTGCGCGCGTGGGGGTTGTTCGAGAGCAAAGCGTTGCTCGGTGAGAAAGCCGAGGATTTTGCGAAGTTTGGTCAGGCCCGTCGCACTCGCCTCAAGAAGATCGAGCGCACGGCGAAAGGATTTACCTGGGTGCACGGTCTGGCGGCGGCCGTGGTCGTCATTTTATGCGTCTGGTAATTTCACTCTTCATGGCGCTTTGCATTGGAGTCGGCGCGAGGTTTGCTCTTCGATCGTACGAGGGGCAGAGCAAGCTGCCGCCGGCGTCGACTGCCGCGCCGCTCGTCGCCCCTGCCGACTCTGTCGTGGGCGCACTGGCCATGCCGCAGATTCGCAGCGCTGCGCCGTCGCCCCCTGTTCTAGATCCACCGAACCCAATTTATCATGAGGAACTGTATTGCCGCGGGTACGTTGCTCGAGGTGATCGGATCAACGTCGCGATGTCTGATGGGACTGTGATCACTGAGAAAACCGCGCTGCAGGGAAAGGGGCTTGAGATCGTCGATCGTGAGCGCGTCGTCGTTGGCGGCCGAGTTTTCGCCATCAAGCGCGATCCGGTTTCGGATAAGAATCTGTATCCGCCGGCGGGTGAGGCCTCAGCCACTCGAGTAAGTGCTTTTTCAGAGGCGATTAAGTCCCCGGATGCCGTATCCACACGACGGCAGAATCCGGCTGCTTCTAAGCCCGGCTCGACCCCGCGGAGCGTGGAGCCGGAGGCGAAGACCAGTTTTGGAGCCCGTCGACCTGGATTGGTGCGCCCGCGCGGTCAACGTTGAGGTTTGATATTCGGTTTTGGCGGGGGGCGGCCGCGCGGCCGGGGAGCGCGTTTGCACAATCCGCTTGCACTTCCCGCTAGTGTTCAAACCCTGCCCGGCCCGCTTTGGCATCTCTCGCTCAACTCGAATGGTCGTGGACCGAACCCCGGAATTGTCGCGGCGTCCTGTTGCCGGACGTTTTTTGCCGGTGGCACCGTGCGCGCAAGCTAGGCATGCTTCTGGGCGATTTGAGGCTCGATGGCGTGTCAGTTGGCCCGCGTGCTCTGGAACGCGTCAATTGGTGGCTGGAGGCGGATGGCGCGTGGCGTGCGTCCCTGCTTGATCACTTCGAGGCTGAAGTTGTTTTACGCGACGTGCTCTGCCGGTACCGCACGGTGTACGTCGGTCCGGTGAGTGGTGGAAGGTGGCCGGCCGGGACCGCGGCGAAAGAACTCTTTGGGGATCGACGCGAGGGCGTCCAGTCCGTGCTCCGGTTTGAGGTCTGAGAATTTCGAGATCACGACGGCAGCGAACTTCGAAGCGTCCATGTGCTGGGCCTCGGCGACGCCCTCTAAATTCGTGATCACCTCTTCGTCAACGCGGATGTTGTAGCCTTTTTTCGCCATGTTAAGAGCGTAGAAAAGCCTTGCATTTGTTCAACATTCGCTTGTTGTCGCACTCACATCCAGCTATATGTCAAGCATTAGCGGCGATATCTATTGTGCGAAGTGCAGGGCTATCTGCCTCAGCGCGCCGGGCCCCAGCGCCGCGTAAATGGATAATAGATGAACAGCGGCCGGCCAACCGCGTCCTTGCGCGGCACGAACCCCCAGAAGCGACTGTCTTCGCTATTCGGCGAGTTGTCACCCATCGCAAAGAAGCCGTCCGGCGGCACATGGACGGTCTGTCCCGGTGCGAGTGAACCATCCGCGCGATAGCCGGGATACTTGTCAGCCCGTCGCGCATTGGCCTCGAAGGCCGCGGCGCCTTGGATCGGCGCGCCATTGCGAAAAAGCTCGGTCCCTTTCACCTCGAGCGTGTCGCCCGGGACGCCGACGAGCCGCTTGATGTAATAGTCCTCGATCTGCCGGCCGGTCACCGGATCCTCCATGTGCTCGCTGCGAATGTGATCGGTGCGGAATACGAACCCGCTGCCGACATGCGGCGGGACAAAATTGTAGCTGATCCGATCCACGAAAAGCTGGTCGCCGGTCAGCACGTCGAACGACAGCATGCGGTCGCCCTTGTGCACGAAATGGCCGGTTCGGATGCAGCGCAGTTCCTCACCATCGACGGTTGCGGTGACGAACTGCCGGTTGCCAAGCCGGTTTACCAATTGCTCGCCGAACCGTTGCGAATTGTAGCGCTCGCCGTCGGAAAAGTAAGCGTCATACAGCGCCCAATCGAAATCGAAATCGGCCGGCACCTTCACGGTCACCGGCTCGTCACCCACTAGCAGCGTGTACTCGCGCAGCGTGGTCGGGAGGACCAGCCATTTTCGGCCCGGCACCGTCCGGCAGTGAAGATAACCGTGCCGCTCCCGTCCGCCGATCGGAACCAAGATCTCCCCGTCCGCCGGTGCGTCGATCCGGTGCGGCCATGCCCCCAATGCCACGAATCGCGCCGCCGCCGCCAACGCTCCCGGCTCCTCGGCCTTCTTTTGAAAAACCTCCGGCGTCATCCCGTAATACGTCGGCCACATCGAATTGGTCGGAATCTTGAACGGCTGCACGAAATACGTCCGGATGCCGAGGATCACGATCGCGGCGACGAGGAAGAACTCGACGTTTTCAACCAGGGAGGTCTTCGGATAAATCGCGCCGCCCGTCTTCCGCAGCACCGGCTCAAGCGCCTCGATCCCGAGCTTCAGCTTCGCCGCTTCCGCTCTGGACTTGAGTTGCTGGCGGAGGTTGCCGGTGCGCTGGCGCAGCTCGGTCGCATCCTTCTCGCTGAGCTGGTCGCGCCGGAAGTGCCAGACCTTCCCCGCGAGTTCGAGCCAGTTGGACGCGTTGTCGCGCGCCTTTTTTTCCTGCGAAGCGAAGAAGCCGAACATGGGGACCTTTAATTGGTTTTCAGGACTTTGATGAAGGCATCCGAAGGGATCGAGACGCGGCCGAATTGTTTCATCTTCTTTTTGCCCTCCTTCTGCTTGTCGAGCAGCTTCCGTTTGCGGGTGATGTCGCCGCCGTAGCATTTCGAGGTAACGTCCTTCCGCATCTCGCGCACGTTGTCGCGCGCGATGATCTTGCCGCCGATCGCCGCCTGGATCGCGACCTTGAACATCTGCGGCGGGATGATCTCGGCGAGCTTTTCGCAGAGCTCGCGGCCCTTCCCCTCCGCCTTGTCGCGGTGCACGATGCTGGCGAATGCGTCCACCGGATCGCCATTGATCAGAATTTCCATCTTCACCAGGTCGGCGGCGCGATACTCGCCCAGCTCGTAATCCATCGAGCCGTAACCATGCGTGATGCTTTTCAGCCGGTCGTTGAAATCGACGAGGATTTCATTGAGCGGCAGGAGGCACGTGAGCATGACGCGCGAGGCGTCGAGCGTGTCGGTGTGATCGACCGTGCCGCGCTTTTCCATGATCAGCGCAAGGATGTCGCCCATCGCGTTGTTCGGGATGTGCAGCGCCGCCGTGATCGTCGGCTCGCGAATCTCCACGATGGTCCCGGGGTCCGGCAGGTTGATCGGGTTGTCCACCTCGATGATCTCACCGCTGTGTTTCACGATGCGATAGACGACGCTCGGATAGGTCGAGATGATGTCCACGTCGTGCTCCCGGCGGATCCGCTCCTGGATGATCTCCATGTGCAGCAGGCCGAGAAACCCGCAGCGGAACCCGAACCCGAGCGCCACCGAGCTTTCCGAAGCGTAGATGAACGCCGAGTCGTTCAACCGCAGCCGGCCCATCGCCGCCTTCAGCTTTTCGTAGTCCGACGTGTCGACCGGATAAAGCCCGCAAAACACCATCGGCCGGACTTCCTTGTAGCCCGGCAGCATCTCGGCCGCCGGCCGCTGCCCGAGCGTGATCGTGTCGCCCGTCTTGATTTCCGAGGTGTCCTTGATGTTGGAGACGATATAGCCCACGTCGCCCGCCTCGAGCGCGGCGGTCTTTTCCATTTTCGGCATGAACACGCCGACTTCCTTCACCTCCGATTTCTGCCCGTTGCTCATCAGGAGCATCGTGTCACCCGCCTTCACGGCGCCGGAAAACACGCGCACGTAGGCGATCACGCCGCGGAACGAATCGTAAAGCGAATCGAACACCAGCGCCCGCGCCGCGGGATATTCGGTCCAGCGCGGCGACGGCACGCGCTGCACCACGGCCTCGAGAATCTCCTCGATGCCGATGCCGGACTTGCCGCTGGCGAGGATCGCCTCCTCCGCCGGGATCGCGAGAATGTCCTCGAGCTGTTTCAGGCAGAGCTCGAGGTTGGCGCTCGGCAGGTCGATTTTGTTGATGACCGGAATCACCCGTAGCTTCTGCCCGAAGGCCAGGTGCGCGTTCGCCACGGTCTGCGCCTCGACGCCCTGCGCCGCGTCCACGAGCAGCACCGCGCCTTCGCATGCCGCGAGCGAACGCGAAACCTCGTAGGAAAAATCCACATGGCCCGGCGTGTCCATCAGGTTGAGCTTGTAGGTCCGGCCGTCCTTCGCCGTGTAGCTCATCGTCACGGGATGCGACTTGATCGTGATCCCGCGCTCCTTCTCGAGATCCATCGAGTCGAGGTGCTGGTCGGTCATCACGCGGTGCGCGACCGTGTTGGTGTACTCCAACAGGCGGTCCGACAGCGTCGTCTTGCCGTGGTCGACGTGCGCGATGATGCAGAAATTGCGGGTGAATTCGGCGGACATGCTCGGTTCGGGCATTATTTCACGCTGCCGTGATTTCCGCGAACTCCGCGTAACTTTTCACCGCCCAGCTCTTGTCCGTCCGCCGCGCGAGCCCCGCCAGTACACCACCCGGACCAAATTCCCAAAATTCCGTCGCGCCGGCCGCGACCGCGCTGCGCATGCAATCCTCCCAGAGGACGGACGAAACGACCTGTTTCACGAGCGCCGCCTTGATCGCCGCCGGGTCGGCGATGGCCCGGCCGGTCGTGTTGGTGAACACCGTGAACTTCGGCGCCGCGAACGCCACGCCTTCCAGATACGCGGCAAACGCCGCCCGCGCCGGCTCCATCAGCCGCGAATGATACGCGCCCGCCACCACCAGCGGAATCACGCGCTTCATCCCGCGCGCCTTGGCGCCGCTGACGGCCGCCTCGACCTTGCCCTTCTCACCCGAGACGACGATCTGCCCTGGGGCATTGAAATTCGCCGCCTCGATGTCGAACTCGCGGCAAAGCTCCGCGACCTTCTCCCGATCCTCGCCGACGATCGCGGCCATTCCGCCATTCGTCTGCTCGCACGCCTGCTGCATGAGCCGCCCTCGCTCGGCCACGATCTTCAGGCCCGTGGCAAAATCGAAAACTCCCGCCGCGCAATACGCCGTCAGCTCACCCAGGCTCAAGCCCAGCGCGAACCTCGGTTCGCCTTCCGGAATCCGGCCGGCCTCGCGCATCGCCGCCAGCACCGCCAACCCATGGACGAACAACGCCGGCTGGCAGACCTTCGTCTGCGTCAACTCCGCCTCTGGTCCCTCGAAGCTCAGCTTCGTGAGGTCCCAGCCGAGCACGCGGTTCGCCTCGGCGTAAAGCGACCGTGCCGCCGCCGAGTTTTCGTGGAGCGAGCGTCCCATTCCGACCTTCTGCGCTCCCTGTCCTGCGAATAAAATTGCCAAAGCCATGGTTGGAACACGCGAGACAATCGCCCGTCTCCGCGGAATCCAAGTCCTAAAAGCGCTTCAACTGCTTGAAATATTTTTCGTCGTCGCGCTCTCTGAGCACATCGTTCTTCGCAGGATTGTCCGGCGGCGCTTTCGCCGGGGTCGCCGGCAGCAACGCAGGCTCCATCACCAGCGGCGCAGTCGGTGCGTTTGCGAAATCGATTGCCGGCGCCGGCTCCGCGGGCGAAAGCACGGAGGAAAGATCGGTCAGGTAAGGATTCTGTGGGGCCGAAAAGACCGCACCCGGATCCGCGAGTTTCAAGTTCGCCGCCGGAGTTTCCGCGTGCGCGGCTTCCGCCAATCCAACCGCATTCAGTCCATCGGAGAGTCCGGCCGGCGACGGAATGTCCGTGGCATTCGCGTCCGCGCCGGAGGTCCCCGGCTTCAACAGCGCAAAATCCTTCGGCGTCATCCATCCTGCCATGTAAGCCGCCAGCGGGTTGGCGGCCTCCGCATTCTTTCCGGTTTTCCGCGCATCACCGTCACCGCGCTTGGAATCGCCTTTTTCGTCCGGCGATGCCGTCTCGTTCGAAAGCAGTTCATCATCCGCCTGCTCGTCGCCGGTCGCGCCTTCGCGGCGATCAAGGGATTTTTTCCCCGGCGTGCCAGCCGGCGGGCTCTTGTCGTTCATGGCGTCGAGCAGCCAGTTCTTGGATTTCGCCGATTTGTCCTTGGCGTCTTTTGCCGATTGTTTTTGCGACATCCAGGGTGGCGGCGTGATGCGTTCGTTGCGTTCGCGCAAGTCCAGCTCGAGGCCATTTTTCGCCACCGCAAGGCTTTGCTGTTCCGGACTCGTCGTCGCGGCCTTGATGTCGGCGTATTCCTTTTTCGCCGCTGCGATCGGGTCTGGCGCCGATGTCGTGGCCGGGGATGTCGCGGTCTCCGCCGCCCGGACGCCGATCGCGAGCGTCGCCATCGCTGCCAGCCGGCGGATCATGATTTGATGAAGATCCCCTTCAGGTTCATGTCGAGCGCCTGCGGGTTCGGCGAGAATCGCAGCCCGTCCGCCTTGCTGATCTTGCCGGCCTTGATCAGCCGGTAGATATCCTTGTTGAATGAGAAACTGTTCGAGTCGCCCGAGCCTTCGAGGATGCCCTGGATTTTCTCGAACTGGCCTTCGAGGATCAGGTTTTTCACGACCGCATCGGCGGTGAGAATTTCATTCGCCGGCACCCGTCCGCCGCCTTCGAGCGCCGGAATCAGTTTTTGGCAGATGAACCCGCGCAGCGATCCGGCGATCGCGCGCCGGGCCTGGATCTGTTCCTCAGGCGGGAAGAATTCGAACAGCCGCGTCAACGACTGCGCGACCGTCGCCGCGTGCATCGTCGAAAAAACCAGGTGGCCCGTCTCCGCCGCGGTGATCGCCGTCTCGAACGTCTCCCGGTCGCGCATTTCCCCGATGAGGATGATGTCCGGGTTCTGGCGCAGCACGGCCTTGATCGCCATTTCGAAGTTCGGCACGTCGAGCCCGATCTCGCGCTGCTGAAACAGCGACTTGTCGTCGAGAAACGTGTACTCGATCGGGTCCTCGATCGTCACGACGTGCTTGTCCTGGTTCTGGTTCACCCAGTTCATCATCGCGGCCATCGTCGAGCTCTTGCCCGAGCCGGTCGCGCCGCAGACGAGGAGGATGCCGTCCTTCGCCTGGACGAGCTTGACGAGCGCGGCGGCGGTTTCGCCGAGACCGAGCTGGTCGAAGGTCGGCACGCTGCTCTTGATGTGGCGCATCACGATGCTCACGAGCCCGCGCTGGTGAAACGCGTTTACGCGGAAGCGCCCGATGCCGTCGCACGAGTAGGCGAAGTCGATCTGCCCTTCGTCGTCCCACTTCTGCTTGAACATCTTTGGCACGTGCTCGTCGACGAACGCCTGCGCCTCCGGGCAGGTGATCGGATCCATCTCCACGGGCTTCAGCTTTCCGGCCAGCCGGACGTAACCGGGCTTGTTCGATTTGATGATCACGTCGCTCACCCCGCTATCGACGGCGAGCTTCAGCAGGTCGTTGATGATTTCCGTGGCGGGTGTGACGGTGCTCATGGGAAAAAAGCGTTGCGGATTCCCTAATTCGCCCTGCTCTGTTGTAGCAAGGCAACTTTGCCCACTTCTCATGACCCGACGCCCGCTGACTGGCACGCTCACCGCCCTCGTTACGCCCTTTCGCCGGGGCGAAATCGACTTCGCTGATCTCGCGAAACTCGTTGCCTGGCAGATCAAGAGCGGCATCGACGGCCTCGTGCCCGTCGGCACCACCGGCGAGTCGCCGACGCTCTCGCACGAGGAACACATGGAGGTGATCCGCGCCGTCATCGCCGCCGCGCGCGGCCGCGTGCCGGTCATCGCCGGCACCGGCTCCAACTCGACGCACGAGGCGGTCGAGCTCACGCGCCTCGCCCACGCCGCCGGCGCGGACGGCATGCTCGTCGTCGCGCCGTATTACCACAAGCCCTCGCCCGAGGGCCTGTTTCGACATTTTTCCGCGATCGCCGACGCCACCGACCGGCCGATCGTGCTCTACTCGATCCCGAGCCGCTGCGGCATCGAGATCGGCGTGCCGGTCGTCGAGCGACTCGTCGCCCGCCACAAGAACGTCCGCTGGATCAAGGAGGCCGGCGGCAGCGTCGACCGCGTCGATCAGCTGAAGCAGGCCCTCGGCTCCGACCTCACGGTGTTGAGCGGCGACGATTCGCTGACGTTGCCCTTCATGGCCGTCGGCGCCGAGGGCGTGATCAGCGTCGCCTCGAATCTCCTCGTCCGCGAAGTCGGCCAGTTGGTCCGCCACGCACTCGCGAACGACTACGCCCGCGCCACGAAACTGCACCGCGCCCTCTACCCTGCGTTCAAGGCGCTCTTCATCGAACCGAATCCGGTTCCGATCAAAACCGCCCTCACCCGCGCCGGCCTGATCGGCTCGGCCGAGGTGCGCGAGCCGCTCACCGCCATGAGCGCCGCCAACGCGAAGCATCTGTCGGACGTGCTCGCCCGGCTCGGCGGGCGGAACCGCCGCGCTGTCTAGTTTCCAATTTCCCATGGCGCTCTCGATCCTCATCAACGGCGCAAACGGCCGGATGGGCCATGCGCTCGGCGAAGCCGCAAAAAATCTCGGCCTCACCGTGGCGGCCGCCACGGACGTCGGCGACGATCTCTCCGCCGCCGCGGCGAAGGCCGATGTCCTGGTCGATTTCAGTTCGCCGCAGGCGACGAAAACCGTGCTGGAGGCCGCGATCGCACAGCGAAAGGCGGTCGTGATCGGCACAACCGGTCACGCGACCGAGGCCCGAAAGGGATTGCTCCAGCTCGCGCAGAAAATTCCGTGCGTGTGGTCCGGCAACTACTCGGTCGGCGTGAATCTCTTGTTCGCGCTGACGCGCCGCGCTGCGGCCGTGCTCGGTTCCGATTACGATGCGGAGGTGATCGAGATGCACCACCGCATGAAAAAGGACGCGCCCAGCGGCACGGCCGGACGCCTGCTCGAGATCATTCTCGAGGAGCGGCGGCTCACTGCCGCCGCGCTCCGGCACGGCCGCGAAGGCATCACCGGCGAGCGGCCCACTTCCGAAGTTGGCGTGCATTCGCTCCGCGGCGGCGACGTCGTCGGCGACCACACCGTGCTTTTCGCCGGCGCCGGCGAGCGCGTCGAGCTCACGCACAAGGCGAGCGATCGCGCGATCTTCGCGCGCGGCGCGCTGCGCGCCGCCGAATGGGTTGCCCGCCAGCCGCCCGGCCTCTACGACATGCAGGACGTGCTCGGCCTGAAGTAACGATGAAGGGCAATCGCCAAATGCCGCGTGGCGCTGCGGTCCACCCTTCTCTCCGGCTCAATTTAGCGTTCGGCAATTGGCGATCGGCATTCCGCACGTGATCACCTCGATCCAGGGCACGCTCACCGCGGCCTCACCGCTCGCCGCCATCATCGAGCTGAACGGGCTCGGTTACGAGGTTCACATCCCGCTCACCACGGCGGAAACCCTGCCGGCGATCGGGCGCGTCGTGAAACTGCACACGCTCGCGATCTACCGTGAAGACTCGCAGACGCTCTACGGATTCGCGCGAACCGAGGAACGCGATTTTTTCCGGCTGATGATCGAGCACGTCACTGGCGTCGGCCCCAAGGTCGCGCTCAGCATCATGAGCCGTCTTTCGCTGCCGCTGCTCGAAAGCGCGATCCGACTGGGCGATGTCGCGACGCTCGCGAAATGCCCCGGCATCGGCAAGAAGACCGCCGAGCGTCTCGTCGTCGAACTCCGCTCCAAGGTCGGTGTGAGCGGTGAAAGCACTTCTCCCGTCGCTGGCGCTGCGGCGACGGAAGATGCGGCGAGCCCGCATCGCGATGCCGTCGCTGCGCTGGTCGCGCTGGGTTACAAGCCCGCCGACGCCGATCGCTCCGTCCGGCAGGCGGTGCTCGCACTCGGTGGCGACGCCACGACCGAGGCGCTGATCAAAAAAGCGCTCGGCTGATCGCGGACGCGAGTTTCCGAATCCGGCCGGGGGGCAATCGCCTCAGCGCTGAAACCTGAACGCCGCGTTTTCCGCCTGCGTCTGGTTCGACGGCCGCGCGTGAAACATCAGTTCCTGCGTCTGGAGCGTCGGCTGCGCCTCGAACCACATCTGGTCAACCGGCACCCGATCGAGCCGCACGCGCGTCATCCATTCGAAGGTCGCGCGGTTGTTGGCGGTGAGCGCGCCGTCGGAACCGGCGTTTTCGCGCACCAGCCCGGCGAATGCCGGCTGCAGCGCCGGACGCGGCGGGTTCGGCACCAGGCCACGGGTATCGGGCAGATGCGTGGTGGTCGCGTCCGCCACCATCGCAGCCTGCGCCATGCTCGCCTGCCGGGCGGCATCGCCCGGAGCGAAAAGATTGCGCCGGTTCATCACCACCAGGGCCACGCACGCAGCCGCGGCGAATGCACCCAAAGCGTAAGTGGCGCGCGCCAGGCGCCGGCCGGCGGGCTGAAACGCGACAACCGTGTCTCCGCTCACGGCCGCGACAGGCACGCTCGTGCGGAAATTTTCCGCCAACATCACGCAGGCCTTGTGCATCTGGCAATACTGGCGGTAGATCTGCCGGCGCGCCGGTTTCTGCTGAATCTCGCTCTCCAGCCAGGCCGCTTCCGACGGCGAGATCTGGTTGTCGACGTAAAGGTTCAGCAGTTCGATAAATTTCGACTCTTTCATCGGAAATCCTCCCCCAATCTTTTGCGCAGACTTTCGCGTGCGCGGGCGATCCGACTTTTGACGGTGCCGACCGAAATCCCGAGGATGTCGGCGATCTCCTCGTAGGACAGGTTCTTTACGTTGCGAAGAATCAGGATCTCCCGGTGCTTCGCGCTAAGGCGTTCCATCCCGCGGCTGATTCGCGCGACGAATTCCTGGGTGACTGCGATGTCGTCCGGCGTCTCCACCTCGGCCGGGATCATCTCGGCCAGGGTCGTGGCGTTGTCGGCGCTGATCGGCGCATCGATCGACACCGACTGGTCGCGTTTCCGCCGCCACCAATACCAGTAGCGGTTTCGCGCGAGATTCGTCGCGATCTGGTAGAGCCAGGTCGAAAACGCCGAATCGCCGCGGAAATGCGATAGTCCCCGGTGGGCGCGGATGAAGGCATCTTGGGTGACTTCCTCCGCGTCCTGCGAGTTGCGCAGAAGCTGGTTGACCATCGAGTAAATCCGGTCCCAGTAACGGCCGACCATTTCGTCAAAGGCCGACGGGTCGCCGCTTTTGAAGCGGTCCACCAGAATACGATCGAGGGCAACTTCCTGCGCTTTGGAAGACATACGGTCCGCCTCGGTCTGATGGGTATATTTCTGGATTGTTCCCAAGATTTTAAGCTGAAGAATTCGTG
The DNA here is from genome assembly GCA_035549975.1 of Opitutus sp. Taxonomy (GTDB): domain Bacteria; phylum Verrucomicrobiota; class Verrucomicrobiia; order Opitutales; family Opitutaceae; genus Opitutus. The sequence continues at coordinate 15,730 of DASZPP010000379.1, forward strand.
TAGATGCGCCGATGCATTTGGTCAATGGCGACGCTGCTCCGTTTCCAAAAACTGCTTGCCATGGCCAGAAAGCAAAACCCATTTTGCTTGTTCCGTGCGCTTGGGTTGGTAGCTCAATGGTAGAGCAGCGTCCTTTTAAGTCGTTGGTTCTGGGTTCGAGTCCCAGCCAACCCACCATCTTCTTTCTCCAGACTTCCTTGCCCCCGGGCAGCCGCCAATTATGAAGCGACTCGTCATCGTCGAAGACCAAACCGCCATCCGCGAGATGCTGGTCGAAATTCTCCGGTTGGACGCCAATTACGAACTCGTCGGCGAAGCGGGCGACGGCCAGACGGCGCTCAATCTCTGCCTCGAGGTCAAACCCGACCTCCTCGTCCTCGACGCCAAGCTCCCCGGCCTCAACGGCGTGGACCTGCTCCGTCGCATCAGCAAGCGCCTGCCGGACATGCGCGTCCTCGTCTTCTCCGGCCACGAAAATCCCGTCCTCATCCGCGAGATGCTCGAGGCCGGCGCGCATGGCTTTGTCGAGAAGACCGCCGGCCTGTTCGAGTTCAAGAAGGGCCTCGAAACCGTCGCCAATGGCGGCACTTATTTCGGCCCCGCCGTCGCCGCGCTCCTGCGCAACGTCGTCGCCAACCCGTCCGCCAGCAACACCGCCGATTTCCTCACCGATCGCGAACGCGAGATCCTGCAGCTCGTCGCCGAAAGCCACAGCACCAAGGAAATCGCGGCGAAGCTCGGCATCAGCATCAAGACCGTGGACAACCACCGCACCAACCTCATGCGGAAATTGAATCTCCACGATGTTGCCAGCCTCACCCGTTACGCCTTGGAGGTCGGGCTGATCGAGCCGAAAAAATCGCTCTAGCCAGTAAATCCTTGCGACGAGCGAGCCGTTCTCCAATTACTGCATCACCTCGCTCTCCATGAATAAAGCCTCGCAAAAATTTCTTTTCGTCGTTGCCAGCGCCGCAGTGTTGCTCGCCGGCTGCGCGAAAAAACCCGTCCGCCCGGACCCCAGCGCGACCGTGATCGGTCCCAACACGGGCGGCACGATCAATCCCACGGACATGGGCCAGTTCGCCGATGCGAACTCGGCGCTCGCGCCCCGCGACGCCGATTTCGACATCAACGGCCAGAAGCGCGGCGTGCTCGAACCCGTCTACTTCGACTTAAACGAGTCCAACATCAAGCCCGGCGAGCGGGCGAAGCTCCAGGCGGCGAAGGACTATCTCGACAAGGACCCGTCCGTCCGGCTCCTCCTCGAGGGGCATTGCGACTGGCGTGGCACCGAGGAATACAATCTCGGCCTCGGCGATCGTCGCGCGAACGCGGCCAAGAAATATCTCACTTCGATCGGCGTGGCTCCCGACCGGCTTGAAACACTGTCGAAAGGCAGCCTCGACGCCAAGAAGGACGGTGGGGAAGCCCAGTGGTCCAAGGACCGCCGCGACGAGCTCGTGCTGCTGAAAAAATAACCCCGCACGCGATTCGTTTTCGTTCGAAAGCCCCGGCACCTGCCGGGGCTTTTTTGTGGCGCGCGGCGACGGCCGGGACGGTTTTCCGAGCCGCCCGCCAAACTCGATCGCCTCTACCCTTTCGCCACCGCCGCCAGCACCCGCTTCGTCGTCGCCGTTCCTTTTTTCATGACGTCGAGGCTGAAGCCTTCGTTCGGGGCGTGAAGGTTGTCCTCGGGCAGAAACAAACCGAACAACACCGAATCGAGTCCGGTCGCGCGCTTGATGTCCGGAATGATCGGCACGCTGCCGCCCTCGCGCAGGTAGATCGGTGGCTTGCCCCAGATCGCGCTGACCGCCGCCTCCATCTCGCGAAACGCCTTCGCCAGCACGGGTGATTGGTCCTTCGGTGTGTTCGCGCGATCCGGCGGCACGACGACATAGGCGTCGCCACGATGCTGGTCCACGAAGTCGACCTTCACGCCGCGCGGCGTGCGCTCCCGAATCGTCCTCCTCACCAGCTCCTTGATCTTTTCGGGATTCTGGTTGGGCACGAGCCGGCATGAGATCTTGGCGAAGGCCCTCGACGGAATCACCGTCTTCGTGCCCTCGCCTTCGTAGCCGCCGCTGATGCCGTTGATCTCGAGTGTCGGCTGGAACCGCACCGCTTCGAACGGCGAGAATCCCGGCGGCGTGTAGAACGCGTCGATGCCGAGAAACTCCTTATATTCCTGCTCGCTCGCGCCGAGCTTCGTCAACTCCTCGCGTTCCCACGGCTCGACATCGAGCACGTTGTCGTAAAACCCCGGCACGTTCACGCGACCGTCCGGCGTGTGCAGCGTCGCGATGATTTCCGCGAGCGCCTGGATCGGGTTGCGCAGCACGCCGCCATGCAGTCCCGAGTGCAGGTCGCCCTTCGCGCCCGTCACGTGCACGTCGAGCAACGCCAGCCCGCGCAGCCCGCAGGTGATGACGACCTGGTCCGCGCGCGGCAGCGCCGTGTCCGAAAGATAAACGAAATCCGCCTCGCGCAGCTTGTCCGCGTAGCGTTCGAGAAATTTCGGAAAGCTCGGGCTGCCCATCTCCTCCTCGCCTTCGACGAGAAACGTGACCCGCAGCGGCAGCTTCGGATTTTCCTCCAGCAGTTCCGCCACCGCCGCGATGTTCGCCATCAGCGGCCCCTTGTTGTCCGCCGTCCCGCGCCCGTAAATCCGGCGCCCGACAATCGTTGGCTCGAACGCCGGCGTCTTCCAGAGATTCAGCGGATCGGCCGGCTGAACGTCGTAGTGGCCATAGATTACGACATGCGGCCACGCCGGATCGCCGCCGCGCTGCGCGAGGATGATCGGATGCAATTCCGTCTTCACGACCTCGACCTTGAACCCGAGCGAACCCAGCAGGTCGGCGACGAACTTCTGCGCCCCGGCCATCCCGTCCTTGAATTTCGGATCGGTCGAGACGCTCTGAAACCGGACAAATTCCTTCAACTTTTCAACAGGATCGAACATCCGTCCACCGTGCGCCGATTCACCCTTCGCGCCAGCCGAAATGTAGGGCGGGGTCTCCCGGCCCCGCCGCTTGGAATTGCAAATAAACGAACGGCGGGGTCGGGCGTCCCCGCCCGACATTTCGC
>DASZPP010000380.1:0-15795 GCA_035549975.1 Opitutus sp.
CAGGAACAGCGCCCCGAGCGCAGCACTCCAGATCGCCGGCCGGCGGGCGGACAGGAGCGCCGCCCGCCACGCGGACCAGCGGAGCGAGCCTTGCGCCTGCCCGACGTGCAACACGAGCGCGATGGCGCCGAGGCCGCCGACGAACAGCGGTTGGGCGACGTGGCCGTGAACGAGCAGGCCGCCGCACAGGACGACCAGCGGGAGAATCGACGCGCGTCCGGTTGCGAAGGAGACGCTGGCGGCCAGAAAACAAAGAAACGGCATCAGCAGCACGTGCGGCGGCCAGATGCTCGTGAAGGCACCGTCGACGCTCCGGAAATAAAACGCGGCGGCCAGCAAGATCAGCGGCAGGAACATCCGCGGCAACGAGCGGGCGAGAGTGGTCAGCGCGAGCGCGAAAAAAAGCGCCTGGACGAGCAGGCCCGTGAACAGATGGGCGTTGCCTGGGGCCGGCGCGAGATGAAGCCAGTCGTGGAAGAGAATTTCGCCGCCGGCATAAAGGTAGAAGAAAACCGGGCCGGGATGGTGGATGTGAAAGCGGGAGTAATTCCCATAGAGCTCGCGGCCGTGCTTCGCATTCTCGATTTGCAGCGCGTTGACCGCGGCGTCCGCATATTCGAGCATCGGGGTTTGGAAATAGATTTTCTGGCGAAGCACGCCAAAGCCGACCGCGATGCCCAACCAGATGAGCAAAGTGGCCACGAACGGGGCGCGCAGAAAACGAGCGAGCATGGTTGATACCGCGGTTGGAAAAGCGTGCCGTTCCCCGGGGACGACGCACGCTGAAAATAGGTCGCGCCGGGCGCGCCGGACCGAAGCGTTCGAAGGAATCCGCGCTTGCGTCGCTGGCGGCGAAACGGCCTGCTCGCGGCGATGGCAATCTGGCGATTCGTGCTGCGATTCAGCCGGCGGTTTCCGTTCTGGCCGGTTTACGTTGCCACGGCGGTTTTGTTTGTCGGGTCCTGCGCGCGCTATTATCTCCCCGGGCGGGGCTTCACCGCGCTGCTCTGGTTCGGGAAGGCATTCAGCGCACATGCCCTGCCGGAGCTGCGGTCGATGAATCACTACGAGGATCCAGAGTTCGGATTTGACGCGCAGTTTTATTCGCAGCTCGCGATGCATCCGGCGCTCGGCGATCCGGAGGTGCGGACGGCGATGGACAACCTGCCGTATCGTGCGCGGCGGATTTTGTTTTCGTGGATCGCCTACGCCGTCGGCGGCGGGAAACCGGCGGCGGTGGCGAATGTTTTCGCGCTGGAGAATGTCGCGTGCTGGCTGGTGCTGGCGGGCCTGTTGTGGCGGTGGTTTCCGGCGGACAGTTTGGACAATCTCATCCGCTGGCTGGGCGTGCTGTTTTGCTTCGGGATGAGCTTCAGCGTGCGCTACGCGCTGCTCGATGGCCCGGGCCTGTTACTGATCGCGCTCGGCGTGCTGCTGGCGGAGCGGGGCCGGCCGTGGTGGGCGGCGGGCGTGCTCGGAGCCGCGGGGCTGGGCAAGGAAACGAGCGTCCTGGCCGGCGGCATTTTTGCGCCGCGCGCGCTCGGGGATCGGCGGGAGTGGCGGCGCGCGATCGGATGCGGCGCGCTCGTGGCGGCTCCGCTGCTGGCGTGGATGATTGTCCTGAAGTTTTGGGTCGGCAGCGGCGCCGACGCGGGCTCGAGGAATTTCGCCGGGCCGTTCGTGGCGTATTGGCAGCGGTGGCGCGAAACCTTCACCGAACTCCGTTCGCCGGACCCGGCGCACATCGGCAGATGGGGCGTGGTGATGCTCGTGGCGTTGACGGTGCAGTGGCTGTTTTTCGCGCTGAGGTGGCGCCGGGATTCGCTGTGGTGGCGCGTGGGCGCGGCTTACGCGTTCCTGATGATCTTCCTCGGCGGCAATGTTTGGGAAGGTTATCCGGGACAATCCACGCGCGCGTTGCTGCCGATGGTCCTCGCGTTCAATGCCCTCGTGCCGCGCCGCTCGTGGAAATGGCTGCCGGTGCTGCTCGCGGGCAATCTCACCGCCCTGATGGCGCCGCAGATGATGCAGCCGCTGCAGCCTTCGCCGCACGAAAGCTTCGTCGTCAGCGGGCCGGGCGAATTGCGCGCCGACGGAAAAACCGGACGGGCTTTCGACGTGCGGTTCGACGAGCACTGGGGTGTCCCGGAGAAATCTTTTCTGGAATACTGGCGATGGAGCGACGGGCCGGCGGCGATCACGCTGCACAATCCACACGGGTTTGCGGTGACGGCGGATGTTTCATTTCGATTGCGCGCCAACGATGCGCGCCGGGTAACCGTTGACTGCGGCGGAAGGATGCTCGCGAGTGCGATGCTCGAACCGCGCGAGCCGCACGACTTGACGCTGCCAGGTGTGCGAGTGCCGCCGGGCGACTCGGTTTGGAAGTTCGACACGGACCGGCCCTCGCTGCGGCCGCCGGGCAGCAAGCGGTTGATCGCGTTCAGCGTGCGGAACCTGACGATCAGGCTGCTCGCTCGAACGGGACCGGCGCCGGGCAAGTGAGCGCTCCGCGGACGGCTCGGAGCCGCGCCGACCCGGGGCTCGTCCGGAAGTTCAAAACGCAGCGATCGCTCCGAGACGCTGGCGATAACGGGCGCCGATGGCGGCGGGGGAAAAGTTCGCCTCGATGTGTGCGCGGGCGGCGGCACCGAGGCGGGCGGCGAGCGCGGGATCGGCGTGCAGGCGGCGCATCCAGCCGGCGGCGTGTTCGATGTCGGGGTCGGCCCACGTCTGGCCTTTTTGGTAGGGGCCGTGGTTCTCCTGGAGCGTGGTGAGCGAGAAGTGGACCGGGCAGCCGTTGCGGCTGTTGACGAACTCGGCGGTGGCGGACCAATCGGTCGAAATCACGGGCTTGCCGAGATACATGCACTCGGCGACGGCGAGCCCGAAACCTTCGGAGCGGTGGAGCGAGACAAAGCAGTCGCAGGCGGATTCGAGCTCGTAGATTTCGCGGCGCGAGAGCGTGCCTTCGATGAGAATCGTGCCGGGCAGGTCGCGGACCGACGCCTCGAGCTCGGCGAAGTCGTCCGGATTGTCGCTGGCGCTGTGAACCTTGATGACCAGCGCGGTCTCGTTCGCGAAGGCCGCGGAGGCGTGCGCGGCGCGCCGAAAGGCGTCGATCGCGGCCTGCGGGTTTTTGCGCGCGGCGTAGGAGTTGAGGTCGTAGAGGAAGAGAAAAAGAAACTTGTCCTCGGGCAGGCCGAAGCGCGCGCGATGACTGCCGGTCGGCCGGGCGAACGAGATCGCGTGCGGCATCGTGATCACGGGCAGCCGGGTTTTCATCGCGATCGCGGACGTGGAGAAATGGCTGGGACTCCAGATTTCGTCGAAATAGGCGAAGAAATGACGCCACATGTCGGGAAACTCGGGCAGTTCCCACGCCCAGTAGGCGATGTTGTATTTGCCGGCGCGAAAGCCGGCGCCGTGGTAGTGGTCGACTTCGGGCGTGCCCGGGGGATCGGTGTGAATGACGTTCACATGATAGGGGTTGTCGGGCTGGAAGCGCGCGGCGTAGGTCATGTCGCTGCTGGTGTTCCGGCACGTGAACTTGAACGGGACGACGGCGGTCTTGATGCCGGCGGCGTCGGCGGCGCGGATCATGCAGCGCGCCGATTCGCCGACGCCGAGGTCGGCGGTCAGGTAGCCGGCGATGTTGAATTCCACGCGCGCCCGGCTTTGCGCAAACTGGAGGGACCGTGGCGATGCCGGGCGGGAGAAATCGAAGACCTTCTCACCCTCGGGCGTGGCCAGCGACGCGATGCGAACCTGGCGATTCATGTTCTGCGCCCGGAAGCGCTGCCAGAACCAAAGGCCGGTCACGCGACCGAGCCAGGCGAGGGTGTTGGTGAATTCGGCGCCGCGGAGCGTGAGCGTGAGGTGCGGACCGCGCACGGCCGCGGCGCCCGAAATCGGGAGGATAAGTTCGAATGGCCCGGGCTTCGGGGCATCGAGCCGCGCGACCGGCAGTCCTTCCACGCAACATTCGAGCGAGAGCGGCGAAGTTTCGATCCCGTTCGCAGCGGGGTGGGGCTTGAATTCGCCGCGAAGGACGAGCGTGGAAATGTCGCTCGCCGGAACATAAATCTCGGCGGTCTCGCGCAGCCACGCGGTGTCCGCGCTGAAGTCGTCGAAGAACAAGCCCGTGAATCCCGACGGGTGACGGAGGCTGCGGGAATTCGAATCGGCCGCGGCGATGACGGGAGCCGGAGGCGGCGCGGGATCGCGCTCTCCCCGTGCGAGTCTTTCCCAGCGGGCGAGTGCGTTGCTCATCAATTCATGAACGGCGGCGGCAGCGGCCGGCGGCGCGGTGGATCGCAGGCGCCACGTGTAGAGCAGCGCGTCGCGGAAGAGCTCCGGCGAGGCGGTGTCCGCTTTCGACCAGTTGCGGCGGACATAGTCCCTGCACCAGCGGCGATGCGCGAGGTGTTCGAGTTGGTCGCGCCACTTTTGGGCGAGCCGGTGGCTGTTTTGCTCGTCGTGAATCTTGCGGCCGGGCGAGGCGCTGACGTGGTGCAACACGACGCTGCGGAGCGCCACCGCGTTGGCCTGACCGGCGGCCCGGGCGCGAAAGCAGAGGTCGACGTCCTCGCCGCCGTTGCGAAAGGCTTCGTCGAAGCCGCCGAGTTGCTGCCAGAGGGCGCGTCTGATGAGCACGCAGGCTCCGGTGAGCATCGCGACCCGGCGGATCGGACGGAGCCAGCGGGCGATGCCGGATGAGAACGACGTGTCGTGCTCGGGCCGTCCCTGGTTGTCGGTGCGCAGGCCGGTGTGATCGACGGCGCGGGTGCGGGCGTTGAGCTGCACATTGCCGACGACGCCGGCGCGCGGACCGAGTGCGCGGAGGACCTCGAGCATCGGTTCGAGCCACGGGCGCTCGAAGACGAGATCGCTGTTCAGCAGCCCGAGGATTTCGCCGCGGGCGACGGCGGCGCCGCGGTTGTTCGCGCCGGCGTAGCCGAGGTTGCGCTCGTTAAGAACGACGCGGACCGGCTCGCCAAGCGTGGCGAGCCATTCGCGCGTGCCGTCGGTGCTGCCGTCATCGACGAAAATCACCTCGTAGGTGAGCCCGCGGGGAAGGGTCGCTTGCAGGCTCGAAAGGCACGCTTGGGTCAGGGGGAGCTGATTAAAGAGCGGGATGATGAACGAAACTTGCATGGGCGCAGGCACTGCGGAAACGAACAGTGCGGGCGGGCTAAGCGAGGATGCGACGGAGGTAGGCGCCGTAGGCGGATTTGCCGTGGCGGGCGATGGCGGACTCGAGGCCGGCGCGGTCGATCCATTTTTTTTGGAACGCGATCTCTTCGAGGCAGGCGATCTTCAGGCCCTGGCGGTTTTCGATCACGGCGACGAATTGCGCGGCGTCGAGGAGCGAGTGATGCGTGCCGGTGTCGAGCCAGGCGGTGCCGCGGCCGAGGATTTCGGCGTGGAGCCTGCCGGCCTCGAGGTAACGGCGGTTGAGGTCGGTGATCTCGAGTTCGCCGCGCGCTGAGGGTTTGAGCGCACGGGCGAGGGCGACGACGTCGCGGTCGTAGAAATAGATGCCGGGGACGGCGTAGCTGGACTTGGGCTGCGCGGGTTTTTCCTCGAGCGAGATCGCGCGGCCGTCGGGAGCGAATGCGACGACGCCGTAGCTCGTGGGATCGGCGACGTGGTAGGCGAAGATCGTGGCACCGGTTTCGCGCGCGGCGGCGGCGGCGAGCGATTTGGTGAAATCGTGGCCGTAGAAAAGATTGTCGCCCAGCACAAGCGCAGAAGTCTCGCGGCCGGTGAGGAAACCGGTGTCGGCGGCGATGTGGAAGGCCTGGGCGAGGCCTTCGGGTTTGGGTTGCGCGGCGTAGGAAAGCGTGAGGCCGAACTGCGAGCCGTCACCGAGGAGGCGTTGAAAGAGCGGCAGGTCGTCGGGCGTGGAGATGACGAGGATCTCGCGGATGCCGGCGAGCATGAGGGTCGACAGCGGATAGTAGACCATCGGCTTGTCGTAGATCGGCATGAGCTGCTTGCTCACGGCGATGGTCAGCGGATAAAGCCGCGTCCCAGATCCACCAGCGAGAACTATCCCGCGGCGGGGAAACGGTGATGGGTGATGGGTCATGGGTTATAGGAGGCAGAGCGGACCTTGATCAGCGCACCAAGCATACGCCCGAGTTCAGCACATTTGGCCTCGAGGGCAGTATGAATTTCAGCGGCGAGGGCACCGACGTCACGCGCTATTTCGAGTTGGGTTCGAAGCTCGGCAAGAGAGCCTTTTGCGATGTAAAGAAAGCGGACGGAATCCTTGTTCGTGTCGCGTTCGTCACCTTCGGCAATGTTGGATGGTATGCTCACTGCGGCGCGACGGAGCTGATCGCGCAGGCCAAAGTCGCGAGCGAGAGGACCGGCTGCAGTTGCGCGATAGATTTCCACTGCCAGCTCCTTTCCGAGCTGCCAGACGCGAAGTTCGCGATACCCGGATTCACCCATAACCTATGACCTCTCGCCTATGACCTGCCGGTCCCCAACCGTTCGCGCGCGTATTTCTTGGCGGTTATTTCCTCCGCCCAGGGGCGGTGCGCGAGATACCAATCGAGCGTTTTGGCGAGGCCGCTGGCGAAGGACTCGGCGGGGCGCCAGCCGAGCTCGCGCTGGATTTTCGCGCAGTCGATCGCGTAGCGGCGGTCGTGGCCGGGGCGGTCGGCGACGTGGGTGATCTGGGCGGCGTAGGATTTGCCGTCGGCGCGCGGGGAATGCCGGTCGAGGTGCGCGCAGATCGCGTGGACGATCTCGATGTTGGGCTGCTCGTTCAGGCCGCCAATGTTGTAGGTTTCGCCGACGCGGCCGCGCTCGAGGACGAGCTGAATCGCGGCGCAGTGGTCCTCGACGTAGAGCCAGTCGCGGACCTGCCGGCCGTCGCCGTAAACGGGCAGTGGTTTGCCGTCGAGGGCGTTGAGCGTGACGAGGGGAATGAGCTTTTCGGGAAACTGGTAAGGACCGTAGTTGTTCGAGCAGTTGGTGGTGAGAGTCGGGAATCCGTAGGTGTGCTGATAGGCGCGGACGAGGTGGTCGCTGGCGGCTTTCGAGGCGGCGTAGGGCGAATTCGGGGCGAACGGCGTCTCCTCGGTGAAGGCGGGAGCATCGGGCGCGAGCGTGCCGTAAACCTCATCGGTCGAAACGTGGAGGAAGCGGAAGGCGGCGCGGCGCGGCGCGGGAAGGTTCGACCAGTAGAGTCGCGCGGTGTTGAGCAGGCGGAGCGTGCCGACGACATTGGTTTGGACAAACGGCTCGGGTGAATCGATGGAGCGGTCGACGTGCGATTCGGCGGCGAAATTCACGATGGCGTCGATCGCGTGCTCGGTGAGCAGGCGGGAGACGAGCGCGGCGTCGCCGATGTCGCCCTGGACGAAAACGTAGCGCGGGTCGGCCGCGAGGTCGGCGAGGTTGGCGGGGTTGCCGGCGTAGGTGAGTGCGTCGAGATTCACGAGCCGGCGGATCGCCGGCTCGTGAGGCGAGAGGCGGGAGGCGAGGGGCGAGCGGAGGCGCTGGCGGATGTAGTTGCTGCCGATGAAGCCGCAGCCGCCGGTAACGAGGAGATTCACGCTGACGCGAGTTGAAAGTTGAAGGAGGAAAGTTGAAAGACCGGAAACGTCAGGCGGCGGCTTTGCGCCAGTGGCGGAGGGCTTGCGCGATGGCCTCGCGGACGGGCGTGAGCTGGATGCCGGTGGCGGCGAGCCTGGCAGGGCTCATCACGCAGTTGGAACGCGGAGTCTTCGCGGCGAGATGCATGAACTCGTCCTCGCTCGCGAAGAAGGAAAACTCCTTCGGGCAGATACCGCTGGCGCGGATGAGATCGACGATTTCGTGGGTGGTTACATGGCCGGGATTCGTGACGTTGTAGGTGCCGAAGGGGACGCGTTTTTCCCAGCAGGCGAACGTGGCGGCGACGAATTCGTCGAGCTGCGAGATGGAGTTCGTGGCTTCGAGCAGGCGCGGGTAGCGCATGAGCTTGGTGAGGTAGTTGCGCGGGTTGTCGACCTCGTTGAACGGGATGCGCAGGCGCCAGATGAAAATGTCGGGCGCGCCGGCGAGCACTTCCTCGCCGAGGGCTTTCGTCCCGCTGTAGAACGAGCAGTGGTTCTGGCGGAAGGTGAAATTGGGTGCGTCGTCCTCGGTGAAGCCGGAGCCGTCGGGGCGCGCACCGCTGAAGATGCAGCCGGAAGAGACGTGGCCCCATGGCACACCGGCGGCGGCGCAGGCTTCGGCGATGCGGCCGGGGAGGACGGCGTTGCCGAAGAGGCAGTCGGCCTGGTGGAGCTCGCACGCGTCGACGTTGGGCTTGCCGGTGTAGCCGGCGGCGTTGATGAGGAACTCGGGGCGGTCGGCGCGAAGGGCCGCGGTGAGTGCGGCGACGTTGGAATAGTCGAGGTCGGCGCGGCGCAGATTGCGGAAGGGAACGCCCTTGCGCGCGAGCAAGGCCTGGTAGGCGTGGCCGACGTAACCGGAACCTCCGAGAAGATAGATCATAGGTTTTTGCTTCGCAAAAACCTAAATAGTTAGAGGGCGGCGCAAGCGGAACAAGGCTTTGTTTTGAACTGCGGCAACCCTCTGCCGGCGGCGATCCAAAGCGGCCGGGGACGGCCGCACTCCAGCAACGGTTGCGAACTACGACGGGCCGGGGCCCCGGTCCTTGGTCCCGGGTCTTTTCCGGTAGTCGCCGCGGCTGAAGTATTTTTCCAGCCACACATACGCGCAGATGAAGAAGTAGCGGCTGCCCATTTCCTTGATCTTGAGCTTCGGCTCGCCGTGGCGGCGGTTGCGCCACGAGATCGGCGTGATCGCGTAGCTGTAGCCGCGGACGATGGCCTTGAGCGGAATTTCGACGGTGAGGTTGAAGTGCGGCGCGAGAAACGGCCGGCAACCGTCGATGACGGTGCGGCGGTAGGCCTTGAAGGCGTTGGTGACGTCGTTCAGCGGAAGGTTGAAACCGACGCGGACGAGGAAGTTGGCGAGACGGTTGACGAGGAGCTTGAGCCGCGGGTAATCGATCACCTCCGAGCCTTTCAGGAAACGGCTGCCGAACGCGCAGTCGTAACCCTCGTTCAACAGGCGCCAGTACTTGGCGGCGTCGGCCGGTGAATCGGAGGCGTCGGCCATCATGATCACGACGGCATCACCGCGGCTGTGGTTGAGGCCCCAGACGACGGCGCGGCCGAAGCCGGAGGCGCCGGCGTTTTGCGTCGGGTTGAGCGTCGGGAATTTTTGTTTGAGTTCCTGAAGGACGCTCCAGGTTCGATCGGTGCTGGCATCGTCCACCACGACGATCTCGTGCGGAATGGATTCCCGCGTGAGCGTGCGATAGATGTCCTCCACCGTGTCCGGGAGCGAAGCTTCCTCGTCGCGGGCGGGAATGACGACGGAGAACAGGTGGAGCGGGGCGGCGGACGGCGGCATGCGCGAATTCAGAGAGGCGCCGAAACGTCGAGCCAGTCGGGATGCGCCTGGGCGTGCGCGGCGATTTCATCGAGGATGGCATCGCGTGGCGTCTGCGGCTGCCAATTCCAGAGCCGCGTGGCCTTCGCGTGGTCGAGCACGAGCCAGGGAATGTCGAAGGTGCGCGGGGCGGCGTCGCCGGCGACGGGGTGGTTGCCGAAGCGCGCGTCGCACCAGGCGGTGAGCTGGCGGAGCGATGTCGCCGACGCGGCGCCGCCGGAAACGTTCACGATGCGGTCGGCGGCGGAGATTTTGGGCGCGGCAAATTGCTTTTCGAGGAGGGGGACGAGATCGCGCGGATGGAGGCAGTCGCGGACCTGATGGCCGTGCCCGCCGAAGCCGATGTAGCGAAGCGGTCGGCGGCGAAGGTGGCTGTTGATCCAGAAGGCGAAGATGCCCTGATCGGCGCGGCCGAACTGGCCGGCGCCGGCGAGCACGCCGCAGCGGTTGACGAAAACCGGCAGGTCGAAGGACTCGCCATAGTCGAGGGCGAGCGCTTCGGACGCGAGCTTCGTGGCGCCATACAGCGAGACCGGCGCAGTGGTCGGGAACGATTCCGGGAGGCCGGCGGCGAACGAGGCGAGCGAGGGGCGGAAGGCGGCGCCTTCAACGCCGAGCTCGAGCGCGGCGAGCACGGCGATCGAATAGACGCGGCTGGACGAGAGGAGGACGAGGCCGGCGCGGTGGCGCTTGCAGTATTCGAGGAGATTGAGCGTGCCGGCGAGGTTGTGCTCCACGAGCTGGCGCGAACTGGTGCGGCCATCCACGCCGGCGAGCACGCTGGGGTTCGCGGCGGCGTCGATCACCCAGTCGGCGGGCGGAAGCGCATCGATGTCGCTCGCGGCCCGGACATCGGCGTGGACGAGGGCGACGCCGTGTTTTTTCAGATGCTCGCGATTCGTCTCGCTGCCGGGGCGGATGAAGTTGTCGAAACCGCAGATCCGGTCGCCGCGGGCGGCAAGCTCGCGGGCGAGCGTGCTGCCGACGAAGCCGCATACGCCGGAAATGAGCAGGTTCATGGAGTGAAAGTGAGAGTGAAAGTGAAAGGGAGCTACTGCTCGCGGCGGAGGGTTTTGATTGAGCCAGAGAGGATGCCAATGATTTCGCCGCAAAGTGCCTGGCGTGCAGCAATGACGTCCACCGGAAGCCAATGTTTGAAACGCCCGTAACGACCGCTTGTTTCCTGGGCGGAGCCGCGGGCGATAATTAAGAACTGGCTGTACTCCCGTCGGCTGCCGCGACCGAAGCCTTCTTCAATATTCGAGGAAATTGAATCGGCGCTGGCGAATGGCTGCGAGATCAAGCGTTGAAGGACCGACTGGTTTCCTAGCGGCGAAAGATCGGTGACGACAAGGTCGAAGAGCGTCAGGGCTTTCTCGTAAGCACCGAATCGTTGAAGGCCGCCATCCTCGTTCATCAGGTAAGGATGAAAGTCAAAACAAGACGAAGAACGGAGGCGAGCCGTCAAATTTGGGCGGCGTGCGGGGGCTTTCACCCTCACTTTCCCTCTCACTTGCCGCGCCTGCGGCGCGACGGATCAGCCGGTGAGGTTGGCGATGTCCTTGATCGCGCGGCGGGCGTCCCAGAAGTTCACCTCGTCGGAATCGCGGACGTAGGCGGCGAGGAGCGCGCGGTCGCAGAGATTGTTCACGATGCGCGGGATTCCGCCGCTGGCGCGGTGGATCGCGCGCATGGCGCGCGGGGTGAAGCTCGGGCGGCCGTTGCTGCCGGCGAGGGAGAGGCGGTGCTGGATGTAGTGGACGACGTCGTCGACGGACAACGGCCGGAGCTCGTAGTGCACGAGGACGCGCTGCCGGAGCTGGCGCAGCTCCTCCTGGGCGAGCACGTCCTTCAGCTCGGGCTGGCCCATCAGGACGATCTGGAGCAGTTTCTGTTTGTCGGTTTCGAGATTGGAGAGAAGGCGGAGCTGTTCGAGAACCTCGAATTTGAGGTTCTGGGCCTCGTCGACGATGAGCACGATGTCGCGGCCGCGGCCGATGCGCTCGAGCAGCACGCGGTTAATCTGCGCCACCAGGTCGACCTGGCTGCGCGCGACCTTGGGTTCGCCGAGTTCGGTGAGGATGGCCTTCAGCATCTGCGTCTCGGTGACGCGGGGATTGAGGATCAGGGCGGTGTCGTAGTGTGCCGAATCGAGTTCGTTGAGGAAGCGGCGGCAGAGGGTGGTCTTGCCGCACCCGACCTCGCCGACGAGAACGATGAACCCTTTTTTCTCCGTGACGCCGTATTTCAGGTGCTGCAGCGCCTCCTGATGCGTGGGGCTGAGGTAGAGAAAGCGCGGGTCCGGGGTGATGTTGAACGGCATCTCCCGAAGACCATAGTAGCTCTGATACATCGCTCGGCGCAGGATGAATTCCGCCGGGAAAAACGCACGCTTAATTCGGCGTGCGCGGGGCGGGCGGCCCTCGCATTCATCCCCTTTTGCCAAGGCCGCGGCGGCCAAGTGTGCCGGACTACGGATTCGGCTTTGCGGCCGACGATTTTTCCGTCGCGGCCTTTTGCGCGGCGGCCTGTTTCTCCGCGGCGGCTTTCTCCGCCGCGGCGGCGTAGGCTTTGCGCTGCTGCTGGCCGATCTCGAGCAGGTCGGAGACGAGCATGCGGGCTTCCATTTCCTTTTCCTGTTGCGCGGTCATCGCGGTCGCGGAGGGAACGGGCGCGGCCGGAGCGGAGGCTGTCGGGGCGGCGGGTGCAACGGCGGCGTGACGCAGGTCGAGCGTGAGGTTCTTGCCGGAGACACGGATCACGGCCTGTTCCAACTTCGCGTTATAACTGACCGCGGTGATGTCGGAGGTGGTCCCGCCGAGCGGAATCCAGAAACTGTGACGATCGCTGGTGCGCGAGATGCCCAGCAGCGTGGTCTGGCCGACAACGCTCATGCCGAGCAGCACGAAGCCGGAGTCAGCCGGCTTCGACTCCGGCGCGGCGGCGAGAGGCGCGGTGAAGGGCGACTCGCCGGGCAGCGGCTGGGCGTGGAGCGAGGCCAGCGGACCCAGGAAAACCGCGAGCGGCACAATCAGAATTGCGCGAGTGCGGCGCGGTACGAGGGAAACACGGCCCCTGCGCTCACGCGCAGGGCGATGGGTGGTGGCTGCGCTCACACGCGGGGCGCCGGACGGCGCGGCGCTACTTTCCGCCGGCGGCGGCGTAGTTCGCCTCGGCGGCGTCCCAGTCGACGACGTTCCACCATGCGGCGACGTAATCGGGCCGGCGGTTCTGGTAATTGAGATAGTAGGCGTGCTCCCAAACATCGAGGCCGATGACGGGCTTGCCCTCGAAACCGGCGACGGCCTTGCCCATCAACGGGCTGTCCTGATTGGCCGTGGAACCGATGGCAAGCTTCCCGTCGGCGCCGACGACGAGCCAGGCCCAGCCGGAGCCGAAGCGGGTGGCGGCGGCCTTGCCGAAGTCCTCCTTGAATTTCGCGAAGCCGCCGAGTTGCGCGTCGATCGCGGCGGCGAGCTTGCCCTTCGGCGCGCCGCCCTTGCCGGGGCCGAGGATTTTCCAGAAGAACGAGTGATTCGAGTGCCCGCCGCCGTTGTTGCGGATCGCGCCGCGAATCGCGTCGGGGACTTTCGAGAGGTCGGCGATCAACTTGTTCACGTCGAGCGCCGCGAGATCCGGGTGGTCCTTGAGGGCGTTGTTGGCGTTGGTGATGTAGGCCTGGTGGTGCTTCGTGTGATGGATTTCCATCGTCTTCGCGTCGATATGGGGCGCGAGCGCATCGTAGGCGTAAGGAAGTTTCGGGAGTTCGTATGCCATGGTTGTACGGGTTTTCTGTTGGAGGGGATTTGTGGCAACAAATGCACCGGTCGCCGGTTGCGTCAACTGACGAGCGTGTCTTGTCGGCAGGACTGCAGGACGGATGCAGGGCGGGGTCTCCCGACCCCGCCGCAAACGGTGGCTTGGCGGGATCAGGAGATCCCGCCCTACATCGAATCCTCGGCGCGTTTGAGGCGGAAGAAGGTTTGCAGGAGCTCGCGGCACTCGGACTCGAGCACGCCGCCGGCGGTGAGCTCGAGGTGGTGGTTGACGCGCGGCAGATCGTTGAGGTTCGTGGCGCCGCCGAGACAGCCCATCTTCGGGTCACCGACGGCGAAGCAGACGCGTTTCACGCGCGACATCAGCATCGCCCCGGAGCACATCGGGCATGGTTCCTTGGTGACGTAGAGCGTGGCGCCGTCGAGGCGCCAGTCGCCGATCCTCGCGGCGGCCTGGGTGAGCGCGAGCATCTCGGCGTGAGCGGTGGGGTCGCGCGCTTCCTCGACGGTGTTGTGCGCGGCGCCGATCACCTCCCCGCCGAGCTCGACGACCGCGCCGACCGGCACCTCGTCGCGCCGCCACGCATCGATCGCCTGGTTGTAGGCGAGGCTCATGAAAAACGCGTCGTCGCGCACGAGTTGCGAGGGGAAGCGTTTGGGAAACGGGCAGGTCGGGTCGGGATCGGGCATGGAGAGCGGAAATGCCGGCGTGGAGCCGGCCCCGCTAAAGCCTTGCCTAGGTCCGGCGTTTCCGCCTTACAAGGGACTTTTATTGCTCCGACGCGACCTTCGCCGATGATCCGAATGAATCACCGCAACATCCTCCCACGCGCCTCCCATGGCTGACGGCAACTCGATCGAAGTAGAAGGCCGCGTCGTCGCGGTGCTGCCGGGCACGATGTTCAAGGTCGAGCTCCTGAAGAGCCCGGGCCACGTCGTGCTGGCGCACATCTCCGGCAAGTTGCGGAAAAATTTCATCAAGATCGCCGCGGGCGACATGGTGAAGATGGAGATGAGCCCTTACGATCTCGAGAAGGCGCGCATCACGTTTCGGATGAAGGAATCCAATCCGAACTACACGCCGCCGCAGCGCCGGCGGTATTGATTCGGACTGGCGCGGCGAGCGGCCCGATCACGGCTCGCCCGGCGGGAAGGCCGGTTCGGCGCGAAGAAGTTTGTCGGGCGCGGAGGCGGGCCTACAGTGGCGGCATGGCGACGCGAAAATATTCCTCCGGGGCGGCGGATGCGGCCACGGCGGCGTTCGCGGAGGAGATCGAGGCGTTTTTGGGCTTCGTGAGCCTCGAGCGCGGGCTCGCGAAAAACACGGTCGCGGCCTACCAGCGCGATCTGGATCAGGCGGCCAGGTTCCTGGCGGAGCGCGGCGCCGCGAACTGGCGGAAAGTCAGCGGCGCGCAGGCGGCGGAATGGATCCAGTCGCTCACCGGGGCGCGATATGCGGCGGCGAGCATGGCGCGAAAACTGACCGCGCTGCGCGGGCTCGCGAAGCACCTCGTCCGGGAAAAGATTCGCGACGACGACTTCACGGCGCTGCTCGCCGGACCCAAGCTGGCGCGAAAAATCCCGGGGACGCTCTCGATGGACGAGGTGGCGCGGCTGCTCGCGGCGGCGAACGGCGGCGACGCGCGGGCGCTGCGCGACCGGGCGTTGCTGGAACTTTTCTACTCGAGCGGACTGCGGGTGTCGGAACTCGCCGGCCTGATGCTGCAGCAGGTCGACCTTGATCATGGTTTCCTGCGGGTTTTCGGCAAAGGTTCCAAGGAGCGCGTCGTGCCGATCGGCGGCCAGGCGCGCGACGCGCTCGCGCACTATCTCGGGGCCGGCCGGCCGCGACTGGTGAAGGCGCGCACCGGCAGCCAGTTTTTTCTCAACAACCGAGGCGGCGCGCTTTCGCGCGTGGCCCTGTGGATGATCGTGAAAAAATACGCGCGGCGGGCCGGCCTCACCAAGAACGTGAAACCGCACGGATTGCGGCATTCGTTCGCGACACACCTGCTGACGGGTGGCGCCGATTTGCGCGCGATCCAGGAAATGCTCGGCCACGCGAGCATCTCGACGACGCAGATCTACACCGCGGTGGAACCCGCGCGGCTGCGCGAGCAGCACGCAAAGTATCATCCCCGCAACCGCGCCGGTTCCTGAGCGCGGGCGCGATTCCCCAAAAGCGGATCGGAGCCGGCCCCAATTGCGACGGGGCGGACGGCACGAAAACGCTCCGGTGCAATCCGACGAGGGGCTACGGGGTGCGGGCCCGGCAGGTGATTCGTGGAAGTTGGCGGAGCGTCGCCGTTGCATTTCCACCGGGCTCGCCGAGCTTCCCGCGCCGGCTTCGTGAACCTGAATCCAAAATGATCATGAGAAAACTAAGCACCCTTCTTCTTCCCGCCGTCGTCATGAGCGCCGTCGTCCCGCTCGCGGGCATCGCGCAGACGACCTCCCCGGACGTGACTGCGCCGCCGCGCGACGAGTTCACACTGCCGCAGGCCGGCACGCGCGAACTCACCATCGGCGGCAGCGGCGGGAGCAACAAGAATTT
>DASZPP010000381.1:0-9080 GCA_035549975.1 Opitutus sp.
CCGGCGACATCTACGGCACGGTCATCCAGCAACCCTACGAATTCGGCGAGCAGTCGATCACGCGCATGGCTAAATACCTCCGCGGGGACAAAGGTTCGCTGGCCGGCGACAAGATCTACATCTCCACGCTTCAGGTCACCAAGGCGAACGTCGCCGAGGTTCAGGCCAAGCAGAAGGAACTGCTCGGCGGCAAGTAAACGCCCTTTTTGGAGTGCGGCAGCCCTCTGCCGCTTTCGATCCCAGCGCCAGCGGACTGGCGCACTCCAAAATCGTCGCAAGATGCAACAAAGCCGGGATAGCGTTTCACCAGCGTGCAGAAGCCGCTCCCGGCGGCATTCCAATCCGCGCGCTCCGCACGGCATCCTCGCCGCCACGGTCTCATTGATTTCAGCCCTCCGCCGTTAACCATGTCCGCGCCTCCCTTGCTCGCGATGGCCGGGATTTCCAAACGCTTTCCCGGCGTGGTGGCGCTCGACGGCGTAAGCCTCGAGGTCGCGCGCGGCGAGGTGGTCGCGCTCGTCGGCGAAAACGGCGCCGGCAAGTCCACGCTCATGAAAATCCTCGGCGGCGTGCACCAGCCCGACGCCGGGGAAATCCGGCTCGACGGCCGGCCGGTCGAAATCCGCGGCGTCACCGACGCGATGCACCACGGCATCGCGTTCATTCATCAGGAGCTCAACGTCGTCGACAATCTCGACGTCGCGGCGAACGTCTTTCTCGGCCGCGAACCCGTCAACCGCCTCGGCCTTGTGGACCGGCGCAAGATCTTCGCCGACACCGAACCGTTCCTGCGCCGGCTCGGCCTGGACGTTTCGCCGCGGACGCGGCTCGACCGGCTTTCGCTCGCGCACCAGCAGATGGTCGAAATCGCCAAGGCCCTTTCGCTCAATGCGCGCGTGTTGATCATGGACGAGCCGACGTCGTCCCTGACGCTCGCCGAGACCAAGCGCCTCCTTGAACTCGTCCGCGAATTGAGCGCCCAGGGCGTCAGCATCATCTACATTTCCCACCGGCTCGGCGAAATCGACGAATGCGCCGACCGCGTCGTGGTGCTGCGCGACGGCCACAATGCCGGCGAACTCGCCCGCCGCGAAGCCAGCCACGACCGGCTGATCGCGCTGATGGTCGGGCGCAACCTGAAGTCGTTTCACGTCAAGTCGGACGCCACCCGCACTCCCGGCCACCTCAAGGTGCGCAACGTGGTTTCCGGGATGTATCCCCGGCACGCCGTTTCCTTCGATGCCGCGCGCGGCGAAATCCTCGGCTTCGCCGGGCTCGTCGGCGCCGGCCGCTCGGAAATGGCCAAGGCCCTCGTCGGCCTCGATCCGTCGCCGGGCAAGGAAATCACCCTCGGGGAGCGGCGCATTCCCATCGGTCGACCGCGCGACGCGATCGCCCACGGCATTTATCTCGTTCCCGAAAACCGCCGGACGGAAGGGCTCGTCGTCGAGATGTCCGTCCGCGAAAACATCAGTCTTCCGTCGCTGCCGGCGCTGGCGCGCGGCGGGCTCATCCAGCGGTCGCGCGAACGCGAGCTGGCCGAGCGCCAGATCCGGGCGCTCGCCGTGAAGACGCCCCGGGCGGAAACGCGCGTGCTCAATCTCAGCGGCGGCAACCAGCAAAAGATCGTGCTCGGCAAATGGCTCGCGATGGATCCGCAGGTGATGATCCTCGACGAGCCGACGCGCGGCATCGACGTCGGCGCGAAGGCCGAGATCTACCGGCTCATGCGCGAGCTCGCCGATCGCGGGACGGTGATTCTGATGATCAGCAGCGACATGGAGGAGGTGCTCAACGTGAGCGACCGCGTCGCCGTGATGCACGAGGGCCGGATCACCGGCGTGCTGGAGCGCAACGACTGCACCGAACAGAACGTCATGCAACTGGCCGTCGGCCACACGCTCCCCGCCGGCCGGCCGGCTTTCACTCCATGAAAAAGGAACTGGGCATCTTCATCCTGCTGGTCGTTCTCTGCGCCGTCACCGAGTTCGAGAACGCGCGGTTCCTGTCGCCGCAGAACCTGATCAACATGGCCAACATCATCGGCATGTTCGGCATCTTCGGCATCGGCGCCGGGTTGGTGATCGTCACCAGCGGCATCGATTTGTCCGTCGGCTCGATGATCGCGTTGATCGGCATCCTCCTGATCATGGCGCTGACGCAATGGCACTGGCCGTGGCCGCTCGCGCTGCTCTTCGTGCTGGCCGTGGCGGGCGGGCTCGGCTGGTTGCACGGCTTTCTGATCACGCGGTTCCGCATGCAGCCCTTCATCGTGACGTTGTGCGGACTGCTGATCTATCGCGGCACGGCCCGCTTCATCGCGCGCGACACGACCATCGGTTTCGGCAGCCTGCCGGGCTTCGGCTGGCTGCGCAACCTCGCCAGCGGATCGATCGCCGGCGTGCCGATGCCGTTCATCCTCCTGATCGTGATCGCGGTCATCATGTGGTTCGTGCTGCACCGCTCGGTTTACGGCCGCTATCTTTTCGCCGTCGGTCGCAACGAGGAGGCCGCGCGCTTCTCCGGCATCGCCACGCACCGGGTCATCGCCAGCAGCTACGTCCTCGCCGCCGTGCTGACGTGCATCTCCGCCGTCCTGTTCGCGTTCTACACGAACTCCGTCACGCCCTCGACGCACGGCACGTTTTACGAACTCTATGGGATCGCCGCCGCCGTCCTCGGCGGCTGCAGCCTGCGCGGCGGCGAAGGTTCGATCGTCGGAATCCTGATCGGCACCGCGCTGCTGCAGGTGCTGCAGAACCTCGTCAACCTGCTCGGCATCCCGAGTTCGCTCAATTTCGCGGTGATGGGCGCCGTCGTGCTGATCGGCGTGCTCGCCGACCAGATTTTCCAGAACCGCGCGAAGTCGAAAGTCGCCCGCCAGCCGAAGTGAGCTGGCGGCGGCCGAGTTGGCGTTCCACGGGGCCGCGAGCGTGAGTGAGCGAGTGGATGTTTTGCTCACTCGCTCACGCTCGCGGCCACCGGACTTCCAACGGCTCGCCAACCGCGACTATTTCGCGCTGAACCGATAGATCGTCGTGCTGCGATATGTTTCGCCCGGACGGAGAATCGTGTTCGGAAACTCCGGATGGTTCGGCGAATCCGGATAGTGCTGCGTCTCCAGGCAGAGCGCGCCGCGCTGGAGATATTTCTTTCCGCCGATGCCCGTGATCGTGCCGTCGAGGAAATTGCCGGTGTAAAACTGAATGCCCGGCTGGTCCGTCAGCACTTCCATGAACCGGCCCGTCTGCGGATCCGCCACCGTGGCGGCGAGCGCGAGCGAACCGCTTTGATTGTCGAGCACCCAGTTGTGATCATAACCGCCGGCGAACTTGAGCTGCTCGTTGTCGGCGCCGATCCGCTCGCCGACCGCATGCGGCGTCGTGAAGTCCAGCGGCGTGCCCGCGACCGGCGCGATCTTGCCGATCGGGATCAGGCTCGCATCCACGGGCGTCATGTGGCCCGCCTTCAGCATCAGCACGTGATCGAGGACGGTCCCGTTGCCCTCGCCATGGAGGTTGAAATACATGTGGTTCGTCAGGTTCAGCGGCGTCGCCTTCGTCGTGGTCGCCTTGTAATCGATCCGCAGTTCGTTCTGGGGCGTCACCGTGTAGGTCACCTCGGCCGTGAGCTCGCCCGGAAAACCCTGGTCGCCGTCGCGGCTCACGTAGGTCAGCACGAGCGTCGGGTTACCGTCCACGATCATCGGCCGCGCCTGCCAGATCACCTTGTCAAAGCCGACTGTCCCGCCGTGCAGCGTGCAGGGGATGTTGCCCGGATGGTCGTTGAGCGGCAGCGAATAGGTCTGCCCGTCGAGCGTGAATTTCCCGTGCGCGATCCGGTTGCCGTAGCGGCCGATCAGCGCGCCGAAGAACGGCGACTTCGCCTGATACTCGGCGGCGTCGTGCAGCCCGAGGATCACGTCGGCGAGTTTGCCGGCCCGGTCCGGCGCCAGCAGCCGCACGACCGTGCCGCCGTAGTCGCTGATGTCGGCGCGGAAACCGCTCGCGTTCTCGAGCGTGAAGAGTTGCGTCGGCCGGCCGTCAGGGAGAGCACCGAATGATTTCACAGTGATGACAGGACTGGGGGTGGCGGCCTTGAGGGCGGGCACCGCGAGTGCCAGCAAAGCCGCGTTCGAGAACAACAATCGCACGATGGATTTCATGGAAGTCAAAGGCATATGCCGCGCGGGGTGAAAGGGGTGACGAGCGCCGAGAAAACGAAACCGCCCGGATCGATGCAACCCGTCTTCTGGCGAATTTCATGTTACGGTTCGATGTTCGCACGCGCGCGCCGCCGCGCACCGCCGCGCGGGCCCTCGCCGTTGCTCTTTTGCGCGCACGCCGTCGCGCCGTCGACCCATGTCGCCCCGATCAAGGTCGCGCGCGGGAACTCCTGCACGCCGACCTCGTTGTTGTGAATCTGACTCACCACCATGTCCACCGCCGCCTCGCCGGTCACAAAATTGTGCTGGTTCATCCCGGCGATCTCCGGCCGGCTCGCGCGCCATTCGAGCTGGATCACGCCGATGTCCTGCGGCACGCGCTGCCCGGCGTCCTTGAGCCAGCGCAGCACCGTGTTGTAGAGCGTGAACACCACGTCCGGCTCGTGGCGCTCCAGCCACCGGCGGAACAGTTGCGGCTCGGTGTCGACCCGGCCCACGTCACTGAAGATCGGCACGTGCTGCGTCCGCGGCAGCGTCCGCTGGCCCGTGAAAAATCCCGCCGAAAACCGCCGCTCCACCAGCGCGTCGATCACGTCGTCCAGCACCAGCCCCGGCCGCCGGTAGCCGAGCGCCAGCGCCCGTTCCACCGCCGTCAGCGCCAGGTCGTGATGGTCCACGCAGCAGAACGACAGCGCCGGGTCGCGCGTCCGCACGCCGGTGACGACGCAGGGCAGTTGCTCCCACACATGCTGCAGATGGTCCGGCAGGTGGTTCGTGTCCATGAGCCCGACCAGCACGAGGCCTTTGATGCCGCGGGTGTGCAGGATGCGCAGCCAGCGCGCGGCGTTGAGCGTCGGGTCGTGGAGCCAGAACCGGTCGAGGCTGTAACCCAGTTTGGCCGCGCGGCTCTCGCAGCCTTTCACGTAGGTCGGAATCGTCGGATGGGTTCGGAACGCATCCGGGTCCAGGTTCGCGTTCACCAGCCCGAGCGTCGCCTGCACCCGTGTCGTCCGGCTCGCGCGCAATTGCGCCATCAGGTGCGAGATCACCGCGTTCGGCTGGTAGCCGATCCGGTCGGCCGCCTTCCGGATCCGCTCGCGCGTCACCTCCGGAATCTGCGGATCCCCGCGCAGCGCCAGCGAGACGGTGTTCTTGGAATAGCCGACAAGGCGGACGATGTCGTTGAGCGTGGGCCGGGGCATCGGGAGAAGCACGCTTCCCATGAAATCACGTGACCGTCAAGTAACCGATCCGTCCGACCCGGCATCGTTCGCACCATTGTCATATAATGTATGACAACCCCCGCCGTGCCCTGTCCGACATTGCGTGGTCGTGAACCACCCGCCCGGCGAAGACGCGGTGCCCACGACCGCGGACCGGCCGCGGTTGTCCCGGACCACGATCCGACGATGCTTGCTGCTTTACGGTCATGCGTCCGGCTCTGTTGACCCGTCGACTCCGACACACAAAAACCTTGGTTCCACCCCATGTTCACCCTCGGCCTCGACTACGGCACCAATTCCGCCCGCGCCCTCATCGTGCGTGTCACCGACGGTCGTGAGTTCGGCTCCGCCGTCGTCAACTACCCTTCCGGCCGGCAGGGTGTCCTGCTCGATCCGCGCGACCATCATCTCGCGCGCCAGCATCCGGGCGACTATCTCTTCGCCCTCGAACGCGCCGTCAAAGCCGCGCTCGCGCAGGCGAACAAACAGCGCGGCTTCTCCGCCGGCCAAATCTCCGGCATCGGCGTCGATACCACCGGTTCCTCGCCTCTGCCCGTCGATGCGGAAAACGTCCCGCTCGGCGTCGCTCGCCGCTTCAGGAAAAACCTCCACGCCCAATGCTGGCTCTGGAAGGACCACACGAGCTGGCGCGAAGCTGCCCGCATCACCGAGCTCGCCGCGCAACACCGCCCGCAGTTCATCGCGAAGTGCGGCAACACCTACTCCTCCGAGTGGTGGTGGTCGAAAATCTGGCACTGCCTCGCCGTCGCCCCGAAGGTCTTCGACGCCGCCTGCTCCTGGGTCGAGCTCGCCGACTGGATTCCCTCCGTCCTCGCCGGCGTCACCGACCCGCGGCAAATCCAGCGCGGCGTCTGCTGTGCCGGCCACAAGGCGCTCTATGCCGACGACTGGGGCGGCCTGCCCGACAAGGAATTCCTCTCGTTGCTCGACCCGAAGCTCGCCGACCTCCGGGACCGGCTCTACGAAAAGGCTCACGACGCCACAGCGACTGCGGGCGTTCTTTGTCCCGAGTGGGCCAAAAAACTCGGCCTCCGCGCCGGCATCCCGATCGCGATCGGCGAGATGGATGTCCATTACGGCGCCATCGGCAGCGGCGTGACCGAGGGCACGCTCGTCAAGGTCATCGGCACGTCCACCTGCGACGTCGGCGTCGTTTCCGCCGACAAGGATGTCGCCGACATCCCCGGGATCTGCGGCATCGTCAAAGGGGCGATCCTCCCCGGCTACTACGGCATCGAGGCCGGCCAGTCCGCCGTGGGCGACATCTTCAAATGGTGGGCCGAGGTCGTCTGCGAGGGCGACGACGCCCTCCACTCGCGCCTCACCAAGGAAGCCGCCAAACTCGCCCCCGGCCAGTCCGGCCTGCTCGCGCTCGACTGGCACAACGGCAATCGCACGATCCTCGTCGACCAGCGGCTCACCGGCCTCCTCGTCGGCACCACGCTGCACACCACGCGCGCGGAAATTTACCGCGCGCTGATCGAGGCCACCGCTTTTGGCGCCCGCGCGATCATCGAGCGCATCCGCGAGTATGGCGTGCCGATCGGGCGCGTCGTCTGCGCCGGCGGCATCGCCGAAAAAAATCCGTTGCTCATGCAGATCTACGCTGACGTCACCGGCTGCACAATGCTCGTTGCCGGCTCGTCACAAGCCTGTGCGCTCGGCTCCGCCGTCTCCGCCGCTGTCCTCGCCGGCGCGCATCCGGATTTTCCTTCCGCCCAGCGCGCGATGACTTCGCTGAAAAAAGTCTCCTACAAACCGCGCGCCGCCGCCCGGAAAACCTACCACCAGCTCTACACCCTTTATCGCCAGCTCCACGACGCCTTTGGCCAGGTCAACCGCGCCGCCGACCTCACCCGCGTGATGAAGGACCTGCTCGAATTGAAGGAGCAAGCAACCGGTAGCGAGTAGCGAGCATTCCGCGCGCCCCGCTCTACCCGCTACCCGCTATTCGCTACCCGCTACTCTCCGAATGAAAAATCTCGCCAACCCCGAAATCTGGTTCGTCTGCGGCTCGCAGCATCTCTACGGACCCGGCCCGCTCAAACAGGTCCGCGCCAACGCCGAAAAGGTCGCCGCCGCCCTCGCCGCCTCGAAAAAGCTCCCGCTCAAGACCGTCTTCAAGGCGCTCCTCACCACGCCCGACGAGATCGCGCAGCTCTGCCGGGACGCCGACGCCGATCCCGACTGCGCCGGCCTCATCCTCTGGATGCACACGTTTTCGCCCGCGAAAATGTGGATTCGCGGGCTCGCGTCGCTGCGGAAGCCCTTCGTCCATCTCCACACGCAGTTCAACCGCGATCTCCCGTGGAACGAGATCGACATGGACTTCATGAACCTCAACCAGGCCGCACACGGCGACCGCGAGGCCGGCTTCCTCCACACGCGCCTCCGGCTGAACCGCAAGGTCGTCGTCGGCCACTGGTCCGACCCCGAGGTGCACGAGCGGCTCGGCGCGTGGATGCGCGCCGCGTGCGCGTGGCACGACTGGCAGGGCGCGAAGTTCGTCCGCTTCGGCGACAACATGCGCCAGGTCGCCGTCACTGAGGGCGACAAGGTTTCCGCCGAACTCCGCTTCGGCTTTTCCGTCAACACCCATGGCGTCGGCGACCTCGTCGCAAAAATTTCCGACGTCGGCATCCACGACGACCACATCGACGCGCTCTGCGCCGAATACGAGAAGCGCTACGCCGTCACGAAGCCGCTCCGCCGCGGTGGCGCCCGCCACGAATCGCTCCGCTACGGCGCGCGCCTTGAACTCGGCCTGCGCGCGTTCCTGCAGGACGGAAATTTCAAGGGCTTCACGACGACGTTCGAAGACCTCCACGGCCTGCGCCAGCTCCCCGGGCTCGCGGTCCAGCGGCTCATGGCCGAAGGTTATGGTTTCGGCGCCGAGGGCGACTGGAAAACCGCCGCGCTCCTCCGCGCCATGAAAGTCATGTCCGCCGGCCTGCCCGGCGGCACTTCGTTCATGGAGGACTACACCTACCATCTCTCGCCGAAAGGCCATCAGGTGCTCGGCGCGCACATGCTCGAAATCTGCGAGTCGATTTCCGCGACGAAAAGACCTTCGCTCGAAATTCACCCCCTCGGCATCGGCGGAAAAGAGGATCCCGTGCGCCTCGTCTTCGACGCCCCCGCCGGCCCCGCGCTCAACGCCTCGCTCATCGACCTCGGCAACCGCTTCCGGCTCCTCGTCAACGAGGTCACCGCCGTCAAGACGCCCGCGCTGCCGAAGCTCCCCGTCGCCCGCGCCGTCTGGGAGTGCAAACCCGACTTCAAGACCGCCTGCGCCGCGTGGATCCTCGCCGGCGGCGCACACCACACGGGTTACAGCTACAGCGTCACCCCCGAGATGCTCGAGGACTTCGCCACGATCGCCGGCATCGAGCTCGCCGTCATCGACGCCGACACCCGCCTCGCCGACTTCAAACAAACCCTCCGCAACAACGAGGTCTACTACCACCTCGCGCAGGGCATCCGCGGATAAAATCATTGAATCCGGAACTCACGAAATCAGGCGCCTTCTCCGGATCGTTTCTTTCCTGATTTCCAGATTCGTCTTTCCTAGAGCGTGTCATGCACTTTGATCCCGTGGACGACAGCGTGGTTCGAGTAGCGGCAGGCGTCTCTGCCTGCCGACCTTGCAACGCCGGCAGGCAGGGACGCCT